>NZ_BAABIA010000007.1:0-327634 GCF_039542385.1 Prosthecobacter algae | reverse complement strand
GCTCCAGCCATCGAAGTCTCTCCGCCTCCCCAACCCCGGCGCGTTGGGACAACGCTCCCTACCTCAACCCCCGAGAGCGAGCATCGGCTTGGTAGGGCGGCTGGTCCCCAGCCGCAGCGAAGGCCGAACGATCTGCCCCACCAGCTCCAGCCATCGAAGTCTCTCCGCCTCCCCAACCCCGGCGCGTTGGGACAACGCTCCCTACCTCAACCCCCGAGAGCGAGCATCGGCTTGGTAGGGCGGCTGGTCCCCAGCCGCAGCGAAGGCCGAGCGATCCACCTCATCAGCTCCACCCATCGAAGTCCCTCCGTCCCCAATCCCCGGAGCGTTGGGACAACGTTCCCTACCTCACTTCAACTTCCAAAGCTTCTTGTCATTGCGCACGAACAAAGCCCCATCACTGATGGCCGGGGTGCTCAAAATAGTATCTTTAAGCTCCACGGTGTGGACGATCTCGCCTTCCTTGGAGGTGGTGTCCACGACCTGAAAGTCACCGCGTTCGCTGGCGATGTAGATGTATTTCCCTGCGGCCACGGGTGAGCCGGAGAAGGGGCCTTTGAGACGGAGTTTCCAGGCTTCGTCACCATTGGCCGTACTGGCCTTGATGAGGACGCCCGTGCCATTGAGCACGTAAATGGAATCACCGATGACCAGAGGGCTACCTGTGCCCGGTTTCAGTCCAGCCGCACGCCAAAGCTGAGATGCGGCCCCTTTCTCAGGCACCACAGCCGTGACGCCGTTGGAGGGAATGTAAATAGCGGTCTGGGTGACGGCAGAACTCGGGATGGTGGAGGCTCCATCGGTGTAATCCCACACCACATCGCCCGTGCGTGGGTTGATACCCGTGAGCCCCTTGCTGGACTGGAGGGCGACGACATCTTGGTAGATGACAGCACTGGTCCAGTTAGCGGCCTTCGGACGCTCCTTTTTCCAGCGGTTTTTGCCCGTAGCCACATCAATGCCGACAGCGATGGACTCACTGTCGTTTTCGCTCTGCACGACCAGAGTGTCACCCAACACCACGGGGGAGGAGGACATGCCAAGGCTGTTACTGGCATTGGCGTAATCATAGGTGAGGCCACGCAGCCACAGGAGATTCCCAGTGAGGTCAAAGGCGAAGAGATCGTTCGTCGAATAGAGAGCAAAGACGCGCTCGCCATCGCTGCACATCGTCGCGGCGGCCACGCTGGTCTTGTTATGCGTCATGGTTCGGCCCGTGGACTTCATCACACGCTCCCACAGCTTTTTGCCATCGGCTGTGCTGAAGCAAAAGACGTGCAGATTGGCCTGGTCTGGGCCGCTGGCGCAGGTAAGGAAGAGTTTGTCGCCGATGATGATCGGGCTGCTCAGCCCACGGCCCGGCAGGTCCACACTCCAGTTCACCGAGACCTTCGGCCCGGGGGCGGCTTCGGTGGAAACGGCGGATGCATTTGGCCCCCGGAACTGCGGCCAATCAGCCGCTGTGGCAAAGGAAAGCGTACCGAGGGCAGAAAGCAGCAGGGCAGGGAAGAGGAGTCGGCGAGACATGACAGGCAATGGGGCAAAAAGTTAAGGCAGTTCCTTGATCTGGATGTGGCGGTATTCCATCTGACCACGATCCCCTTCCACACCGATGGGGCCGGTGGCGGGGAGTGCGAGGGCAGCTTCCAGGACTTCGCCATTGCAGGTGCAGAGGGCGACTCCGTCCTTCACGGTGACTTCTATCTGGTTCCAATCCTGCGCCTTGTAGTTTTTCAGGGTCTTGTAGGCGTCAGGTCCGGCGACCAGATAGTCACGGCACTGAAGCTGGGGCTTGCGGATGAAGATACCGCTGTCCGCATTCACCGAGGCGCGGAATTGCATCTTCAAGATGAAGTTTTTCGGGAACTCCTGGACGGTGTAAAACTGCCCGGTGAGTTTGTCCGCCTCGGTGGGAAAGCTCACCGTCAAGATGCCATCCTTGGCGAAGTAACGTCCTGCATCCTTGGCCTCGGTCTGCCCATCAAACTTGGCCAAAATCGCCCCTGGATTCGGGTTGTCCTTCTTGGTCTTTTCACGGAAGCACCAGCCGCTGAGGTCCTTGCCATTGAAGAGGCTGATGAAGCCCGGCTCCGGGGTGAAATCCTCCGCCTGGGCGGTCGAAAGGAGGCTGATGGCAACGAAAGGGAGAAGAAGGTGGCGGAGAGTCATGGTGGGCAAATAAGGGTGAAGGTGAGATTTGATGAACTGGGCGCGAGAATGAAGTTTATTTGGCCGAAGCAATCGCCGTTCCAGTGGCATCGCACACGCGGAGCTGGAACTGCCACTCGACGGTCCACTGCTCGGTCTGTTCATTCTGGCAGCACTTCACAAGGATGGCGTTTTTGCCTTTTTTCAGCCTAACGGGAAGTTTGTACTGATCCAGCTTGGCACCCCGATGGTACTCATCGCGGGCAAACAGAAGCTCGCCATTGACCCAGACTTTCCAGCCGTTCTTGCAACCCAGACGGATCTGCGCGTCGCGCTCCTCGGTGGAATCAAACTCCGCGTAGGCGTAACCCGTCACTTCCTTCAGCAGGGTGAAGGGCTTGTTAAAATCAATCATCCCATACTCATCCTTGCTGGTGAAGTCGGTCCACTTGGCATCGGCATTTTTGCCGGGGTAGATTGCATCTAGCTTGATCTCCTTCTCCGGCGGGAACTCGGTATCAAAGCCCTTGCGCTCCACATTGGTGAAGGGCGCGATGAGCTTCCAGTTCATGACGAAACCAAAGTGTTTCGGCAGATCCACCGGTTTCTCCAGGTCCTTCAGTTTCTTGGCCAAGATCTTGATCTGGTCTTCGTCGCGGGCGCTATTCATCGCCTGCTGGTAGGCGGCGATGGCGGCCTCCTTCTTGTCCTGGGCCAGGGCCTCATCCCCGGCATCCAGTAGACGGGCCACCGGGTGGCGGCGCAGTTCGCTGCTGGGATCTTCCAGCAGGCTGGGGGTGATCTTTTCGGCCATTTCAGGTTCCGCCCGCTGGATCAGGTCAAAGGCCACGACCCGCGCAGCCGGGCTGTTTTTGGTGTTGTGCAAAAATGCCTCGATACCTTTCACCGGCAGTTTTTTCGCCTCGATGGCCTGATCTGCGATGACGCCGATGGCGGCCCGCAGCCAGTTTTCGGCTAAGGGATTGGCCCCGTTCATGCCGGCCAGCACTTCGGGCAGCGTAGCTGGATCGGCCTGCGTGAGCTGTTTCCAGGCGGCGGTGGCCTTTTCATTGCCCTCGCCTTCTTTGGCAACGGCGCGGATTTGGTCAATGGGGGCCTGCAGGCTGGCGGCCTGGGCCTGGAGGAGGCTGAACCCAGCAAGGGCGAAGAGAAGGGGCTTCATGGAAAATGGGGGCACGGGGCGGTGGGAGAATACTACTTCAGCAGGCCGCGTTCTTTCAGCCAGAGGTCGCCTTCGCCTTTTTCGGCACGGGTGACAAACACCTCCATCTCCGGCCGGGTGATCTGCGGGTGTTCGGCCACCAGCTTGCGATAAATCACGGCAAACTGGCGTGCGCCCTCCTTGAAACAGGTGCGGGCATCCCCATCGGCAAAGGCGGCCTTGGCGCTGCCCAGCATGAAGGCCCGCAGCAGGTGGTCCTCCGTGCCTGGGGCGACGGTCTTGCAATGCTCCATCCAGCTGGCGATGGGATCTTCGGGAATGTTGATGGGGAAATAGGGGGTCTGCTTCAGGTAGGCCAGCACGGCTCCGGCCGCCTCTCCGCCTTTTGCAGAGAACGGATCGGCCATGTAATCCTCGACCAACTGGCGGATGTGCACACGCAGGGAGGGATCCTTGATGACCTGGAAAATGAGGCCGATCAGCCGTTTCATGGCCTCTTCGCCCGCGTCTCCAGTGCTGGCGGGGCGCATGTGCCTCAGGGTGATGAGGTAGTCGTCCAGGATGGTGATGCCCAGCCACTGGCGGACGACGGCTTCCTCTGTGCCTGCTTCGGTGGTGCCGATGCGGGTGGCGGTGATGATGCTGGTGGCGATGGGCAGGGACTGCTTTTGCCAAAGCTCCAGCTCTCCGCCGATCGGGTCGCCGATGGTGAGGTTCTTGTAACGACCTTGCTTGACCATGGACTCCATGTCCCGGGAGACGGTGCTCATTTCGGCCAGAATGCGGCGGTGCTTGTCCTCGGTGGTCGGCAGCGGGACCTCGGATTTGAAGAGGAAGACGTCCATCCGGCCCTGCTCCTGCGGGTTTTCATAACGCAGCAGCACGCCGCCGTCCTTATAGTCAAAGTGGCCAGCGAAACGGTAGTCGCCCAGAAAGGTGGGGAAGGAGAGCTGGGTGGGCTGGTGTTTCCAGGAGGTGCCGTCGGTCGCCGGGGGCACCCATTGGCCGCTAGGTTCTGCTGCGGAGGCGGTGAGGACGCTGAGAAAAAAGAGGGAGAGGAATTTTTGGGGGAAATTCATGAGCCGGATGTTGCGTTGGCCGCCTGATTGATGCAATGCCAAAGCAAAGCGGCTTTTGCACCCGGCTGCGGCGGCGATTCGTTGCTGTTTGGGCATTTTCCTGCTCTTGACTCTGGCTCTCTGCCGCCGAACTACTTGGCTTCCCATTTTCTCCCCTCAAGACCCAATGCCCCGCCGAATCACCTACCGCGACGCCATCCGTGAAGCCCTGGACGAAGAGATCGCCCGCGATCCCATGGTCGTCGTCATGGGAGAAGAAGTGGCCCAATACAACGGGGCCTACAAAGTGACCCAGGGCCTGTGGGACAAGTGGGGCGACAAACGCCTGGTGGACACCCCCATCAGCGAGGCTGGGTTCATCGGCATGGGCGTCGGTGCTTCCATGCTGGGCGTGCGGCCGGTGATGGAGCTGATGTTCTGGAGCTTTTATACGGTGGCCTGGGACCAGATCGTCAACAACGCCGCCATGGTCCGTTACATGTCCGGCGGCCAGATCAACTGCCCGATCGTCATCCGCGGCCCGGCCAACGGCGGCACCAGCGTGGGGGCGACCCACAGCCACACGCCGGAAAACATCATGGCGAACTTCCCCGGCATGAAGTGCGTGGTGCCTAGCAATGCCTACGATGCCAAGGGCCTGCTGAAGGCCGCTATCCGTGACAATGACCCCGTCATGTTCATGGAGAGCACGAAGCTTTACGGCGAGGAGTGGGATGTGCCTGCCAATGACGAGCTGCCCGGTGGCGAGCTTTTCATCCCGCTGGGCACGGCGGATGTGAAGCGCGAGGGCACGGACATCTCCCTCATCGCCCATGGCCGCGCGGTCATCACCTGCCTGGAGGCCGCCCGCATCCTGGAAGAGGAGCACGGCATCAGCGCCGAGGTGGTGGACGTGCGCACCATCCGCCCACTGGATGAGGAGACCATTTTGAACTCCGTGGCCAAGACCCACCGCGCCATCTACGTGGAGGAGGGCAAGCCCTTCTGCGGCGTGGGTGCCCAGATCGCCTACACCATCCAGGCCCAGCTTTTTGATGAACTGGATGCCCCTGTCCTGCGTGTGAACAGCCTGGATTCTCCAGCCATCTACAGCCCGCCGCTGGAGGCCCTGCAACTGCCGACGGCAGAAGTGGTGGTCGCCAAAGCCCTGTCCATCTGCTGATCCCCGCCCGCCCCCGCCGTTTCATCTTTTCCAACGCTTTTTTCCTGCCATGCCCAAAATCATCGAAATGCCCAAACTGAGTGACACCATGACCGAGGGGACCCTCGCCAAATGGAGCATCAAGGAAGGCGACAAAGTCACGACCGGCCAGGCCATCGCCGATGTGGAGACGGACAAGGCGACGATGGAGATGCCCTGCTTTTTTGAGGGCACGATTCACAAGATCATCGTCCAGGCCGGTGAAAAGGCCCCGTTGAACGCCCCGCTGGCCATCGTGCTGGAAGAAGGCGAGGAGGCCCCGGCCAATCTGGATGAAATCATCGCCCAGGCCAAGGCCGCTGCGGCCCCGGCGCCGAAGGCGGAAAAACCTGCGGCTGGCAGCAGCGCGAAGAAGGTGGTTTCGGCCCCTGGCCCCCGCCTGCCGACGGCTCCCCAGCCGAACCGCCGCGCCGTGTCTAACAATGCCCGTGTCAAAGCCTCCCCGCTGGCCCGCAAGCTCGCTGAAGAAAAAGGCGTGGACCTTTCCGGCATTGAGGGCACCGGCCCTGGCGGACGCATCGTCCGTGCCGATGTGGAAAACGCTCCTGTGGGTGGTGCTTCCGGCGGTTCCCGCGTGGCGGCTGCCCCGACCATTCGCCCGACCTACGGTGCGGAAGATGAGCGCGTGCCGACCAGCACGATGCGCAACATCATTGCCGAGCGCCTGCTGGCCTCGAAGACCCAGATCCCGCACTTCTATCTGCAGATGGAAGTGGATGCGGGCCCGCTGATGGAATTCCGCGCGCACCTGAATGCGACGAATGAGAAGACCGGCGGCAACAAGTACACGGTGAATGATTTCATCCTGAAGTCCGTCATCCGCGCCGCCCAGGCCCAGCCTGCGATCAACGCCGCCTGGGATGGCGACGCGATTGTGAAGTTCAAGTCCGTGGGCCTAAGTGTGGCCATCGCGATTGAGGACGGTCTGGTGACTCCGGTCATCAAGCAGGCCGAGAAAAAGACCCTGCTGGAAATTAGCCAGGGTGTGAAGGATCTGGCTGGCAAGGCCAAGAACAAGAAGCTGAGCCCCGATGACTTCGCCGGCGGCACCATCACTGTTTCGAACCTCGGTGCCTATGGCATCGACCAGTTCTCCGCCATCATCAACCCGCCCCAAGCGGCCATCGTGGCCATCGGCAGCATCCGCAATGCCCCGGTCGTCAATGACAAGGGCCAGATCGTCGTCGGCCAGCGCATGTGGGTCGGCCTCAGCGGCGACCACCGTGTGGTGGACGGCGCCGTCGCCGCCACCTTCCTGGCGGAGATGCGCAAGTTCATCGAAAGCCCGGCTCTGATGCTGGTCTAACATGGTAGGGACGCGCTGCGTCGCGTCCGACTGATTCCGAAAGGCCCCGGTCCGTGAGGTCCGGGGTTTTTTGTTTGGGGGAGGTGTGGTTGCTTGCGTCCCATGTGCGTGGTGGGTGGATGGTCAGGGGTTTCGAGCTTTAAGAACGGTTTCCCGCGAGGACGCAGGAAACAACACGCGAGACGCGTGCGCTCCACAGGGAGGCCACGCCCTGGCGGGCGCAGCTACGGGGGGATGGGGAGATTTGCGAAATTTTCCCCATTTGGGGATTGGGTGGGCTAAGGCTCTCATCCTCAATGCTTTGCGATGGGGAAAGGATGGGGATGGTTTGGGGAAATGGGGAGGCGGTGGGGAAAAGGGGAAAGCTGAAAGTGGAAAGCTGAAATGGATGCGGGCGGGGTGGGGCGCTTTGAAAAGAGGCCGTGGACTTTGGCCGTTCGGGGATTCCCGGATTGGGGAGACGGCGTGGGTGGATGAATCGGGGCCGGGCAGGGGAGCGGGCTTTCATCGGGGCTCGGGGGCACAGGGATCGGGACAATTTCCGGTGCGTGCCTCAGGGGCGCAAGGGAGTACACCCCCGACTTGGGCTAAGTCGGGAAAAAAGTTGGGGGCCTTGGCTGGGGGAGGCTCGGCGTGGTTTCGTCGAGGTGGTCGCGGAGTTGAAAGAACGTTTCCCAGACCCTGCTGCGATCGAGAAAGAAACTGACAAAAAGGCCTTCACCAAACTCTTCGGGGAATATCTGAAGATCGAAAACGCTCTCCAGAACTTCGATGAATTCGTCAATCTGAAAGCCTGGCAGCAGATTGATCCGCAGGATGAAGCGGCGGTTGAAGCCTTCAAAGAACAGCGTTACCTGACCGACGAGGACCTGGAAAAACTCAACGCCTCGGAGGTTCTGCCAGAGCGCAAGATTCAAGACTACCGCTCTACCTACAACGACGTCCGCGACTGGTTGCGTCGTGAGAAAGACGGCAAAGAGAAAGAGAAAAGTACGGTGGATTGGGATGACGTGGTCTTTGAGATCGACCTGCTCAAATCGCAGGAGATCAATCTGGATTACATCCTCGAACTGATCTTTGAAAAGAACCAGAAGCTCAACGACAAAGGTGCATTGATCGAAGACGTTCGTCGAGTGATCCGCGCGAGCATCGGGAACCGCGCCAAAGAAAGTCTGGTGGTCGATTTTATCAGTCAGGCCGATCTCGATCAGTTCCGAGACAAGGCGGGCATCATCGAAGCATTCTTTGCCTACGCCCAAACCGAGCAGAAGCGCGAAGCGGAGGCGCTTATCCAAGCAGATAGCCTCAATGAAGAGGCAGCCAAGCGCTATCTCCTCACCTCGCTGAAGCGGGAATACGCAAGCGAGAACGGCACCGAACTCAACAGCATCCTGCCCAAGATGAGTCCGCTGAATCCCAAGTATCTCACTATCAAGCAAAGTGTTTTCCAAAAAATCGCCGCTTTTGTCGAAAAGTTCAAAGGCGTGGGCGGGGCGATTTAGGAATTGGCTCGCGTTGGGACAAGGCGCCCTACCGGGGAGACTGGAGTGTTCGCGCTTCTTTCGGGGAAGGCGCTGTTGGGGGCAACGTGCGCTACCATGGCGGTGGAAGTGGGACGCGGCGCAGCGCGTCCCTACCATGGAAAAGGCGCAAGACTGGGGTCTTGCGCCTTTGAGGAGAAGTGGCGGCGGGGCCGCGATGAGGAGGAGGCTGCGCGTTGGGACAACGCGCCCTACCTGGAGGCGGACAGGGTGCGAAGCCGTGAAGTGAATGTCCGCGCTTTCGGGGACGGCGCTTGGAGGACCAAGCGCCCTACCCAGAAAAGGCGCGTTGGGGACAACGTGCGCTACCGATGGCAAGAGTGGGACGCGGCTCAGCGCGTCCCTACCGAGGAGGCTGCGCGTTGGGGACAATGTGCGCTACCGATGGCAAGAGTCGGACGCGGCGCAGCGCGTCCCTACCGAGGAGGCTGCGCATTGGGACAATGCGCCCTACCTGGAGGCGTTGGGGACGGCGCTTGGAGGACCAAGCGCCCTACCCTGGAAAAGGCGCGTTGGGGACCAAGCGCCCTACCCATCAATAGACGCCTTCGACGATGGTTTTTTCCATGGCTCCGAAGGGGCGGACGTCGGCGACGCCGTCCCAGGCGTAGGGGCCGCGGGGGCGGCGGCGCATGGCTTCGTCACGCTCGAGGAAGCGGGGCATGAAGAATTCCTGGGTGAGGGTGGTGAGCTCGACGCGGCCCCAGGTGTCGTAATCGACGACTTGGGCGGTGTTTTTCGGGTCGACGACGCGGAGGACGGCGCGGGGCTGGGGGGCGTAGTAGGTGACGGAGAACTGGTCCTCCGGCGTGATGGGTACGCTGGCGGCGAGGCCCATGAGGGTGTTCCCATAGGTGGGGTAGAAGCCGATGCGGCCTTCGAGCACTTCTTCGACCATGAAGCGGACGTACTGCGGGGTCATGGTGGTGCCGCCGACGAAGGCGCCACGGATGCCGGCGTCGTAGAGATCAATCTTTTCAGAGAGGGCTTCGAGGAGCTTGGGCGTGGTGAAGAGGCCGGTGACTTTGCGGTTTTTGAGGATGAGGGTGGCCTGATCGACAACGTGGTCCATGTACTGGCGGGCGACGTCGAACTGTTTGTTAGAGATGAGCTTTTTGACGAAGCGGGGGTCGAGATCGATGAAGTAGCAGGAGCTGCCGCGGAAGTTGGCAAGGTGCTCGATGGCGAGGCGGAGGCGGCGGGGGCCGGTGGGGCCGACCATGAGCCAGGCGCCGCCTGGGGGGAAGTGCTCGTCTTTGATCTTGCCGCTGAATTCTTCGTAGTCGGTCTTGTAGTCGTTCCAGCCGATGCGCTGCTTGGGCATGCCGGTGGTGCCGCCGGTTTCGAAGATGCTGTAGGGCTTGCCCTTGAAGGCGGCGGGGACCCAGACATCGGGCTGGAGGTCGCGGAGGGATTCGTCCTGGAAGTGGTCGAACTTGGCGATGAGGTCGGCAAAGGAGTTGACGACGCCGCGGGGGTCGAAGTTCTTTTGGGCGAAGTCGAGCCAGAAGGGGCAGCCGGTTTCGGGGCTGAAATGCCACTGGATGGTGTCGCGGACTTGCTGGTCGAGTTGGGCTTGGGCTTCTTCGGGGGTCATGATGTGGATGGGAGGAAAAGAGGGCGGGAGGGGATGCAGTCAAACGAAAGCTGCGGAGACTCCCTTTCTACGTGTGGGGTGGTTCTTCGGGTGAATCGGGAAAAGTTTTTCGGGTGGGATGGGGGCTGTGGGCGTTGGGCGGCGGGGGGAAAGGATGAGGCTTTTTGAATACATGGTGGGGAAAGGAGTCCAAAGTGGGCCTGCCGCACGATGATGTGGCAGTTGTTGGTCTTCCTTTATCATGAAAACGTCCTCCCTCCTCCTGGCCCTGGTGCCTGCCTTGTTTTTGACTTCCTGCTATGTGACGCCTGCGGGTGGTCCGTATCGTGCGCCGGGGCCGCGTCCGGGTCCGGGCTACGGGGGGGACTATCGTCCGGGCTATGATCGTGGCCGTGATGGGCGGGATGATCACCGTGGGCATGACCATGATCGTGATGGGCGGGGTGATCGGGATGACCGCGATGGCGACCGGGGCCGCTATGACCGTGACCGGGACCCGCGCACGGGCCGGCCGACGATGGGGTATCGGGATCCGCGTGGGCCTGGTGGCCCGGGTGCGGTGGTGGTGCTGCCGCGTGGGGCGCGCCGGGTGGTGCATGGTGGCAGCACGTATTACACGAGCGGGACGTCCTGGTACCGGGCTTCGGGCTCGGGCTACATCGGGGTGGCGCGTCCGTATTGAGTGACGGGCTGAGGCTTTAAATAAAAAGGGCGCGTGGCTGAGATGCCGCGCGCCCTTTTTGCTGTTTAAACTGGGAGGATTACTTCTTGGCGAGGGCCTCTTTGATGGCGGTGGTGACGGTGATGTCGTCGGGCTTCACCTTGGGCTCAAAGCGGGCGATGATTTTGCCATCGCGACCGACGAGGAATTTGCCGAAGTTCCATTTCACGTCGCCGGGGAAGGGGGATTCGGGGCCGCTGAGCTGCTGGTAGAGGGGGTGTTTTTCAGGGCCTTTGACGACGACTTTGTCGAAGAGGGGAAAGCTGACGTTGTATTTGGTGGAGCAGAATTCTTTGATTTCTTCGTTGGTGCCGGGTTCCTGGCCGCCGAAGTCGTTGGAGGGGAAGGCGAGGATGGCGAGGCCGTCTTTTTCGAATTCTTTGTGGAGGGCCTGGAGCTCGGTGTACTGCTTGGTGTTGCCGCACTTGGAGGCGACATTGACGATGAGCATGACTTTGCCCTCGTAGGGTTTGAGGGTGGTTTCTTTGCCTTCGATGTCTTTGAGGGGGACTTCGTAGAGGGTGCCGGCGGAGGCGGTGGTGGCGAGGGCCGCGAGGGCGAGGAGGGTGGAGAGTGCTTTCATGGGCTGACAGGAACGTCTGAGGAGGTGGCGGGGTTTCAGGGGAATGCGGAATGGTGACGGATGGTGCTGAAGGGGGGCGGGTGGAAAGAGATTGCCAGGAGGGCGGGTTTGGTCTGAACTGGAGGTCTTCTTTTAATATCATGACTTTGAACCATCCCTCCCGCCGCCATTTTCTCCAGACTGTTTCTGCTGCGTTTGCTGCCTCCGTGACGGGGCTGCGGGCGGCGGAGAAGGAGCCGCTGTTTAAGATCTCGCTGGCGGAGTGGTCGCTGAACAAGGGGATGTTCAAGAAGGACGGGGCGGAGCCGGTGGAGCACCTGGACTTCTGCAAAATCGCGCGGAGCCTGGGCATCGATGGCGTGGAGTATGTGAACCAGATGTTTGCCGACAAGGCGCTGGACAAGGCCTACCTGGACGAGATGAAGAAGCGCCAGGAAGGCGAGGGGGTGAAGGGCCTGCTGATCATGGTGGACCGTGAGGGCAACCTGGGAGATCCGGATGATGCGAAGCGGGCGAAGACGGTGGAAAACCACCTGAAATGGCTGGATGCGGCGAAGCACCTGGGCTGCCACAGCATCCGCGTGAATGCGGCGAGCGACCCGAAGCTGGCCTATGACGAGCAGATGAAGCACGCGGCGGCAGGCCTGCATGCGCTGTGCGTGGAGGCTGACAAACGCGGCCTGTATGTGGTGGTGGAAAATCACGGCGGCCTTTCCAGCCACGGGCTTTGGCTGACGGGGGTGATGAAGATGGCGGACCACGAGCGGGTGGGCATCCTGCCGGACTTTGGCAATTTTTACACGGACCGGAACAAGGGTGAGCTGTACAACCCCTACAAGGGCCTGCGAGAGTTTATGCCATGGGTGAAGCAGGCGATGAGCGCGAAGGCCTATGACTGGGATACGGGCGCGGGCAAATTTTACACGGAAGACCGCCGCGAGGGGCGGGAGATGAGCCTGGACTACCAGCGGCTGGTGGAGATCGTGGTGAAGGCGGGGTACCGTGGCTACATCGGAATCGAGTACGAAGGCAGCAAGCACACTGAGATCGAGGGGATCAAGCGGACGAAGCAGGCGCTGGAAGAGGTGCGTGCGTTGATGAGCTGAGTGGGAAGAGGGTGAAATTCCCCCTTGCCAGATGGCAAACACCTCCTACTGTCAACTTCCCCCTCCTCCGTTCTTTGGAAAGGGGGAAGCCCTGCACATCTGATGAAAGCCGAACTCGTCGAACAAGCTGCCCTTATCGTCAAAGATCCGCCGATCCTGATCAACATGGTCTCGAAGCGAGTGAAACAGCTCACCTCTGGCCGCGCGCCGCTGGTGGACCGCCGCCCGGGCATGCGGGAAGCCGACGTCGCGCTCCTGGAGATCATCCAGGGCAAGATCAAGGCTGAGTATCACGTGAAGGACGTATAATGTTTTTCCGTCGGCAGGGAAATCCTGGCCGTCACGGCACATGACCGACGAAATCGCCACCAATCGCAAGGCCCTCCGGGATTTTCACATTCTGGAGAGATACGAAGCGGGTGTGGAACTGCGTGGCACGGAGGTGAAGTCCATCCGTTTGGGCAAGCTGAACATCAGCGATGCCTTTGCCCGTGTGGAGCGCGGGCAGGTGTGGCTGTACAACATGGATGTGCAGATCTATGAAAAGGCCAGCTTTAGCCAGCATGAGCCCCGGCGCACGCGCAGGCTGCTGCTGCACAAACGGGAGATTTTGAAGCTGTTTGCCCATACCCAGCAAAAGGGGCTGGCCCTGCCGGTGCTGCGTGCCTACTGGAAAGATTCACGCGTGAAGATCGAGATCGGCGTGGGCAAGGGCAAGACCAAGGGCGACCAGCGCGAGGACCTGAAAGAGAAAGCTGTGAAGCGCGAGACACAGAAGGTGGTGTCCAGCTTTAACCGCAAGCACGGGTGAGGAGCGCGGGCCGATGGCCTGCATGGAGACGCTTTTTTGACGTGGCAATGGTCTAACCAAGGATAGGATCAAGCGTGCCCTGTTGGGAACCTGACTGTCGATTGTCAGACTGGCTGCGGTTTGCCGACGGCGGGTCCTTATTCGCCGACCACGCTGATGACGATGCTGCGGGTGTGGGGGGCGCGGCGATGCTCGAAGAGGAAGATGCCCTGCCAGGTGCCGAGGGCGAGGCGGCCGTTCATGACGGGGATGACCTCGCTGGTGCGAGTGAGGGCCATGCGCAGGTGGCTGGGCATGTCATCGGGGCCCTCGTGGGTGTGGACGAAGTAGGGGGTGTCTTCGGGCACGAGGTGATCGAAAAAGCTGTGCAAATCCGTCCGGGCGGAGGGATCGGCATTTTCATAGATGACGAGGGAGCAACTGGTGTGCTGGACGAAGATGGTGGCGGTGCCGGTGCGGATGCCGCTGCTGGCGATGATGCGCTGGCAGGCTTCGGTGATTTCATAAGTGCCTTTGCCCCGGGTGCTGAGGCGGAAGGAATCGGCATGGGCAGGCATGGCGGGGTGATTTTTGGATACTGGCGGGAGGCAGTCGGCGGGACGAGTGCCGGGGAATTACTGGCCGGGAGCCGGGTCCGTTTTTTTGCCACGCGGTTTTTTGGGCTTGGCGGGGGCTTTTTCAGCAGAGGGCTTTTTGGCAGGACGGGTTTTCGGCGGCGCGGTGGTGACCTGTGGCACGGGGGGCTGTTCGGCCTGCCATTGTTGTCTGGCGATTTCGAAGGTGGCTCTTTCGGTTTCGAGTTCTTGGCGACTTTGGGCGAGGGCCTGCTGCAGTTCTTGCAGGAGCTTGGCGGAGGCTTCGGGGGATTCAGCCGGAGGCAGGAAGGTAGCTGCCTGCTGGGCTTGCTTCAGCTCATCGGAGAGCCGCAGGACTTCCTTTTGGAGAAGGCTGTGCTGGTCCTGCGATTCCTTCAGCTCGGCCTGGGTTTGGGCGAGAGTCTGGCGCACTTTTTCTTCGAGGTTTTTGGTCTCGTTGCGCTCCTTGCGGGCGCTTTCGGCGGCGATGTTCTCGGCATCCAGAAGCTGGGACTGGGTCTGTGTTTCGCGTCGGCTGTCCTGGGCCCGCCAGCGCCAGCCGAGGATAAAAAAGACGATGGCAGCAGCAGCGAGCAGCGGCAGGGTTTGGAGCAGGAGCCAGAGGTAGCCTTCCATGAGCAGTGGGGGATTCAGCGAGCGGGGTTCTCTTGAGGCCCGAGAGCGGGCGGCTGCCGCCAGTGATGGCGCAGGTGATCGTAGGCCTCGGCTGCGAAGGTGTCCTCAGCCATGGCCCCAGGGAAACCGGGCGGGGTGAGGCCGCTTTTGGCCAGGGCTCCTGGGGTGAGGAGGTCTTGGGTGGCGGGCAGAGACTTCCAGACCTGACCCGGGCGGGCAAAGGCGACGGTGGGGGATTCGTCGGCTGCTGGCAGCGGCGGCAGACTGCGGACAGTCTGCTCGACATCGGGGGTGGGCTCGCAGGTGCCACGAGCGAGGAGGGCTTCGGAGAAGATGACGGCCTGGCTGCCGTAGGTCTGGCGGGCGGCCTCGATGAGGCGTGTGCGCAAGGCCTCCTCCGCGAGCTGGCCGGCCAGGATGACCTTGCCAGGCAGGAGGGTGAGCGTGAGGAAGCTGGGCTGGGCCGGGATGGGCAGGGTGGGGATGCCCTGGGCATTTCCCTGGAGCCACTGGGTGACCATGCGGCTGTCTTCCTGAAGGAGGCTGGGTGGGAGATCTGTGGGCAGGAGATCGCGCCAGGGCTGGGCTTCACCACCGACTTGCCAGTCCACAAATTGCCAGGCGCTGCCGGAGAGGCCGAGGGTCAAAGACTTGCCGCTTTTGCCTTCACCCGCCTGCGGGAGCAGGGCGGTGGTGATGGGACCAAACTCGGCCACGGCGCGGCGCTGGTCATTGACACGCAGATCATCCAGCACACGCCAGCCAGGGAAGGTGGTGATGACGGCATTGAGGAGCTCACGTTTGATTTTCAGGCTGGCGATTTCGCCGCGCAGGAGCAGTCGCTGATCACGTGCCGCGAGAAAGACATGGGGTGGGGCAAGCTTGCTCTGTTTTTCCGCTTCAGCGATGCGGGCGCGCTCGGTTGCCTGGTAGTTGCGGGTGCGCTTGATGGCAGGCTGGACGATGGTTTCCCACTCGGTGGGGGTGAGCGGGTAGGTGGAAAACTGGTCGCGCAGAAGTTCATCCGGGGCATCCAGCGTCAGCCTTTCCCACCCGGCACCCAGGCGTGCGAGATGGATCTGGGCGGAATCGCCACCCTCCCGAAGAGGTTTGGGCAGGCGATCTAGCGTGGTCTGGATGTCGGCGGCTTCATCAAAACGGGTGACATCCTTTTTGATCTGGCTGGTGAGGTGTGCGCGATCTTTGGCCCAGCGATCTTCGAGGAAACGGGCGACATCACGGGCTTCTTCATCACTGCCGAGGGTGCCATAGACGATGGCGCGGGAACCCTGCGCAGCGAGCAGAAGCCAGCCGGAAGGGTAGGGTGAAATCTCTATCTCGCTGTGGACTGCGGTGACGGGATTCATCCCGCTGCCTAACCAGGATGGCAGCCGCAACTGGCTGGCGATGCGTTTTTCAAGTTCGGCCTTTTCGGCTTCGTGGCGCACCTGGCCTGTGAGCGTGGCCTGCTGACCGCTGAAGGTGACCTCGACAGTAGGGTAGCCTGTGGGCACATCCTTGAGCAAGTCCGTGGCGGCGACTTCAAGTTTCCGCTGTAGCGCAGGCATCCAGACCGTGCTGGCGATGAGCCAGAACAGCAGGAGCCAGAGACTGGCGATGAGCCAACGGGTACGCGTCATGCAGGGAGCATTGGTAGCAAGGGCGGGGGAGGGAGGCAAGGAGCAAGGAGGCGGGGCGGGGGGAGGGCTGAGAGGATTTTTTACAGGATTAAGAGGGCGGGGTGCGGTGGTGGGTTTTTGGAATGGTAGTTGGGAGCAATGGGCAACTAAAAGAAGTAGTGGTGTTATGTGATGTTTCGGTGGAAAACTGAAGGCGACGAGATGGGGTGAGGGTGGATTGATTCGGTCTTTTCTTTTTTCGGCTGCTTGATTATTTTGGGAACGATCATGCGAGCCCTATTTCTTTTCCTGTTTGTTGGATCCATTTGTCTGATCCATCCGGCGATGGCTCAGAAGGTGGTGGTGGAACCAAGGCTGAACGTGTTTTTTGAAAAGCAAGGCCTTGAGGGATGCTTTTTGGTGCTGAATCCGGTCACGGACACGCTGCATGTTTACAATCCAGAGCGCGCCAAGCAGGGGTTTCTCCCAGCTTCGACGTTCAAAATTCCGATGGCTCTGATGGGCCTGGACACGGGAGCCGTGAAGGATGTGGAGGAGGTGATCCCCTATGGAGGGACGAAGGAGTGGCTGAAGGATTGGGAGCGGGACATGAACCTGAAGGAGGCGATGAAGCTGTCCAACGTGGCCATCTTCCATCAAGTGGCGAAGCGGGTGGGAATGGTGCGCATCAAAAGCTATCTGAGCTCCTTTGACTATGGCAACCAGCAGACGGGTGATGACATCGGGAGGCGGTTTTGGCTGGAGGGGCCACTGGAGATTTCGGCGCTACAGCAGGTGGAATTTTTGCGTCGGTTGTCAGACCGCAAGATTCCGCTGAAGAAGGAGACGCTACCTGCGGTGCGGGAGCTGACGATCTACGATAACATCCTGGGTGCTGCAATTTATGCAAAGACGGGATGGTCCGGCAGCACCGGCCAGCAGGTGGGGTGGTGGGTCGGCTGGGTGGAGGTGGAAGGGCTGAACTATCCGTTCGCTCTCAATGCGAAAATTCCGACGTTGGAGGATGCAAAAAAGCGTATCCCTGCGGCGCTCGATTGCCTGAAGGCGCTGGGGATTTGGAGCGGGAAGGAGGGATGATTTCGACGGACGGAGCCGATCCTGAGTTTTTTCAATTCAAGGTCTGATGTCATGAAAGCCCTTTCCAGGTATCTCCAGACTAGGCGATAACCGGGGGCGGCAATCATGGCGCGGATGAAGGCGAAGTTTTCGCCGCCGGAGTATGATGCTTTGTCAGATAGCCTGTTAGACCTTGAGGCTGCCCTCAATGGAATCGTCCATGGTTTTGCCGAGCAAGGCACCGACCATCATCTTGAGACCCGCGATGGCGTTGCCATGTTTGGTGTCCCAGTAGTAACCATCCTCCGGGGTGACCTTGATGACGGTGATGCGAGGATCATCCACACCGCCGGTGAACCAGGTTTTGATGATGGGGTTCCAGAGCTCTTTGATTTTGGCTTTGTCCCGAGAGATGGAGGCGGTGCCGTTAAGCTGGAGGAAATCGGAGTGGGCGGAACCCTGGAAGAAAAGGGTGACAGCGTGGTCGGTATCCAGCTCCTGGTTTTTGTGGCTGTCGTCGGCGCTGAGGAACCAAAGGCTGCCTGCATCATCCACCTGCTGGACGGCCATGGGGCGGGCGTGAGGTGCACCGCCTGTGGAGACGAGCGTGCAGAAGAAGCATGTCTGCGCCTTCTGGACGAGAGCCTTGATCTTTTCGATCGCGTCTTGGGCGCTGAGGTCCTGGTGATTGTCTTCGGTTTGCTGCTGTTGGATGGAGTTCATGGCCGTGGATGTTTCAAAGGAATCGCATCCCGGCTGGCATCCGGTTCCCGACCGATCATGTCTTGATAACGAAGCCAAACCCCGCATCCCCATGGCGCTGGATTGCCTCACGAAGTTGGGGCTTTGGTGAGCCTATTCCGCAAGGCGGATCTGGACGATGACGTCCATGTGCTGCTTTCCTTTGCCCCGAAAGCGGCCGCTCACAGGTTTGGCATCGTCGTAGTCACGGCCAATGGCGAGTTTGATGTAGCGGGAGTCGGCCTCGCGGTTGTGCGTGGGATCCCAGGCCTTCCAGCCATAGTTAGGCAAAAAGACCTCCATCCAGGCATGGGAGGCTTCGTTTTCATCGCCTGTTTTGCCATTGTAAAAGTAGCCGCTGACGTAGCGGGCGGGGATGCCCTGGCTGCGGCACAGAGCGATCATGACATGGGCGTAGTCCTGGCAGACACCGCGCCGATCTTTGAGGGCCTCAGCCGCATTGGTGTGCACGTGGGTCCAGTCTGGATCATAGGAGAAGATGCTATGGACGTATTGGCCGAGCTTGACCGAATCGGTCCAGATGTCTGTGACGGACTGGCCGATGATGTCCACGGCCTCTCGCCAAATGGCGACGTTTTGCGAGACGAACTTCGACTCGACGACGAAGTCGAAGTAGTTCTCATTCACCTTGGGATCATTCAGTGCCTCCAGGGGGAGGGATGACGGCGGGGCGGAGCGCGTATCAGACCGCGTTTCGATGAGGGATCGGGCCTCCACCTCCAGCGTCTCATGCGGCTGGTGGAGTTCGAAATGGTCCACACGGTTCAAATAGAAATCGCGGTGCGTGTGCATGGGCACATCCGGATTCAGCCGCAGGTCAAAGCTGGCGCAGCGCTGGAGGGGATCGGAAACAGGACAAAGGCGGGCGTCGTTGTAGCTGTCCAGCACGGGGCCGTCGTAATGAAAACGCGTGAGGTGGCGCACGCGGAGGCGCATTCCAGGTGATGGCGTGATGGCGGGTGGAAGATCGGGCATCCAGGAGGGGCGGGGATGTTCTCGGGCAGGGGGGACAGAATGGGTAAATAGTGCGACGCCAGCAGCAAGGGGAAATCACATTGGCTGCCGGGCGTTACACAGGTCGTCACCTGCCTAAGAGGCTCACTGCTGCTGTTGCTCCTGCTGCTGGTGAAAGCGGATCTCTGCCTGCATATCCACCGGAGGGTGATACATGAAGGTGGTGTAAAGATGCTCACCCAGAGCACCGATTTCCCGCTGTACTTCCGCAAGGAATTCATGGAGACCACGGCCGATGATGTCCTTGGCCGTGGTGAAGTTCAGATTGTTCAGGAACTTGCCAAAGCGGTGCTCGCCCTCGCTGCGATACTCGCCCGCAGGGGTGCCTGCGATGAGGTGGGCAAAGTCATCCATTTGCTGGAGGCAGAACATGAGGGAGCGGGGGAAGGTGTCTTCAAAGATGAGGAACTCGATCACCTTGGCAAAAAGAATATCCGCCACGTAAAAGCGGCGATACGGCTCGACCGCGCTGGCGGAACGGAGCACAGCCTGCCACTGCGCCGCATCCACAGCACCGCCCACGTCCGTGACCTTGGGCAGGAGGATGTGATACTTCATGTCCATGAGGCGCGTGGTTTTGTCCGCGCGTTCCAGATATTTGCCAAACTGGATGAACTCGAAGCCTTCGTTGCGGGAGAAGGTGGAAACGGTGATGCCCTGGAAGAGGTGGGAGTAGTATTTGATCTGGTCGTAAAAGGCGCTGGCACCCCCATCCCAGATGTTTTCAGGATCGCTGTTCTTGATGAAGTGGTAGGCGTCATTCAGCACCTCCCACATCTCGCTGGAAATCTGGTCGCGCACCTGGCGGGCGTTTTCACGGGCGTTGCCGATGCAGGTGAGGAGGGAATTTGGGTTCTCCTGGCGGAAGGTGACAAACTCCATCACACTTTCGCTATCAGCGACTTCGTAGAGCTCGAAGAACAGGTCTTCATCCGCCGTGGAACGGAGGATGGGCAGCCAGTGCTCTTTCATGGTCTCGTCAGAGACTTGGCCGAAGTCGAGAATGATCTGCAAATTGACATCCACAAGACGGGCGAGGTTTTCAGCTCGCTCAAGGTATCGGCTCATCCAATAAAGGCTGCCTGCGACGCGGGACAGCATCACATTGGCCTGTTTGTGGCGGGCGACTTCTTCTTGGGTTGGGGGTGGCTTGGGCATGGTCGGGAAGGGGGTAAAGGAAGGGAAGGCAGGTGTGGGCAGCGGTAAGGGTGAGCCGGAGATTTGCCTTATTGTGGAATGGAGTTTCTCAATACCCAGGTATCCTTCGAGCCCCCTCCCTGAGAGCTGTTGACGACCAAAGAACCTTTCTTCAAAGCCACGCGGGTGAGCCCGCCGGGCGTGACGATGATCTTTTCCCCATAAAGAATGTAAGGGCGCAGGTCGATGTGGCGACCTTCAAACTGATCCCCCGTCCAGGTGGGGTGGCGGCTGAGGGAGATTGGGTCCTGCGCGATGAAGTTGCGCGGGTTTTCCTCGATCATTTTGCGGAACTCTTCGATCTCGGCTTTCGAGGCCCAGGGGCCCATGAGCATGCCGTAGCCGCCGGCTTCATTGGCGGACTTGACGACGAGTTTGTCCAGATTGGCCAGAATGTGGGCGCAGTCTTTGGGCTCGGAGGCCAGGTAGGTATCCACGTTCGGCAGGATGGGCTCCTCACCGAGGTAGTACTTGATCATGTGAGGGACAAAGTAATAGACGACTTTGTCATCGGCGACGCCGGTGCCGATGCTGTTGGCGAGGCTGACATTGCCTGCGCGGTAGGCATTGACGAGGCCGGGGACGCCGAGCAGTGAATCGGCGCGGAAGACGGAAGGATCCAGGAAGTCATCATCAATGCGGCGGTAGATCACATCCACCTTCACCAGGCCGGCGGTGGTGCGCATGTACACTTTGAAATCACGGACGACGAGGTCGCGGCCCTCGACAATCGGGATGCCCATTTGGCGAGCGAGGAAGGCATGCTCAAAGTAGGCGCTGTTAAAGACGCCGGGGGTCAGCAGCACGCAGTTGGGCGCGTCATTGGCCTTGAAATTGGCCGGGGCGCAATACTGCATCACCTTCAGAAGTTCAGCCGGATAATTGCTGACGGAGTGGACGCCGCTGGCCTTGAAGAGCTCAGGAAAAGTACGCTTCAGGGCCGCGCGGTTTTCCAGCATGTAACTGGCCCCGGAAGGGCAGCGGAGGTTGTCCTCCAGGACGAGGTAACGGCCGTCCTTGTCGCGGATGAGGTCGGTGCCGCAGATGTGGACGTAGATGTCCTTGGGCACCTCAATGTGCATGAACTCCCGGCGGAAGTGTTTTGCACTCAGCACATACTGGGGCGGGATGACGCGGTCCTTGATGATCTTTTGGTCATGATAGATGTCATGCAGGAAAAGGTTCAGGGCGGTGATGCGCTGGATGAGGCCTTTTTCGACAATCTCCCACTCCTCCGCCGCGATGACGCGTGGGACACAATCGAAGGGGAAGATGCGCTCCGTGCCCTGGGAGTCGCTGTAAACGGTGAAGGTGACCCCACCCCGCATGAAGGAGGCCTCGACCGCGGCCTGCTTGTTGCGGAATTCGTTGGGTTCCACATCATTGAGCGCCGCAGCGACGCTGCGGTAGTGGGGGCGGGTGGTGCCGTCGGCGGTGAACATCTCATCGAAGAAGTTCTCCGGCTGGTAGTTGTCGAAAAGCATGGTGGTTGTAGCCTTGTTGGTTGGCTGGTGAGGTAAATTAGCAATTCTGAGGCCAAGATTGCGAACACGTCAGCGGACGTGCTGCAGTTTCAGCAAAGGGGCGGCTGGGGAGGCAAATTGGGCCACGTAAAGATTGCCCTCCGCATCGGCTGCGACGGCGTGGGGATGGATGAAGGTGCGGGCATCGCTTTTCAGGGGTTGCAGCACACCTTTTTCAAGGATGGCGGCAGGGGCTCCGACATTCGAGACGATGCGGAACTGGGCATCGAGGATGCTGATGAAGCCGGGCGAGTCACGATTCTGCGGCCATTGGTCGCCCAGATGCGGCATGAGGTAGTGGCCCTGCCAGGCGACGAGGTCGCGGGGATTGCCACCGGGGAAGGGGAACTTGTCCCCAAACTGGCCGTCGAGAGTGAAGCGTTTGATTTCCTGGCGGTCGCTCATGGCGATGATGATCCGGGGGCTGGCGGCATCGCTGAGATCCAGCAGGCCTCCATGCGGGCCCCAGTGGAGGAGCTGGTTTTCACCTTCGCCCAGATCGCCTCCCCAGGATTTGAGGAGCTGGCCCGTGGCATCGTAGTGGTGGACGTAGTCTTTGCCGTAGCCATCGAGCACCCAGAAATCGCCTCGGGGGTGATGCAGGGTTTTGGAGGGACGATACTCCGTGGCCTTGCTGTAAAGGCCGCTTTTCTCCGGCCAGGGATAGCGGGCCAGCTCGGTGCCATCAAGGGTGAGTTTGCGCACCTCGTGGAGGACAGTATCGGTGATGTAGAGGACTTCGGCGGCACCTTCTTGGACGAGGCTCATGCCGTGGGCACCGGGCATGCGGGCGGTCCACTGGCCCAATAGATCGCCTGTCTGGGGATCGAGGATGAGGATGTTGTTCTTCGGTTCATCCGTGAGCACGAAGAGGCGGCCCTGAGAATCAAAAGCCAGGGCATGGCCGTTTCTGATCGGTGCTGCGGTGAGAGCGGCCTGAGCCCAGCCTTTGATTAGGCGATATTGAAACGGCTTCTGTCCCAGCAGCTCGTCTGCTTGGGCGTTGCCCAAAAGGCACAGGGCCAGGATCAATATTCGAAGCATTCCTCAGGCAATCACAAGAGGCTTGTGTAGGGAAGAGCAAATCACTGGAGGCTGTGCGATTGATGCGTGGATGAGGTGGCTCACTCGCATCGTGCTCTGTGCTCAAATCACGGTGCTAAACCGCACAAAGAAGCCGCTTTTGCAAGGCTCTGAATCTGGTGCTCTCAAGGCCTGGGGCCTTGGAAATTGGTCGGGCCGGCGAGATTCGAACTCACGACCTCTTGCACCCCATGCAAGCGTTCTACCAGGCTGAACTACGGCCCGACCTTTTGGCAGGGCTTTTAGGGCCCGGCTGGGAAGTGGATAGTGGCGTTTACCTTTTGCGTTTGCAACTGAGATGTTGATTAAAACGGAGATTCTTTTCGAGTTTCAGAAGGCGGTTTGCTGCTTGTTCCGCGTTTTCCCTTGAGAAAAATCCTATCATCTTGGATGGTTGCTGATGATGATCCTGCCGGAGCAAGACAAGACCGTGAGCTGGGGCCGAAAAGGTTCCCAAATGATTCTCACTTTGGCCTGTCTTGTCATTGTGCTCGCCGGGATGAAGGCAGCAGCAGGTGTGCTGGTGCCCATGGTCTATGCCTTCTTTCTCGCGGTGCTGAGCTTTCCTCTTTTGCGCTGGCTGACACGGCACCGCATACCGGGTCCTGTGGCCTTGGCCATGACCTTGTTGGTGAACTTGGGCGTGCTCGCAGGTTTGATCACCCTGGCCGTGCGCCTGCTCATCAGCTTCAATGCTGACCTGCCACGCTACCTGCGTGGCATCCAGCGGTATCTGACGGATTTTGGCGTGTGGCTGGATGACAACGGCATCGAAGGGGCCAAGGAGATGATGGGCAGTCTGTTTGACTGGAATACCATCATTGGTTATGCCACGCAGCAGGATGTGATGTCCCGCATTGGCGCGATGCTGGGAAGCACGTTTGGCACCCTGGCGACCGTCTTTGCGGGGTTGGTGATGATTCTCATCCTGATGATGTTTGTGCTGATGGAGGCCACCGGGACTCATCGCCGCATTGTGGCGGTTCACTTGGCAGGCGGGCCCGATTTCAGCGGCCTGATGCGCAGCGTGACGGACATCCAGAAGTATCTCGGGATCAAGACCTTGATCAGTGCCCTGACCGGGCTGCTGGCAGGTGCCTGGTGCTGGTTTTTTGATCTCCAGTATCCGTTGCTCTGGGCCATTCTGGCTTTTATTTTTAACTATATCCCCGCCGTGGGAAGCTCGGCCGCCAGCATCCCGGCCATTGTGGAGGCCCTCGTCCAGCATGGCGGCGGGGCGGCCCTAGGCATTGCGCTGGGCTATGGCGGCATCAATTTTGCCCTGGATAACTTTGTGCAACCGCAGCTTCTCGGGAACCGCTTTGGCATCTCCGCACTGGTGGTGGTGCTGTCGGTGATTTTCTGGGGCTGGCTCTGGGGCCCGATGGGAATGTTCCTGGCCGTGCCGTTGACGATGGTGATGAAGGTGCTGCTGGACAACAGCGAGGAATTTCGCTGGGTGTCCGTGGCGATGTCGCAGAAGAAGGTCCGGCGCGGAGAGGTGGAGGTGGTGGGCTACGACCTCGATGAAAATGAGGTCGTCGGCGGAGGTGCCAGCACGGAGAATCCGCAGCACGACTAGCCGCCTTATTTGCGCCAGAGCCACTTCATGGCCTCAGGAAAGAGAGAGGCACCATGCTTGCTGTTATGCTGGCCGTCGCCGAATTCAAAGTGGTGGTCATAGCCCATGAAGGTGAGGGCCCTGTCCATTTGCTGATTGGCCAGCGGCCAGTTGCCAAAGGGATTGTCCAGGTCATTGGCGCCGTCCTGCAGGTAGATGCGCAGGGGTTTGCGTTCCGTGATGCGGATGAGGTAGGGGTAAACATGACCACCGGCCAGGTCCACATAACTGCCAATGGTGGAGAAGACCTTGCGGAACTTGTCCGGCCGCTCCCAGGCGACGGTGAAGGCGCAGATGGCCCCGCTGCTGGCTCCGGCGATGGCCCAGCCTTCGGGGTTGTCGGTGACGCGGTAGTCCTTGGTCACCTGCGGGATGATCTCTTCCAGCAGGAAGGTGGCGTAGGTGCTGCCTAACGCATTGTATTCCTTGCTGCGGTTGTTGTTTTTCCAGGCGCTGGCAGGCTTGGGGCTGGTGACCGCATGCCCTGGGTTGATGAAGATGGCGAGGGTGGGGGCCATGTCACCGCTGGCGATGAGGTTGTCAAAAACCGTGGGCACCCGCCATGCACCTTTGAGGCCGACATAATCATGGCCATCCTGGAAGACCATCAGGTTGGCTGGCTGCTCTGCCTTGTATTGGGCGGGGACATAGAGCCACCAATCGCGCACGGTCCCGGCATAGATCTTCGATTCATGCGCAGGCATGGCGATGACACGGCCTTTGGGCACATCGGCCTTCTCCTGGGAGAGGGCGGTCAGTTTGTAGTCATCAATGGCGTGGGCGGCGGAGCAAAGCAGGACGAGCAGGCTGGCAATCAGGCGCATGAGAGAATGAGAAGCAAAGGATGGGACGGGAGGATCGGGGCGGCACTACTTCACTTCCTTTGCCGCTTGTTCGCCTAACTGCAAGGTAGGAACGGTGGCTTCATCACTGACGATGAGGCTGACCCAGTGACCTGCCACGGCATGGGCTGGGAAACCGCATGCGAGAGCAAATTCACCGGCTTCGTCAGGCACGAAGCTGAATTCAGCCTTGCCCATGGTCATGCCAGTCAGGTGTTTCGGCGAGGCCCCGCCTTCAAAGTAGGGCTCAGGCACCTGCAGCTTTTTGGTTTCGCCTTTTTCAATGACGATGGCGCTGTGTGGGATGGGGCTGGGATTGATGAAAGTGACGTGGACGCGCCAGCCGGTGGGGATGGTGAGAACGGCCTTGCCATGCGAGTAGCCGTTGAAATTCATGCCGTAATTGGCGGCATTGAAGGTGGCGACGAGGGTGACTTTGACGCTCTTGGGGCCTTCGCCGGGTTTGAGAAGATCCTCGGATGTGATGCCTGCAAACAGCTCCTTTTTAAGACCTGGAATTTCCGTGCTGTGGTCATGGGCCGGAGGCGGAGTCTGGGCCAGGGAAAGCGTTGCAAAACCAACGAGAGGGAGAAGGAGGCTGCGAAACATGGGGGAGGGTATGGAAGATGAAAGCACACGGAGAAGCACTGCTCCTCCGTGTGTTTTTAAGGGGTGAAGAACTGAGGGCTTTATTTGGCCGCGACAGGGGCGGTGACGGCATCCTTGCCCACTTTTTGAGTGGGGACAATCTTCCAGAGGGCACCGCGCTCGCTGGTGTAGGGATCCACTGGGCCGCCGTAGTTGGCGGTGGCGTGAGTGAGGTAAATGGCACCATCCGGGCCCGTGCCGCTGCCGGTGGGGCGGATGCCATCGGCGAGGTCCAGCAGCTCCTGCATCTGCCACTTGCCGTCCACCTGCTTCATGCCCCAAACCTTACCGCTACCCCAGTCGGCGGAGAAGTAGGTGCCTTCCAGTTCAGGATACTCGGTGCCGCGATAGATGCCCAGGTTGATGACGCAGATGCCTTGATCCACATGGCTGTATTCTGCGATGGGCTGCACGCCCACCTTGGGATAGTTCTCAGGATCCACGGCGGTCTCGGTGCCATCCGGATTCTTCTTCACGATCATGGGGAAGGGGTGGCTGCCGCACATGAACTTCCAGCCGTAGTTTTCACCACCTTTGCTGCTGGCCGGCTGCATGTTGATCTCTTCCCAGTGGTTCTGGCCGATGTCGGCGATGTACATGTCGCCAGTTTTGGAATCAAAGCTGAAGGTCCATGGATTGCGCAGACCGTAAGACCAGATTTCAGGCTTGGCCTTGGGGCGGACTTTCGAGAAGGCCTCTTCGCTGACTCCAAAGAGGGTCATCTGTTGCAGAGGCGTGATGAACGGATTGTCCTTGGGGATGTCGTAGGCGCGGTCCGCACTGGATTTGTTGACGTCAATGCGCAGCATCTTGCCTAACCAAGTGTGCAGATCCTGGCCGGCATTGATGACATCGCCCTCCCAGCCGCCGTCGCCCACACCGATGTAAAGGTAGCCGTCAGGACCAAACGCGATCTGGCCGCCGTGGTGGTTGCAGTATGGGAAATCGATCTGCATGATCACCTTCGCGCTTTCAGGGTCCAGGCGATCTGGATTGCCCTTGGAGACGGTGAACTCGGTCACCATGGTGGCACCGTTGAACCACAGGTCGGCATAGGCCACATAGACTTTGCCATTGCTCTTGAAGTCCGGGTGGAAGGCCATGCTGAACATGCCCAATTCCAGGAAGGATGAGATTGTTTTGTCCTTGAGGTCCAGGAAGGGGCGCTTCGTCTTCTTGCCGTCCTTGATGATCTGGATGACGCCTGGGCGTTCCACCACAAAGATGCGGCCAGTGCCGTCATTGGGGGCGGCCACGCTGACCGGGTCCACCAGATCATCGGCCACTTTGACCAGGCTGATGGCGACATTGCCTGGCAGTTTGCCACCGGGCTGGGCAGGTTTGGTTTCAGCGGCAAAGGTGGGGCCAGTGAGAAGCGCGAGCAGGGTCAGCAGGGCAGGTTTGATTTTCATGAGGCTTGGTTGGGCGTGTTGGTTGCCAGACGTAAACGCCGTCAGGCTAAAAAACTCACGCCTGCTAGACAAGCCTGAAATGTTTTTGCCGGAATGCTCCATGCCCGTGCAGAGGCGGCGATGGGTTTGTCCATCCGGCACCGGGCAGCCATGGACAGAAACAAAACAGCCCACCGGCCGCAAAGTGCCGGAGGGCTGGATGAGGAGGATCTGTGGCTGAACGTTAGGCCCCGCCTTTGGCGATTTTTTCGCAGCTCTGCACGTCGAGTTTGCCCGAGGAAAGGATGGGGATGTCGGCCACGCGGATCATCTTTTTCGGGATCCACAGCGGCGGCATGCCTTTCTCCAGAAGGCGGTAGCGCAGGTCCAGGATTTCCTGGTGTTCGGGACCGCCTGGGATGGCGGTCAGCAGGATGAGGGCCTCGCCTCTTTCCACATCCGGGATACCGACGACGGCGATTTTGCGCGAGCTCTCATTTTCCAGGCCCATGGCTTTGATGAGGGCTTCTTCGACGGTTTCGTGAGGCACCATCTCGCCACCGATCTTGGAGAAGCGGCTAAGACGGCCTTCAATGTAGAGGAAACCATCCATGTCCACGCGGCCGATATCGCCCGTGCGGAACCACCCGTCTGCGTCGATGACTTCCGCCGTGCGTTTGGGATCCTGAAGGTAGCCGTCAAAGACGTTCGCCCCTTTGAACCAGATCATGCCGCTGGAATGCAGCGACTGAGGTTCATTTGTTTCCGGATGGGTGATGCGTACGGCGAGGCCGGGAATGACGTGGCCGACGCTGCCTGGGCGGTGATTGGGAATCCACACATGGCCGCTGGTTTCGTTGCCCAGCGGCACCGGGTCCGGAAGGTTGACGTTGGAGACGGGCGAGGTCTCGGTGAGTCCGTAACCTTCAAACACCTTTTTGTCGAAGCGCTGCTCAAAGGCGCTGGAGACCGTCGGCGGCAGTTTTTCAGCGCCGGTCACCACCATTTTCAGTGAGGCCAGCGACTCCCGGTTTACTCCACGCAGGTAACCGCGCAGGAAGGTGGGGGTGGCGATCATGAGGGTGACGCGGTATTTTTCGATCAGTTCACCCAGTTTCTTGGTCTCCAGCGGGCTGGGGTACGTGACCAAGTTCAGGCCGCTGATGATCGGATACCATAGGGTGACGGTGCAGCCGAAGCTGTGGAACAGTGGCAGGCTGCCCAGGATACTGTCATTCGACTTCATGCCGAGACGGCTGCTGAACTGGATGACATTGGCCATCACGTTCCGGTGCGTGAGGGCTACCCCTTTAGGATTGCCGGAACTGCCGCTGGTGAAAAGGAGAATGGCTTCTTCACTGCCGCCTTTTTTCGGGACGCCGAGGACGGTAGCCAGCACGGATGCCGGCAGCACTTTGCTGAGGGCCAGCCAGAGGACGATCTGAACCTTGATCTTCGGCAGGATGCGCTCAATGAGCATGAGCTGCTTCATCGGCGGCCAGGGAAAGCTCTGCATCTTGCGCACAAAAATGTCGGCCGTGATGAAGCGGTCCAGGTCCGCCGCCTTGATCGCGTATTCCACAGAGGTTCGCCCGGCAGTGAAATTGAGGTTCACCGGAATTTTGCCGGCGAGCAGGACCGCGACGTTGGCGATGAGACCACCCAGCCCAGGAGGCAGGATGATGCCGACACGCTTTTTGTTAGTCTCGGCCTTGATGACCTTGGACAGCGCAATGGATGCGGCCAGCACCTTGTCGTAGGACCGGCAATTGTCATCCTTGCCATCCACCACTTGATTGCTTGTGCCATGTAGCTTCAGGCCTTTGAGCAGGGCATAGGCCAGGTGCATCTCCAGGGCAGGGAGGTGGTTGAAGGCTTTTTCCGTCAGGAGAAAGAGTGCCTGTTGATAAGCGGCGAGGGTGATGTCGTCGCCCGAAATCAGGGGGCCGATGGCCATGAAGGCATCGGACTCATCCGGCTGACTTTCAATGCTGAGGGTAAGGTCGATTCTAGGCTGAACAAACACCGGCAGGACAGGGCAAGCGGCCTTCAGCAGGAACTCTAGCCTAGCTCCTGGAACGGTGGTGAGCGGTGCATGGGCCGTGGCGGCCTCCGCTGGCAGGTAGATGATGATGGCCCCTTTTTCCAGCTCGCCAGCCAGCGCTTTCCGGTAAGCGTGGGCATCGGTGAGATCCGGCGGGATGACCAGCGCATGCGCGCCCTCTTTCTCCACATGCGCCTTCATCTCGGGAGGCAGGGCCGCCCCTTGCTCCAGGAGATACACAATGTCATGCCCTTCCAGCAGTGACTCCAAATGTCTCAGTTGCGGGTAGCTGAGGCGCGATGGCAGAATGAGGTAGCCACCGTTTGCAGGCAGATTTTCTTTCCCCAGAAGGGTAAGGTTTTTCAGCGAAACTGGCTTGTCCGTAGGCATGGGGAGTGGTGGCGAATGGGTAAACAGGAGAGTAAGCGATGAACCATGCGCATTTCCAGCGCGAAAAGGATCATCTCCGAGATAACAAAGTTTTTTGAGCCGATGGCGACCCTGATTCCGCATGGGTGGATGACAGGCCGGAATGTCCTGAATCCACACTTGCTATGACGACTATTTCTACATCATCTTTCCACATGACCGAGCGCACCTTTGCATCCCACGACGGAGCCGGACTTTTTTATCGGGCCTGGCTGCCCTTTTATCAGGCCAAACAAGCCATCGTCATCATGCATCGCGGTCATGAGCATTCCGGGCGGATGCTTGAGCTGGCCAAAGCCCTGGACATGCCGGAGACCGCCATCTTCGCCTGGGACCAGCGCGGCCATGGTCAGTCTCCCGGACCCCGCGGCGGAGCAGAAAACTTAGGGGTGGTCATTCGGGATGTGGAGGCATTCTTCCAACACATCGAAAAAACCTACGCCATTGCGCGTGAAAACATCGTCCTGGTGGCCCACAGCGTGGGTGCCGTGGTGGCCGCCGCCTGGGTGCACGACTACGCTCCGCGTCTGCGCGGCCTTGTTCTGGGCACGCCCGCCTTTCAGGTGAAACTCTACGTGCCGCTGGCCGTGCCGCTGCTGCGATTCAAGGAAAAGCTGCTGCCCGGCGGCGTGGTGAAAAGCTACGTCAAATCCCGCGTGCTGACGCATGATCCAGAGCAGCAGCGCGCCTACAATGAAGATCCGGCCATCTTCAAGGAGATCTCCGTCAACATCCTGCTGGACCTCTTTGATACTGCCCGCCGTGTGGTGGAAGATGCGGCGGCCATCCGCGTCCCGACGCTCGTTTTCAGCGCCAGCCAGGACTGGGTGGTGCACACGGGACCTCAGCGCGCCTTCTTTGAGCGGCTAGGCTCGGCGGACAAGGAATTCCACACGCTGCATGGCTTTTACCACGCCATCTTTCATGAGGCGCAGAGGGAGGTGGTCTTCAATCGCGTGCGCGCTTTTGCAGAGCGGCTTTTTTCCAAACCTCCGGTTAAACTGGCCCCGCTGCTGGATGCTGACATCCGTGGCCACACACGCACGGAAAGGGATGATCTGGCCGCTTCCCGAGATTGCCTCTCTTCCCGCGTCACCCGCCGCGTGTTCGGCACTCTGGGCCGCCTGAGCAATGGCATTTCCCTGGGCTGGAAGGCCGGTTTTGATTCCGGTCGCACGCTGGACTACGTCTATAAAAACAAACCTTCAGGAAAGCTCATCCTGGGCTGGTTCATGGACAAATCGTATCTGGACAGCCCTGGCTGGACGGGCATCCGCTGGCGCGGGCAAATGCTGCAAAAAGTACTGGCCGAAGTCCTCGCTCAGGCCGGCCCGCAACCGCATCTGGTGGATATCGCCTGCGGGGGCGGACGCTACATTTTGCAGACCTTGCATGATCATCCGGAGTTGCCCGTCACCGCCGTATTGCGCGACTACCAGCAGCCGAATTTGGACACGGCGAAAGCCACTGCCGAACAGTTCGGCCTAACAGATCGTGTGACCTTTGTGCAGGCCGATGCCTTTGCCCGCAGTTCCCTGGCCGCGCTCACCCCCGCGCCCAATGTGGCGGTTGTCTCCGGCCTGTATGAGCTCTTCAATGCCAATGCGCCGGTGCTGGAATCTCTCAAAGGTCTGGCCGATGTCATGGCCCCTGGCACACGCCTCGTTTACACCAATCAGCCCTGGCACCCTCAGTTGAAGTTCATCGCCCACGTGCTGACCAACCGTGAGGGCCAGCCCTGGATCATGCGGCGGCGCACCCAGGAAGAGATGGATGACCTCGTGAGCGAGGCCGGCTTTGTCAAAGAGCGCCAGGAGACCGATCCCGCGGGCATCTTTACCATCAGTGTGGCACGAAAACTCTAGCCTGATCGGCAAAGCCGGCTACCGCGTTTTTTCCCATGCACGAAAGTTCCATGCTGACCCGAGGGGCCTCCCTCCGGCCCACCTTCTTCCAGGCTGCCCTTGTCAGCGCCTGGACTAGCATCGTCTTCCTGGTCATCTACAATGCCAGCAACTGGATCACCGGCCTGCGGCCCGATGTGCAGACCGCCGCCTTTGGCAGGGAGCGCCTCTTCCCTGTGGTCGAGTGGATGATCGTCCCGTACTGGTCGCTCGATGCCTTTTTTGTCGTCGCCCCGTTTCTGTGCTCGGACCGCCAGGAACTGCGCGTGCTGCGCCGTCGCTTGGTGCTTTCCAATGTGATCGCGGGTGTCTGCTTCCTGCTCATCCCGCTGGAGCTCGCCTGGGCGCGGCCAAAGATCACCGAAGGCATGTTCGAGCCCTGGTTCCGCGCCATCCAGGCGATGGATGCTCCGCACAATCTCTTCCCCAGCCTGCACATTGTCCTGCGCACCATCATGGCGGTGCATTACGCCAGGCATTCACGGGGTGTGTTGCGCATCGTTCTGCACATCTGGTTCAGCCTCATCGGCATCTCCACCCTGCTCACGTGGCAGCATCATCTGGTGGATGTGCTAGGCGGCTTCCTGCTCGCCGCCGTCATCTTCCACGTCGTGCCGGATCAGGAAGAAAAAGCATCGGCAAATCGTCGCATCGGGTTCTATTACCTCGCCGCCTCGCTGCTCCTCCTCTTCGCCTGCCGTCTCACGTTGCCCTGGACTCTCCTCCTGGCCTGGCCCGCCGCAGCCCTGGGCACCGTCGCAGCGGCCTCCTTCGGCGTCGGCGCTGCCGTTTTGAAAAAAACACGTGGCCGCATCCCCACCACCACCCGCTGGCTGCTGGCCCCCTGGATGCTCGGGCAGGAGCTCTCCTGGTGGCACTACCGCCGCCAGTCGGCCAAGTGGAATCAGCTCACCCCCCGCGTCTGGATGGGCCCCCTGCCAGATGATGCCACCGCCATCGAACTCCTCGAAGCCGGCGTCACGGATGTGCTGGATCTCACCGCCGAATTCGATGCGCCCGAGGCCTTTCGCCTCATGCCCGGTTATAAAAACATGCCCGTGGCAGATCTCACCGCCCCCACCCAGGATCAGCTCAAAACCATGGCCGAATACATCGAGCGAGTGCGCAAGGACGGCATCGTCTTTGTCCATTGCAAGGCAGGCTACTCCCGCACCGCCGCCGCCGTGGGCGCGTGGTTGCTGCAAAGCGGCGGCACCACCGAGGCTGCCATCCGTCAGATGAAGGACGCACGGCCCGGCATGATCGTCCGCCCGGAGGTCGTGCGCGCCCTTCGCGAAATGGAGTTATCCCTCACCGCCCCAGGCCGTGAACCTGTTTTGAGTTGAAGACAAGGCCGGGCCGGGAGATGGGGCTACCATGATGATGGATGAACCCCTTAAATTTATCCGGATCTTCCCGCTCTTGCTTGCCGGGGGATTCTCGGCGTTTCCCCGCCAGTTCGCGCCCTGGGCCTTCGGCACCGCTTTTGCCAGGATGGGCTACGGCTATGCCAAGCTGTTGTATCTGGCCCTGAATCTCGAAAGCATTTACACCCTCTGTGTCAATGCCGCGCCCGAGGCCGCCACCAGTTGGTCGGCATTCATCGGCATGGTGGCCTTCACCGGGTGGATCTACATGATGTTCTCCGGCACGGCCGATATTTGGTTGGGATTGATGAGGTTACTCAGAGGCGAATTGCCCGAGGTCATCCGCCATCCCTTTGGCGCCAGGGGTTTCGTGGATTTCTGGAACCGCTGGGGAGTCCTGCCAGTCAATCACGTCCCCACGGCTTCATCGGCTCTCCTTCGTTGCGGCCTCTTGGCGCTCAGTCTTCTTATTGCTCAGGGGTTTAGCTACGGCTTGTTGCTTTGGCTCCTGCTCCAGGCCTGCCTCATTGGGTTAGACTCTTGGTTAGGCCGTTTCCAGGTGTGGACCGTGAAGATTCCCCGTTGGATCAAAAACATCCTGGTCATTGTCGCTTTTACCTTGAGCACCCCCTTGCTCTACGGCGGCGGTTGGGATCTCGCCCTGCAGGAATGGGGCCGTCTTTTCAGTGCCTCCCCCGCGACCGTGTACTCCGTCTTTCTCGATGCCCGTCTCACCACCCCGCATGTTTGCTGGCTCCTGTGGATCAGCGTCCTCACCGCCCTCGTCCTGCCAGGCTTTTCCTGGTGGATGGCGCGCGGCCCACGTCTTCGCCTCCTTGCCAGAAGCACCGGCATTCTCCTGTTAGGATCCATGGTTTTGATCAGCATCTCGCACACTGAATCCGCTTCTCCCCCCCTCGTGCGGGCCGGGAAATGGCTTCGTAATCTTTCCAGCCAGGCTGGGAGCCGTGGCGTTCACCAGGGGGCCGATGGCTGGCTCTATCCGGATTCGGATCTCCACCGCCTCACTCAAAAGCGACACACCCCGGGTCAGGTCGAGTCCATCCTCAGCCTGCAAAAGGAACTGCAAAGCCAGGGCGGTCATCTGCTGCTTTTGCCCATCCCCGACAAGATCAGCCTCCGGCCCGAACCCATCCTCCCTGCCAGATACAAAGGTGCTGTTCATCCCTTGGGTTATCACGCGTCGATTCAGCGGCTCAAGACCGCCGGCGTGGATGTTCTCGACATGACCGAAAAACTTTGGGATCAGCGCAACCGCCTCCCCCTCCACTTCCATCAGGACACCCTCTGGACCGCCGAGGCCATGAAGGAAATCGCCGTCCACACCTCCCGCCACATCCGCAAAACTTACCCCCAGGTCGTGATGGATGAAACCCCTCTCGTGGATGCCCAGTTCATCGAGCGCCAAGACCTCGGCAACCTCGCCCGCTTCCTGCACCGCCACCCCGAACACACCTGGTCCGCAGAGACCACCCAGATGGTCGGCCTGCGCGGCCTCACCGGGGCCGAAACTTCCCCCGTCCTCATCATCGGCGGCGATCTCGTCCGCGCCTACGATGACCCCACCCTCAGCTTCCCCCCCGCTTCCGTCACCGATGCTCCGGCTGGCTTCCCCACCCAGCTCGGTGCCCTCATCGGCCGCGCCCTCGCCGTCACCGACGAGGCTTCTCCCACTCCTCCCATCAGCGGCAAAAAACTCGTCATCTGGATCGTCAGGGCAGGGGAGCTGTAAGCGAATCCAGCTCCCAAGTGAAGCTGGCACTCCTGCCTGCTTTCTGTCGTCCTACCCGGAAGAAGAAAGGTCAGCTCAAAGAGGGGCCATCACCCTCTGAAAAGTACTCCAGAGCTTTAGCTCGGAAAAACTGCGCTTCAGCTTCAATCCCGCATCCCCCAAAGACTTGGGAAAATGGTGCCTTTGGTCTCAACAAACGAAGTCCAAACGACATCACCCTCTGAAAAGTACTCCAGAGCTTTAGCTCGGCAAAACTCCGCTTCGAATCCAATTCCGCATTGCCTCAGGATTTGCAAAGGTGCCTCGGTCTCAACAAACAAACTCCAAACGACATCCTCCCAAAAAGTACTCCAGAGCTTTAGCTCGGCAAAACCCCGCATCAGATTCAATTTCGCATCCCCCAAAGACTTGAAAAAAGGTGCCTTGGTCTCAACAATCGAAGTCCAAACGACATCCCCCTCTGAAAAGTACTCCAGAGCTTTAGCTCGGCAAAACTCCGCTTCGAATCCAATCCCGCATTTCATCAGGCCCTGAAAATGGTGCCTTTGGTCTCAACAAACGAAGTCCAAAAAACATCCTCCCTCGCCCCGCTTGCGGCGAGTAGGGCTAGGGGTGAGGGGCCGTCGATGCACGCAAAACCCCCCCGAGAGGAGCGCGGACACTCTTGTCCGCATCCATTCAAGTGCGGCGAAGCCGCGAAGTATCCCAGTGGCGACTCGATCACCTCACGGCTACCTTCGGAGCTCCTGTCCGCATCCAATCCTCCCCCCCTCCCTACTCCAGCAAATCCGGCCGCATCCTCCGCGTCCGCTCCAGCGCCTGCTTCTGCCGCCATTCCGCGATCTTCGCGTGATTCCCGCTCAGCAAAATGTCCGGCACCCGCAGCCCCTGAAACTCCGCCGGCTTCGTGTAATGCGGCGCTTCTAGCAAGCCCGCTGGGCCAAAGGATTCCTCCACCGCGCTCAGGTCATCGCCCAGCACTCCCGGCAGCAGCCGCACGATCGCGTCCATCACCACCACCGCCGCGATGGCTCCATTCGTCAGCACATAGTCCCCCAGGCTCAGCTCCTCATCCACCCAGTGGTCCACCACCCGCTGGTCCATGCCCTCATAGTGGCCGGATAGAAAAATCAGATGCTCCTCCCCCGCCAGCCGCTGTGCCGCCGCTTGGTTAAAAGGCTTCCCGGCAGGCGACATCAGGATCACCCGGCTGCCCTCTGCATGCACCTTTTCCAGCGTCGCAAACAGCGGCTCCGGCCTCAGCAGCATGCCCTGCCCACCGCCATACGGCGTGTCATCCACCTGCTTGTGTTTGCCCAGCCCCTGCTCGCGCAGATCATGCACCCCCACCGTGATCGCCCCCTTCTCCTGGGCCCGCCCCATGATGCTCGTGCCCATCGGCACAGTGATGAGTTCAGGAAAAAGAGTAATGACGTCCAGGCGCACAAAGGAGCTATGGCTTGGAGGGAAGGGGAGTGCAAGCAATGGAAACCACTCAGCCGATAGGAGTCGGTCCCACCGATTCTGTTTGGGGTACATTTTTGTACTCGCTCATTTTCGCATCAACCAGTAAGTTGACTATAGCGAACTAAGTCAGATAAACTAATCAATGCTCTTCCACAGAAAAGCCGCAAATCAACATAGATGTCGCAGATAAAAAATCTGAGACGAAAATAAATCTGTTAATCCCCTTGTCTTCAGAATCAGTCTATGTCAGCGAGCAATCAAAATTATGTCTGCTTTGATTGCAGGACCGCGATCCGCCACCCCAAGACTGTTACAAAAGCTCCTCACTGTCTGAGTTGCGGTGTTGAGTGCTTTAACCTTGGATATAAAGTTGAGGTTCCGAGGCACGATGACTTCAAGGCGTGGCGTGAGCTACGGGCAGAATGCGAGAGCCGTGTGGCTGCTTCGAGACATGAACTTGTAATCAGGAGTGTGCGGAAGCAGCACTTTTTAGAACAAGAGATTAACCGGATGAGACTGATGCCCGAGAATCGAGATCGAAGTCGACGGATCCAGCAACTTAATGATCAACTTACGACACTCCTCACAAGAACAATCTGAGAGCAACTCTCGCCAGCCGTCCAGTCTCGATGATTCGACACAAATCCCATTTCAACCCCAACGGGTGAGACCCCTTCACCTAATTGAGTGCCTTTCCAGAACCTTCATCCAAAAATGAAAACAACTCTCCTTTTTTTCGCGTTCTTGACCTCCCTTTTTGCAGGGGATGTACCTGAGGTCGTGAGAACGGCATCTCCAGACGGTGCTTTTCGAGTGAGCATTGCCAAAGTGGGAGACACAAATACGACTCGATTAGAGATCAAAGGCAAGGATGGGAAACTTCTTTTTACTTCCTCTCCACAAATTGACGCAACGGCCATTTTTGATTTCTATCCCGACCACCTTCGGTGGAGTCCAGACTCTAAGATTCTGGCGATTCCGGCTGGCTTCCCAAAGTTATTCCAGACCTACCTCTTTGCTTGGGACGGCACCAAATTTCAATTCATTGCCATGCCAAAAATAGCCGCAGGAGAAGACAATCCTTGGATTTATCCGGTTGAGTGGAGGGGGAATCATATTCTACATCTGACCTTCACAGGTCCACATGCAGGTAAGGCTGATGACAACGGCTACAAAGGGACCGCTGTCGTGCAGGTTGATCTTCAAACGAAGACTTCAAAGAAGATCTCGGAGAAGGTGAAACGGTATGGCCCAACCGAATAACGACACCAAACAAGTCAGGGGGGCAATGGCCGATAACGCCGCTATTTTTGTTTCGTTCGAGCCTCATCTATACCAAGAGATGGCGATCCAAAGGCAAACCGCGATCACGTAAGCGCGGAGCAGAGCGTTGCTGTTCCAGATTTCTTCCAGCAGGGGTCGGTCGGTGATAATCTCAGCGGTGGCGGTGATGCGGACTTGGTTGTCGTCGTCGGTGTAGCAGTGCTCGGCACCATACGATTCCATTGCATTTCTCACATTATAGAATATCATTTAACAATGATAAACTTATCTCCGTCCTCCACCCACTGGAGAACGGTGTGCGCCTCCAAAGTCAACTTCAATACTTTATGGTTTTTATGAATCTGCCGTTCTCCATGATCCCCAAGCTTCCCCACATGGGGAAATCTGTCCCCATGGAATCCCCATCGTAAAATACTGAAGATCAAGGTTTAGCGACTCGGAATCCCCAAATGGGGAGATTTTTAGAATCATCCCCATCCCCACCCAAAGCTCTCGCTGGCTTCCGTTTCTCAAATCGCCATAAAAACACGATTCATCTCTAAGCCGTCAGCACATCTTCCTCAGCCATATTGGTTCAAAAATAGGCGGCATCAGCTCAGAGATACGCTTTCCAAGGACGACGGCCTCCAGCGGACACTCTCAGGACAGCCGCACCTCATGATACTCCAGCGCCCATTCCTTCATGTACCGCACCCGGTGGGGCGTGAACTTGTAGATGATAAGTTCAGGGTTGTTGATGTCGCGGAGGTAGGTGCGCAGCAGGGCGTTGCTGTTCCAGATGTCTTCAATCTGGGCACGCTCGGTGAGGATCTCGGCGGTGGCGGTGATGCGGACCTGGTTGTGGTCGTCGTCGGTGTAGCAGAGCTCGGCTTTCGGGTTGGCAGCGAGTTCGGCGGTTTTGCCGTAACGGCGCAGGTTGGCCACATAGACGATGAAGCCGTCGGTTTTCACCGGGGAGACGGGCCGCACGCGGGGTTGGTCGCCGTCCATCGTCGCCAGCACCGGGAACTTGGCGCTTTTCATCGTCGCCAGCGCCAGGGCGGGCAGTTCGGCAGGATCAAGAGGGGCGGGTTGGGGCATGGGAGAGGAACAATATTCAATAAACGGTGTTCAGCGTTCAGTTTTATGAAGCCGTTCGAAAGGAGCATTCAAGAACTTGCGAAGCGACAGCCGATTGAAATGGGAAACCGCCCTGAGAACTGCCTCCCCCGCCATGAGCCAGACGCCCTTGTCAAGCCTGAGGCGCAAACAAAAGTTTCGCCGGGGCCACGTTCCAGAGTTGCCCCCGCTCCCCCCTTTCGCTACCTCACTTCCGGTCGGTTGAGCGTGCCCAGGCACCTTTGACCGCTGACCTTTGACTTTCCGACCTCTGCTTTTCGACCCCCCGCCTATCTCCAACCATGTCTGCCGCCAACGAACTCAACATCAACATCGCTCATGTCGAGCGTGTCGCCAAAGAACTGGGCCTGCGCGCCATCCAGGTCGGCGCGACCGCCCAGCTTTTTGCCGATGGTGCCACGGTACCCTTCATCGCCCGGTATCGTAAAGAGGCGACCGGGTCCATGGACGAAGTCCAGATCCAGAATGTGAAGGAACGCATGGAGCAACTGGTGGCCCTGGATGACCGCCGCACAGCCATCGTGAAATCCCTGGAAGAGCGCAATCTCATGACCGACGTGCTGCGCGCGAAGATCGAGAAGGCGGAGACGATGAATACCCTGGAGGACATCTTTGCCCCCTTCCGGCCCAAGCGCCGCACCCGCGCCACCATCGCCAAAGAAAAAGGCCTGGAGCCGCTGGCGGATTTCATTGAGGCGAACCTCTTCACCCATGGCGTGAATGTGGATGAGGAAGCCGCCAAGTTTGTGAACCCGGATGCCGCCACGGATGAACTGAAGGTGAAGGACGTGGCCGATGCCCTCAGCGGCGCGCGCGACATCATCGCCGAGCGCATCAGCGACCACGCCGATGCCCGTGCCGCCCTGCGCAAGCTGTTCAGCGAGCAGAGCACCGTCGTCTCCAAGGTCATGTATGGCAAAGAAGCCGAGGCCGATGCCCAGAAATTCCGTGATTACTTCGACTGGTCCGAGCCGCTGAAATCCATCCCCTCCCACCGCATGCTGGCCATCCGCCGCGGTGAGAAGGAGGGCTTCCTGCTCATGCGCATCAATCCCCCGGAAGATGCCGCCGTGCAGATTCTCACGAACCTGTTTGTGAAAGGCGCCAATGCCTGCTCCGACCAAATGAAGCTGGCCTGCGCCGACAGCTACAAGCGCCTGCTCAGCAGCAGCATGGAGACGGAAGCCCGCCTGGAATCCAAGAAAAAGGCCGATGGTGAAGCCGTGCGTGTCTTTGCCGACAACCTGCGTGAACTCCTGCTCACCGCTCCGCTGGGGCAGAAGCGCGTGCTGGGCATTGACCCTGGCTTCCGCACGGGTTGCAAAGTCGTGGTGCTGGATGCTCAGGGGCAGCTCCTGTTTAACGATGTGATCTATTTGTTAGGCGAAGGCAACAGCCTCATGCAGGCGAAGACGCTGATCATGAACTTGGTCGAGCGTTACAAGATCGAAGCCTTTGCCATCGGCAACGGCACCGCCAGCCGTGAGACGGAGGCCTTCATCAATAAGATCGGCGTGCCGAAGTCCATCCCCGTCCTCATGGTGAATGAAAGCGGTGCCTCCATTTACAGCGCCAGCGAAGTGGCACGCGAGGAGTTCCCCAACCACGACATCACCGTGCGCGGTGCCGTCTCCATTGCCCGTCGTCTGATGGACCCGCTGGCCGAATTGGTGAAGCTGGATCCCAAGTCCATCGGCGTGGGCCAGTATCAGCATGATGTGGATCAGAACCAGCTCAAGAGCAGCTTGGACAATGTGGTGATCAGCGCGGTGAACGGCGTGGGCGTGGAGATCAATACCGCCAGCAAGCAGCTCCTCAGCTATGTCTCCGGCCTCAACAGCACCCATGCAGCGAACATCGTGGCCTTCCGCAATGAGAACGGTGCTTTCAAGACTCGCAAGGACCTGCTGAAGGTGCCGCGCCTGGGGGACAAGGCCTTTGAACAGGCCGCCGGATTCCTGCGCATCCGTGGCGCGGCCAACCCGCTGGATGCCAGCGCCGTCCACCCCGAGCGTTACCCCTTGGTGGAAAAGATGGCCGCCGACCTGGGCTGCACCGTCGCTGACCTCATGCAGAAGGCCGAGCTGCGCCAGAAGCTGGATCTGAAAAAGTACGTCAGTGAAGAAGTGGGCCTGCCGACACTCCAGGACATCATGAACGAACTGGCCAAGCCAGGCCGCGATCCGCGCAAGCAGTTTGAAGTCTTCAACTTCGCTGAAGGCGTCAATGACATGAAGGACTTGACCGTGGGCATGAAGCTGCCGGGCATCGTTACGAACGTCACCGCCTTCGGTGCCTTTGTGGACATCGGCGTCCATCAGGACGGCCTCGTCCATGTCAGCCAGCTCAGCGACACTTTTGTCCGCGATGCAGCCGAAGTGGTGAAGGTGGCCCAGAAGGTCATGGTCACCGTCACCGAGGTGGACATCCAGCGCAAACGCATCGCCCTCAGTATGAAGTCCAAACCTGACTTCGAGAAGAAGACCGGTGGCGGTGCTGCCGGCGGCCCACGCCCCGCAGGGCAGGGAGGCCAGGGTGGACAAGGCGGTGGCAATCGCAGCTTCGGCGGTGGTGGTGGCAGCAACCGCAGCAGTGGCGGCGGCATGGGCAACCCCTTCGGCGGTGGCGGCGGCGGTGACTGGTTCACGGCAGCCTCACAGAAAGGTAAAAAGTAAGGCGGCCTTCAGTCATTCACGGGGACTTGGAAACAGCAGCGAACCACACTCAACGTATGATTGAAAAGCTTCCCGTCTTGTCTGCTCGGATTCGCTTCCGTGGCGTGGTGGATGTGTGTCTGGTGCTCATGCTGCTAGTCACGTGGCTGGGACTCCTGGGCCGATTCCATTGGGCCCTGGATCTCTTCAGCCATTTTCGCTGGCAGTATCTGATCCCCTGTGGAGTGGCCTTGCTGTGGTCGCTGATGGCGAAGCGGTCATGGCTGATGATCGGCTTTTGCCTGGCATCCCTCGTGATGAATGTGAACGACCTCTACAAGGCCCGTGGGAATTCCTATTTGGCCAAAGAAGAGGGCGCAAAACTGCGTGTGGTCAGCCTGAATGTTCTCACCGGGAATCCGCAAAAGCAGGTGGTGCTGGATTACCTACGCAGCACCCAGGCCGATGTGATTTTCCTCATGGAGGTGGATGCCGCCTGGGGGCAGGCCCTTGAGTCTCTAAAACAGGATTATCCACATCATTTGTTAGGCTCGCGGGAGGATAATTTCGGCGTGGCCCTGTTCAGCCGGGTTCCTTTGCTGTCAGCGGAGATCTGGCAACCTTCGCCCGCGTCCATGCCCTCCGTTCAGGCAAGGCTGATGCACGCCGACAAGGAGATGATCATTCTCGGTGTCCATCCGCTGCCGCCCATCGGCCCTCGGATGGCGGAAAGAAGAGATGCGCAGCTCCAGGAAATTGGCCGAGAAGTAGCCCTCCTCAACCAGCCCGTCTTGGTGGTGGGAGATTTGAATGCCACGCCCTGGTCCTGGGGCATGAAGTTGATCCGCCAGGGCAATCAACTAGCCTTCCGTTCCTCCGCCCCCGCCTGGATGCCGACTTGGCGGGTAGGCACACCTTTTGCCATTCCGATCGACCATGCCCTCTGCACCCCGCCCCTGGTGATCTCTACTCGCAAGATCGGGCCGGATGTCGGCTCTGACCACCGCCCGCAGGAGCTGGAAGTGGGTTGGTATCCTTGAAGATGGATGAACCTCAGGCCACCAGTCCACGTTTCTCCTTACGGCTCTCTTGCCAAGCAATGAACAGCGGAATGACGACGAGGAAAAACAACCACAGCCCGGTGAGATGCACATGCAAAAGATGAGCCGGCAGCAGCCAGGACATGGCCGCCACGATGAGGCTGCTGACGGTCCAAATCCAGCCCGCAGCGCGGTGGGTCTGCCGCCAAACGTACTCCGAATTCAGCGTCCATGGAACGCGGATGCCAACATAGCGGTTGCGCTTCAGCTTGCCGAAGAGGTTGCCCATGAATGCAAACAGCAGGGCGATGCTTGTGATGACCCAACGGGTGACATCGGGACGGTGGCCCAGGGACCAGGATATCTGCACCAGGGCCACTGCGGCCAGAAGCACGCTGATGCCCAGACGGATCATCCGGGTGGCCTTGCCATGCGCGGTGAGGCTGCCATCACTGTCCCGGTGCCTGCCAGTGTCCCGGCTTTCCATCCAGAACACCAGGCCAAAGCTCAGGATCACCGTGACCGGCATCACCAGCAGGCCCCAGGCTTTGGGGGCATACCAGTTCACCTCGCCGCGCAGGTTCCACTGCATGGGTACACGGTCCGTGGCAAAGGGCATGGCGGCGAGGGAAGCCAGCACCGGGATGCACAGGATGAGCAGTTGCAGCCACTCCTGCCTAACAAAAGGGATGATTTTATTTTTCATGAGGATATCCGGGCTTTCAGCTTTTTGGCCGCCGCCTTTTTGATGGCCGGCTTGGTGGCTTCGATGAGGCCGCCTAGCCACACCATCACATCTTCGACCACACTGGTATTGAGATGATAACGACGGAACTGCCCCTGGCGCTCTTCCTCCACCAGTTCGGCCTGCCTCAGGATGTCGAGGTGGTGGGACACGGTGGGTTTGCCCACCTGGCAGGCATCGGCAATTTCGCCCGCCGTCAGCGACTGCACCCTCAGCATCTCCAGGATCTGCCGCCGGGTAGGATCATTCAGGGCTTTGAACAGAGTGTTCATGATATGAATTTTATATTTCGACAAATATCGAAATATTGCAAGAGCAATTACGGAATCTTAAATCATCACATCTAAACCCTTTCACCACTCGCCCTTACCACCCCGAGAACCGCAACGGCCATCAGGATCATCAGCAGGCTCACGGCCACGGCCGACTCCAGATTGCCGACGCTGAGCTCCAGCCAGACCGTCGTCGGCAGCACCTCCGTGCGGTGACGGGTGGCTCCGGCAAAAACCAGGATGGGCCCGAACTCGCCGAGGCTACGAGCCCAGGCGATGCAAAAGGCGGCGATGAGGCCTCGCTTGGCACTGGGCAGCGCGATGTGCCAGAGGGCCTGAAACCGGGTGGCCCCCAGCGTCAGCGCCACATCTTCAGGCCTGGCAGAAAGGTGGTCAAAGGTCCCGCGCACGGTGCGGATGGCAAAGGCTGCCGCGACGACGAACTGGGCGAGGATGACACCCGCGACGGTGTAAGTGAACGGGATGGCCGACTCGATGACCTTGCCCAGGCGAGTCTGAAAAAAGATGAGCAGGCACAACCCCACCACCATGGGAGGCAGGACGATGGGAATGTCCAGCGCTGCATCCAGTAGTGCCTTGCCCGGAAACTGCCGCCGCGCCATCAGGTAACCAATGGGCACCGCAATGAGCAGGGCAAAGGCCGCCGCGACCGTGCAAGTGATCAGGCTGAGTCCCGCTGCATAGCGGATCTCGGACTTCATCAGCGTCTCCAGCCATGCCTGTGGCGTGCTGTAAGTAGCCGTGGCCCCCACCAGCAGCAACCAAAAGACCAGGTAAACGGCGGTGACGGTGGCAAGACTGAGCCAGAACAGGCGGGAGGACATGGAAAACGAATAAACAGGGAAAACGGTCCATTCTATCGTCGCACAGCCGCAGCGCATTGGCATCGTTGTTATTGCCAAACACTGCATTTTTGTAGTCACGCGGTCGTCGCCTCCGCATGGATGGGAGTCTTGGGGATGCTGCCCGGAGAAAGAGCTCCCCCTAGAGCGCACCGGAGGCAAGATTCTCAGCGGTTGGGTGGTGGAGTGTTTGAATCGCCCTTGCCCGATTGTTCATATGATTCTAGTTTATCTGGTAACTGATGATCCTTTGTCTCGAATCTTCCCTCCTCGGCGGCTATCTCTCCAATGAAGTGCCAGGTCTGGTCACGGGGATGCTGCACGTGGCGGGTTCCAGGCAGCCTGTTCGGGTCGAGCTGGTGGGCAATTTTTTGCGGGACATCGCCGGGTGCCGGGTGGACCTGCACAACCCGCTCCCGCATGGGGATCTGGATGAAGTCGCCTCGTTTTCTCCCCAGCAGCACGGGTTCAGCGGTGTCATGACAGCCTCTTACCGGGTGGCCAAGCTGCCGCGTCGCCGCAATACCGGCCTGTCCCCGCTGCCTGAGCCTCAGGGACTGAAAAACCTGCTGTTTCTGGAGTGGTTCAATCAGCAAAATCAGCGCATCCTCATCCAGTCCTGGCATCTGCAGATGCGAGTCAGCGCCCCACGCTGGCAGATGAGCGAACAGGAGGAGGCCTCCCTGCTGCGGCAGGCCCGTGCGCGCCGGAAGCACTTTCTTTTGCACCAGCGCGGCAGCCTTGATCGCGAAGGTGCCTTGCTGGCCCCTGGGATGCCGGATCCTTTTGAGCCGCACGATCTGGGCAGTGGCGATCCTTTTGCCGGCCTGGAAGAGCCGGAGGGGTTGCCTAAACCTGAAAAGGCCTCGCGGCCTCCCAATCCTGCCAAACGTTCCCAGGCTCTCGCCCAGGAACTGCGTCGGTTTGAGCAACTGCTCGTTTTCAACGAGGAGGTTCGTTCTCGGCCCGCCGTGATGCACCTGCTCTCCACCGTGGCGGACCTGACGGCTCATCTGGTACATGTGCTGCGCCAGTTTTCAGAATCCAAAACCGCCCACTGGCAGTTTCTCATCGTGGATCTGGAGCAGTCGCTGCCACTGTTCGGTGCGGCCCTCAATGCCACCGACAAAATGATGCAGCATGCCACCCCAGGCACCGATCAGGAATGGCTGGCCATGGTGCAGGCCAGCCTGCTGAACATCGAACTGCGCATGCGGGAGTTGCTGACGCTCCTGCGGCGATAAAATCTCACCGTTGCGGGGCAGGACCCACGGTTTCGCCGCGCAGAAAGTCGGGCATCAGGAGGGGGCTGTCCGTGCGTAGAGAGCGGCCTTCACCGCAGGCGGTCACCAGCCGCGCCAGTTTCTTGGCAAAAACCTCGGCACTGCGCTGGTAGCGCGCAGGCTCCGGATGCAGGTGCTGCAGGAAGGGTTCGTCATCGCGTGAGATCACGGAGATCTGCGCAGGAATGCCATAGCCCTGTGCCAGCAGCCAGGTCTGTGCGGTGGCTAGGTGATCTGCCCGCAGCACAAACAGCGCGGTCGGGCGAGGCCGGGCTTCCAGGGCGTGACGCAGCGTGGCGATGACTCCCGCAGGGGTTTCATTGTGGGTCACCACTTCTACCTTCGCCTGTCCGGCCCCTTCTTGAAAGCCGGCCACGCTTTCCGCATCCCCGGCCAGTTCCACCCGCGATGTCATGAGGAGCATGTGGCGGTGGCCCAGCGCTGCCAGTCGGGCGGCGGCATGGCGCGAGGAGGCGCGGTAGTCCGTATCTACCTGCGGGAGGGAGATGCCCTGATGCTGTGTGCCAGCGATCACGGCCTTCAGACCCCGAGTTTCAAACCAGCGCTGCATGGCCAGGGTGGAGCGGTGCAGGATCCATACGGCCTCTGGTTGTTCAGACACCAGCGTTTCCAGCGCAGTGGCCGGGCTGTGGCGAAAGGCGGCGGAGTCCACCTTCATCTTCAGGTCCCACCCTGCGCCCTGAAGCCGCAGCCTGAGTGTCTCCATCCACAGGAGGGTGGTGGGTGCCAGTGTGTGGTAGGGCATGCCCAGCAGAAGGACTGCTGTGTGCGGTGTAGGTTTGGCTGCCGTAGTAATGCTGCCCACCACCTCCCGGCGGCGGCCCATCTGCGTCTTCAGCAGGCCCTCCTTTTCCAGCATGGCCAGGGCGCTGCGCAGTGTGTTTCTTCCCACCTGGAGCTGCCGGGCCAGCTCCAGCTCGCCAGGGAGAAACTTGGGCCAGGTTCCGCCCAGAAGCCGCTCGCGCAGAAACTGGGCTGCCTCTGCGGCACGGGGGACACGGCTGGGCAAGGCGGGGGAGGCAGGGGCGGTGGACACAGAGTCCCAATACACACAGGCGCAGCCGTTTCTTCAACCCATCATCTGCATCTGGAAGACCGGGGGGCTCGGGGTAGGGGGCGTGGTGTTGTCAGGAGCCGCCGCCCCTGCGCATGCCTGCTAACCAAGAATGTGACCGAACGAATCTGGATGATTTCCGCCGAAGATGAAACGAAGATCGAGTTTCGGGGTCTTATCCTGCATCTCATGAACAACTGGCTGAAAAGCATCCTCATTCTCAGCATCCTGGCCTGCGTGCTCTCGTTTGGCACGCTGGGCTGGCTGGCGGTGAAGACCACGAACGTGGCGGATGGCTCTGCGGCTAAGCCTCTGCCTGCCTGGGAAAGTACCTTGTCTGCGAAGAAGCCGGGGCAGATCAATCTGGAAGCTTCGCTGGATCAGGCGACCGCGCTGGCTTTGCGCACGGTGGACGAACTGGCTGCGCGGCTGCGGCAACTGAGCGCCACCCCCGGTGTCAAAGCCGGAGAGCTGGTGCTGACCTTCAAATCTGAGGAGGCGCTGAAGGCGTTTCGCGATCAGGCGGCCAGCCTGGGTTTCAAAGTCTTGCATGATGATCCCCGCCTGCTCACCTCGCGGGTGAAGTACAGCGATGCCGATGCCATGGCCAGGGCCCTGCGCCAGAATGCCGATGACCTGGACAATATCGGGCTGAACTACCTGGCCTGGGTGCCCGGCCTGCCCGATACGAGCCAGGTGGATGCAGCCAATGCGGGCGGTGACGTCCCTTTCGGCAACAGCGGGCTGGATGCCATCGGGGCCACAGGTGACCGCAAAAACTGGGGCACGGGCACGAAGGTGGCCGTGCTGGATACGGGTGTGACGGATCACCCCTCCCTTGAGGACTCCCGTGTCACGCACATTGACCTCGTCAAAGACGGCTTGGCTCCCAACGGTCATGGCACGGCCATGGCCTCCCTCATTGCCGGGGATGCTTCCCAAGACGGTGGCGTGGCCCCGGCCTCTGAAATTCTCGACATCCGTGTGGCGGATACCCGAGGGGAAAGCAATACCGCGCTGGTGGCCGAGGGCATCATGCAGGCCGTGGATCAGGGGGCGAAGCTGATCAACATCAGCCTGGGCACCACGGGTGACTCGGATGTTCTGCGCCGGGCCGTGGAGTATGCCTTGGAGAAAGGCGTCATCGTGGTCGCCGCGGCGGGCAATGAGCAGCAGACCTCGCTGGCTTACCCTGCCGGTTATGAAGGCGTCATCAGTGTGGCCGCTGTGGATGCGAATGGCAACCAAGCCTACTTTTCCAATTCGGGCGAAAATCTCACCCTGGCGGCTCCAGGTGTGGGCATTGTCTCCGCCTACAGTGACAACCGCATGGTCGTCAGCAGCGGTACCTCCCAGGCTACGGCCATCACCAGCGGCGTCATCTCCACCCTGCTGGGCTGGGGCTATCCCGCGCGAGGGATGGCGCAGACCCTGACCACGGGTGCGCAGTCCACCGGAGCCCCCAAAAACCAGGTGGGTGCGGGAATTGTACAGTTGGTTAGACCTTGAGGCGTCAGAGCCCGCGCGGGAGCTGGTTTAAGAGCAGGCGCAGTTGGTCCAGGTTCACAGGTTTGACCAAATGGGCAAAGAAGCCGGCCTGCTTGGTCTGGCGGAAGTCTTCCTCCATGCCGTAACCGCTGAGCGCGATGCCGGGGACGGGACGCTGGCGCTGGATCTCACGCATCAGATCCAGCCCGCTGCCATCCGGCAGGCCGAGATCCGTAATCACCGCATCAAAGTTGGCCAGGGCAAAGGCAGCCAGCGCATCGCGCGAATTGGTCGCGGTGGTGACCTGGTGGCCGCGGCGGGTGAGGAGGCGCGAAAGCACGGCCAGAGTGGCCTGGTGATCCTCCACGACGAGAAGGCGCAAGGTATGGTCGGGCTCACCGTGCAGGTTCTGTTTGACCGGGAGTGGCAAGGGGGCCTCCACCGACTTCAGCTCCACGGAGAAGGTGGCCCCATGGCCCTCACCTTTGCTCTCGGCGTAGATCTCGCCGCCATGGGCGTACACGATGGCTTTGGAAATGGCCAGGCCAAGTCCCAGCCCTCCAAAGTGATGGGAGCCGGTGGCTTCAATCTGCTCAAAGGCCGTGAAGATCCGGGTGAGCGAGTCGCTGGCGATGCCAATGCCCGTATCGGCCACGGAGACGAAGATGGCCCCGCTTTCGTCCGAGCGGGTGCTGACCGTGATGGTGCCGCCTGTGGGGGTGAACTTGAGGGCGTTTTTGATGAGGTTCCAAAAGACCTGCTGCAGGCGTGCCGGATCCGCCATGACATGGTGCTGCGCTGCCTCCAGCACGAAGCGGATGCGCACCTGCTTGCCGAGGCCATCGCTGCGGACGATTTCATCGGTGTGGTCCAGCAGCAGGTGGATGTCTGAGACCACGGGAGAGATTTGCAACTTGCCGTGGCTGATGCGGGTGAGGTCCAGCAGATCGTCAATGAGGCGGGCTTCCAACTCCACATTCCGGCGTATCATTCCGAGCTGGCCACGGAGATCGGAGGAAAGGGTGGTATCGCTCTCCAATGCGGCGGCGATCATGAGCACGGGCGTCAAAGGCGTGCGCAATTCATGGCTGAGGGCTGCGAGGAAATCATCCTTGGCACGGGATGAACGCTCGATCTCTGCCATGGCCCTGCGCAGGGATTTTTCGGCCTGGGTGCGGTTGGTGATGTCCTCGATGGCCAGCACGATGCGGTCGGGCGTGCCATCGGCGCTGTCGAGCTGGCGCGCATTCAGCAGCATGGTGCGGCGGCCCAGGGTTTCGAACTCGTGGGTGACCTCGTAACCATTGAAATAGACCTTCTGTGGGAGGATGTCTTCCAGCAGCTTGCGTAGGTCCGGAATGTCCCACTGCCGGTTGCCCAGTTCATAGATCAGCCGGCCTTCGCTTTCAGATGGAAGGACATCGAAGGCCTGATAGAAAACATCGCTGGCCGAGTCCACCCGCAAGTCGGAGCGCAGGACCAGAAAGGGCACGGGCAAGGTGCGCAGGATGGCTTCGGCGTAATCGCGCGCGGCGGCGATCTGCTGCTGATGGCGTTTGAGGTCGTTGATGTCATTGAGCACCAGCACCACGCCATCTATTTTGTTATCCAGCGTGAGGTAAGGCCGCACATGCAAGGAGTACCAGAGGCCCTCCTTGTCCTGCACCTCATGCTCCTGAGGGTCGAGGGTCTGCATGACATCCACCATCATGTCATAAAGACCGGGGATGAGAAGATTGTGCCGTACACCGCCAAAGTTTCGTCCCAGATCGGCGCTCATCAGGTTGAAGATCTTTTCGGCCGGAGGGGAAAAACGGCGGATGGCGAGGTCGCTGCCCAGCAGCAGGATGGCGGTGTGAATGCTCACCTGCAGGTTGTTCAGGTCCGCATTCAGGCGGCTCTGTTCCACATCCCGGGTGACCATTTCTTCATTGATCGTGGTCAGTTCCTCATTGGTGGACTCCAGCTCTTCCTTGGAGGTTTCCAGTTCCTCGTTGATGCTTTGCAGCTCTTCATTGGCGCTCTGTAGCTCTTCGCTGGAGGCCTGGAGGTCATCATTGACGGATTCATTTTGCTCCTGAATGGACAGCAGGTAGTCGCGTGTCTCCGCCAGTTCCTGTTCCAGGATGGCGATGCGGCTGGCCACCTCGCGTTTGCCTGTGGGGGCGGAAGGCAGGTTGAGAGACCCGGGTGAATGAAGCTTGTTTTCAGCATCTTCAAACAGCACTAGCAGGCAGGGCTCCTTCAGATTCCGGAGCGGGATGACCCGCAGGGTGAGCACACGCAAGTGACCATTTTTGCGCATCTGCACGTTTTCGCGGCAGACGGTTTTGTTTTCGCGCTTGGCTTTTTGGATGGCTGCGCGCAGGGGCAGCGTGAGGCCCTCAGGGGTCATCTTTAGCAGGTCAAAGCTGGCTTTGCCTGTTGGCGGCTCCAGGAAGGCGCCTGTGGCTCCGCGAAATTGCAGGATCTGACCATCGGCATTGATGAGCACCCCCGGTGGAGCAAAGAGGCTCACGGTGATGCGGTCTGCCTCGCGCTGCGCGTTGAATTCCCCGCGCATGGCATGGGGGAGGTCATGTTCGTCTGCGATCGCCCGCATGCCGGGGAGGCGCTGGACGGGGCGGCCTTTAGGTGCCGGTGCGTGGAAGGCAGGGGTGGGGGCGGCTTTGCGGGAGAAGATCTTCTGCTTTTTGTCAGCCGGGGTGAAGAGGTCCGTGAACTGACCGATGGACTCGCTGGCACCCAGAAAAAGATAGCCGCCTGGCTTCAAGGCATAATGAAAGGCCGGGAAGATCTTTTTCTGCAGTTCAGGCTCAAAGTAGATGAGCAAGTTCCGGCAGGTGATGAGGTCCATGCGCGAGAAAGGCGGGTCGCTCATGACATTCTGCCGGGCAAACACGACCTGTTCCCGCAGAGTCTTGTTCACGCGATAGCCGCCTTCTTCCTCGGTGAAAAAGCGCTCCAGCCGCTCGGGCGTGATGTCTTGGGCCAGTGATTTGGCGTAGAGGCCGGCGCGTGCCTTGTCCAGCAGTGCCTCATTGAGGTCTGTGGCGAAGATCTGGAGCTTCTGCGGGTGGGGAGCTTCGGCGGCCGCCTCGGCAAAGGTCATGGCCAGCGAGTAGGCCTCCTGGCCGGTGGAGCAACCCAGCACCCAAATGCGCAGCGGCCCGTCGCGCCGGGCCTGGGCCAGGAGCTTGGGGAAAATCTTGTGCCGGAGAACCTCAAAGGCTTCCGGATTGCGGAAGAAGCTGGTGACGCTGATGAGCACGTCCGAGTAAAGAGCATCCAGCTCCTTGGCATTGCCCTTCAGAAAGACGGAATATTCCGCTAGCGTCTCGTGGCGGTTGAGCACCAGCCGCCGTGTCACCCGCCGCTGGATGGTGCTGGATTTGTAGAGGGCAAAATCAACGCCGCAGTGGTTGCGGAGCAGCAGCAGGACATTCCGGAAATCGTCCTGGCCGTCGGTCTCAGCAGGCTGGGCGGCCTCTGTTTTGGCGCGTCGGGAATCGGTGCGCGGCGTGCCATGCCCGCCGGATGCGAGGGGAGTGTTTGGGGTCTGGCTCTGATCGCTCTCGCGTTCGGCCTCCGCCGGAAGGGGCCGGGCCTGGGACAGCGGCAGCATGGCGGATGAATCCCGAACGAAGGGATGCCTGGCAATGCGCGCCAGCTCCCCTGCAATGGCTTCGGGCGACAGTATAAAGTCCACAAAACCAGCGGCGATGGCGCTGCGGGGCATGGAGGCGTATTTGGCGGAGCCGTCTTGGGCAAACGTCAGCCCTCCCTCTGTCTTGATAGTTTCCAGTCCCAGGGTGCCATCCATGGCGGTGCCGGAAAGCACGACGCCGATGGCATTTTCCCGCTGGTCATGGGCCAGGGCTTCAAAAAAGCAGTCAATGGAGCGCGCCGGCCCCCGGACTTTGCCGCGCGGGGTGAGAGTCAGCACCCCGCCGGAGATGGCCATGAGTACATTGGGCGGAATGATGTAAATGTTGTTAGGCTCCACCCGCAGGCCCTGCGTGACCTCATGCAGCGGCATGGTGGTGCTGCGTCTCAGTAGATGGGCCAGCGCGCTTTCATGCTGGGGGTCCAGGTGCTGCACCAGGACAAAGCCCATGCCAGTATCGGCAGGCAGGTGTTTCAGCAGATCCTGAAAGGCCTCCAGCCCGCCTGCGGAGGCACCCACGCCGACGATGGGGAATGCCTTGGCGGGCAATGAATGCAGTTTTACAACGCCGGTGCCCTTTTTAAGCCGCGGTTTGCGTGTCGAGGCTTTCGGCGCGGCTTTTTTAATCAAAGTACACCATCTTACAGCGCAGAGGGTGTGCTGCGAGGTAAATAAATCTATTGTTAGGCAGGGTGAGCTGATTGGCTGGAAACAAAGAAGGCAGGCCTTTCGACCTGCCTTCCCTGAAGTCATCACGGGCCAAAGCCCTGGGCTCAAATGTATTCGTTGATCAGGTTTTCCAGCATCTCCTGGCGGCCAGAGCCGATGAGAGGCTCGCCGTTTTCCAGGGTGTAGGCTTCGAGTTCTTCAAAGTTGGTGGTGCCGGCTTCCACCTTGGCGCCGATGCCGGCATCGAAGGTGCTGTAGCGGGCTTTGCGGAAGGCATCCAGACGACCGTCTTCAATGATGGCCGAGGCGATTTTGAGGCCGCGCGCAAACGCATCCATGCCGCCGATGTGGGCGTGGAAGAGGTCCACGGGTTCGAAGGATTCGCGGCGCACTTTGGCATCGAAGTTCAGACCGCCGGTGGTGAAGCCGCCGCTCTTCAGCATGACGAGCATCATCTGGGTGGTGAGGTAGATGTCGGTAGGGAACTGGTCGGTATCCCAGCCGATGAGCTCATCGCCCGTGTTGGCATCCACAGAACCGAGGGCCCCGGCGGCCACGGCCACCTCCATCTCATGCCACATGCTGTGGCCGGCGAGGGTGGCGTGGTTGGTCTCCAGGTTCAGCTTGAAGTGCTCCATGAGATTGTGCTCGCGGAGGAAGTTCAGGCAGGCTGCGGCATCGGAGTCATACTGGTGGGTGGAGGGCTCACGCGGCTTCGGCTCGATGTAGAAGGGGCCTTTGAAACCAATCTTTTTCTTGTAGTCCACGGCCATGTGCAGGAAGCGGGCGAGGTGATCCAGCTCGCGCTTCATGTCGGTGTTCAACAGCGAGGCATAACCTTCACGGCCGCCCCAGAAGGTGTAGCCTTCACCGCCCAGGCGGTGGGTGACTTCGATGGCCTTTTTCACCTGTGCGGCGGCATAGGCATAGACCTGCGCATTCGGGCTGGTGGCGGCACCTTGGTTGTATCGGGGATGGGCAAAGAGGCAGGCGGTGCCCCAGAGCAGCTTTTTGCCGGTGGCATTCTGAGCCTTCTCCAGCTCATCGGCGACGGCATCCAGGTTGGCATTGCTTTCGGCCAGGGTTTCGCCCTCGGGGGCCACGTCGCGGTCGTGGAAGCAGTAATAGTCCACGCCCAGCTTGTCCATGAACTCAAAGCAGGCCCAGACGCGGCGCTGGGCATTGGAGATTGAGTTGGTGCCGTCATCCCAAGGGCGCTGGGCGGTGCCTGCGCCGAAGGGATCTGCCAGGCTGTTGCGCATGGCATGCCAGTAGGCGACGCCGAAACGGAAATGCTCGCGCATTTTTTTCCCGGCCACGACTTCATCGGCATTGTAATGCTTGAAGGAAAGCGGGTTGCGTGACTTGGGGCCCTCGTACTGGATTTTCGGAATGTCTGGAAAAGCTTCGCTCATGGTATGGGCGGCCATTGGATACGTTAGGCGCGAAAGCGTCAAGCCTGTTCGTTGGCGGGCTGAATCGCGGGGGCATTTTGCAGTGCTCGCGGAAGCCCCACATCTTCCTGAAAAAAAGCGGCCCGGAGGGACCCAACCAAAATCCCTCCGGGCCTTAAGTGACCGAACTGTCCCCAACCATGAAGTGACAGTCCAGCTCGTTGTGGTGAAGCTCGCGCTTCAGGGACTTATTCAGCAGCTAACAGGCCAAGTGCATCGGGATTCTATGTCATTTTCGACGCATTTTACAGCCGAGGGTCGGCACTGCGACTTCTTGTGACGCGAAGTGGTGTGGATGTGACCTACCTGTCCTGGGGTGGGTTTTACAGCTCGGCTTTGAGGGCGGTGAGGAGGTCCTCATAGCGGTCGAAGGCCTGGAACTGGGGGAACTGGGCCTGGATGCTTTCCGGTGCATGGAAGAAGAATCCTTTGTGGGCTTCGCCCAGCATGGTGGTGTCGTTGAAGGAATCTCCCGCTGCCAGAATGTGGTAGTTCAGGGTCTTGAAGGCTGCGACGGCTTTTTGCTTTTGGTTAGACTGACGCAGCTTGTAGTCGGTGATGCGGCCGGTGCTGTCAGTTTCCAGGTAGTGGCAGAAAATGGTGGGCCAGCCGAGCTGACGCATCAGCGGATGGGCGAATTCTTCGAAGGTGTCGCTGAGGATGATGACCTGGGTCAGGGAGCGCAGCTCATCCAGAAAGGCCTTGGCGCCTTCCATGGGGGAGAGGGTGCCGATGACGTCCTGGATATCTCCCAGCTTCAGCCCATGCTGGTCCAGAATGGCTAGGCGGCCCTTCATCAGCACATCGTAGTCGGGTTCGTCACGGGTGGTGCGGCGCAGTTCGGCAATGCCGGTTTTTTCGGCAAAGGCGATCCAAATTTCCGGCACGAGTACGCCTTCGAGATCGAGGGTGACGATGGTCTGTTTTTTCATGGGCGGCTTTTCTGTGTCATGGGTTGGGGCCACTGTCCAGCGGCCGGATGCTGAAAGTAGGGAGGGGCGATTGAGGGGCATTTGGGGTTTTCGATAGGGCCAAATGGCACGCCGCCGCGTAAGTTATGGGCTGGTGGTTTCGTTTTTAACCCTGCTTTGGGTCGCCTCACTCTATTTGAGCACCCTTCATTACCCCCCAACTATCGAATGACATTCTATTCTTGCAGCCTGCTGGCTGCGTCGGTCGCCCTGCTCATTTCGGGCACCAGTTGCAGTCAGGTTCACTCCGCAGGCTCCCTGGGTTACCTCATGCATGGCGATACCAACCTTCGCCCGACTCCTAAAGATTTTCGACACATGCCTCCGCGCGATCAAGACCGTACCCCCACGCCCATGCAGTGGGGCATGGCGTTTTGAGTCGGCTAACGGTTCAAGCGAGAGAGACCTGCGCCTGCGCGAGATCCCGCGTGTGGGTGAGGGAGACCAGAACCCGGGTGACCCCCTGGGCCTCGGCATGTTTTTGAGCACCCCCGTGCAAAAGCAGCACGGGTCTGCCTGATGCTTCGCGGGTGATCTCGAAATTTTTCCAGTCCACGCCTTCAGCCCAGAGGCCGGTGCCGATGGCTTTGGCCGCTGCTTCTTTGGCAGCAAAGCGGGCCGCGTAATGCATGGCAGGGTCTGCGCAGGCATCGCAGTAAGCGATCTCGCCTGCGGTGAAGGTACGCTCCTTGAAGCGGTCCCCATGTTTGATGAGGAGATCCCGGATGCGCGACACCTCCACCAAGTCTATGCCCAGGCCGATCATGCGCGTGGGTAGTGGGCCATGATGGCGATGAATTCGGCGATGGCCTGCCTTAGCCCGACAAACACGGACCGAGCCACGATGCTGTGGCCGATGTTCAGCTCTGCCAGATGAGGCACGCTGAAGAGATCGGCCAGGTTTTTGGTGGTGAGGCCATGGCCGGCATTGATTTGCAGTCCCAGGCTGTGGCCCAGCTCGGCGGCGGCCTTGAGACGGGCGGTTTCGTGCTCCCGTTTTTCACCTTGTTCATTGGCAAAGGTGCCAGTGTGCAGCTCGATCATGCTGGCCCCGATTTCGGCGGAGGCGCGGACTTGGTCCAGATCTGGATCAATGAACATGCTGACGCGGGTGCCATTGGCTTCCAACTGGCCTACGCTGCTGCGCAGGGCCTCCTTTTGGCCCACCACATCCAGGCCGCCTTCGGTTGTCACCTCTTCGCGGTTTTCGGGAACCATGCAGACAAAGTCCGGCTTTACCTCCAGGGCGATGCCCAAGATCTCGGCCGTATTGCCCATCTCGAGATTCATCTTGGTGCCGATTTCTTTGCGCAGCAGGTAGATGTCCGCATCCACGATGTGGCGGCGGTCGGCACGCAGGTGCACGGTGATGGAGCTGGCCCCGGAGGCCTCGGCAAGATGGGCGGCTTCGAGGATGCTGGGCTCTACATTGTGCGCGCCCAGCATGGTGCGGTAGCGGGCCTGACGGAGGGTGGCCACGTGGTCAATATTGACGCCGAGAAGGAGGGAGGAATTCATCAAAGGGGACGTTGGATGTCGGAGGAAAGGAGGTTGGTTTTGGCCAGTTGGCGGGAGGCCCAGGCATGGGTGCGGCGAGAGATGGCATCCATGATCAGGGCCAGGCAAAGCCCTGCCAGCGCGCCGCCCAGTGCCCCATAGGCAGGCACCACCCAGCCATCACCGATCTGTTCTGAAAAGTGCTTCAGGGCCCAGGCGCAGATGGCCCCGGCAGGGATGCCAGCGAGAACCCCGCACTGGATGAAAAGGGCGCGGATACCAGATTCCGTACGGCCTGTGCGGAGGCCGATCAAGACGGACGAGGAGAGTACGCCCAGGCTGATCAATCCCGCTGCGGCCACGATGGCAGCCAGTCCGAGGGCGATACCCACGCCGATGAGAACGAGGGCGACACCGAGGAAGAGGATGCCAAAGATGGCCATAGGAGGGAGTATCAATGCAGGAAGTGACGATGGCCTGTGAAGACCATGGCCATCTTGCGCTCATCGGCAGCGGCGATGACTTCTTCATCGCGCATGCTGCCGCCGGGCTGGATGGCGGCGGTGGCTCCGGCTTCGGCGCAGGCGATGAGGCCGTCGGCAAAGGGGAACATGGCATCGCTGGCGACGACGCTGCCTGCGAGGGACAGGCCGGCTTCTTTGGCCTTCCAAATGGCAATGCGGCAGGAGTCCACACGGCTCATTTGGCCAGCACCGATACCCAGGGTACGGTCATGGGTGGCGAAGACGATGGCGTTTGACTTCACGTGCTTCACCACGCGCCAAGCGAAGCGCATGGCTTCCAGCTCTTCGCGCGTCGGCGGGCGCTGGGTCTTGACCTTGTTTTCCAGGTCTTCCAGGCCGAGGGCGCGTGGATCGCTGTCCATGACGAGGACGCCGCCGGGGGCGCTGCGGATGATCGGGTCGCTGAAGGTCTTGGTGACTTCCGGCAGCATCTGGATGAGGCGCAGGTTTTTCTTCTTCTGCAGCAGCGCGCGGGCGTCCGCATCGAAGTCCGGGGCAATGATGATGTCCGTGAAGATTTCCGAGATGATGCGGGCCAGGCCCACAGTCATGCTGCGATTGATGACAATGACGCCGCCGAAGGGGGCCTGCTTGTCGGTTTCAAAGGCCTTGGCCCAGGCTTCACGCAGATCTTCATCCGCACAGCCGATGCCGCAGGGATTGGTGTGCTTCAGAATGGCGACCGTCGGGCGGCGGAATTCATGGATGAGCGCGGCGGCACCGTGAATGTCCAGGATGTTGGTGTAGCTCAGTTCTTTGCCATGCAGCTTCACAAAGTAGTCGCTGAAGTTGCCATAGAGGGCAGACTTCTGGTGCGGGTTGTCGCCGTAGCGCAGCTCGCTGTGCAGGGGCAGGCTGAGGGAGAAAGTCTTCTGCGTCACCTGCTCCTTGTTCAGGAAGCTGGCGATGGCGGCATCGTAGCTGGAGGTGCGCTGGAAGACTTTGCAGGCCAGGCGCTCGCGGGTGGCCAGGGTGGTCTCGCCTTTGTTTTCCTTCAGTTCCGCCAGGACGATGGCGTAGTCCGCCGGATCCGAGATGACGGTCACCCAGCGGTGGTTTTTCGCCGCGCTACGCAGCATGGAGGGGCCGCCGATGTCAATGTTCTCGATGGCCTCCTCCAGCGTCACGTCCTTCTTGGCGACGGTCTGCTCAAAGGGGTAGAGATTGATGGCCACGAGGTCAATGACCGGGATGTTGTGCTTGGTCGCGTTCTTTTTGTCCTCGTCATTGTCGCGGCGCTGCAGCAGGCCGCCGTGGACCTTGGGGTGCAGCGTTTTTACACGGCCATCGAACATTTCCGGGAAACCCGTGTGCTCCGAGACGTCAATCACCGTCAGGCCGGCTTCTTTCAGGTGCTTTGCCGTGCCGCCGGTCGAAAGGATTTCAATGCCGAGCTCTGCCAGACCTTTGGCAAAGTCGAGGAGACCGGTTTTGTCGGAGACGGAAAGGAGGGCGCGGGCGATGGGCATGTGGACAGGTTGTGTTTCGGGAGAGTGGAGTAAAGGGGGAAAGCGGGCGCGGGCAATGGCGAATATTGGATGATTCAGGCACTGCCATATCAAAAAGGGAGCCTGGATGACCCAGGCTCCCCATGAAGGTTAAAGAGATTTTCTAGCGCGTCCTGGTTACATGACCATGCCACCATCTACGGCCAAAACCTGGCCCGTGATGTAGCGGGCTTCGGCGCTGGCCAGGAAGGTGGCGGCAGCGGCGATGTCCTCAGCCTGGCCGAAGTCGGCCAGCGGGATTTTTTCCAGCACGGCGGCCTTCACTTTTTCATCCAGCACGCCCGTCATGTCCGTGGCGATGAAACCCGGTGCGATGACATTGGCCGTCACGCCACGCCCGGCGAATTCGCGGGCGAGGGATTTGGTGAAGCCGATGAGGCCTGCCTTGGAGGCGGCATAGTTGGCCTGGCCGGCATTGCCGATGAGGCCGATGACCGAGGCGACATTGATGATGCGGGCACCTTTTTGCTTCAGGATGCTGCGCTGAAAGGCCTTCACCATGTTGAAGGCGCCCTTCAGGTTGGTATCCAGCACAAAGTCCCAGTCTTCCTCGCTCATGCGCAGAAGCAGGCCGTCTTTGGTGACGCCAGCATTGTTCACCAAGATGTCCACATGGTCGAAATCGGCCAGGATGATCTTGCCCAGTTCGGCCACGTCAGGTCCGTTGGCCACATCCACGGCATAGCCTTTGGCGGCTCCCGGATATTTGGCATTGATGGCCTCGGCGGCGGCCTGGGAGTTGGCTTCGGTACGGCTGATGATGGCCACCTTCGCTCCTTCAGAAGCGAATTTTTCAGCGATGGCTTTGCCGATGCCACGTCCGGCACCGGTGACGACTGCGACTTTGTCTTGGAGTTTACCCATGCGCCATCATGGCCAAGCCGCGCCTCCTGGCAAGCGCGGACCTTTAGACACCGTCGAACAGACCGCCGATCACGGAGCCGATGCCCTCCAGCGCCAGGCCCAGCAGTTCGCCTGCATCCACCCCGTCCATGCTTTCCAGGATCCGGCCCAGGGTGCGGCGAACGCCGACGATGGCGAAGAAAAAGAACAGCAGCGAAAGCGCCGCCATCCCCAGGCCCCGGCTGGCGCTATCCGCCATGAACCCCGAATAACTGCCGTAGGCGCTGGCCGCAGAAATGCCGCCCAGGCCCCAGCGATAAAGGGCGGGCAGCAACTGCACCTTCACCTCCAGCAGTTCGTCACGGCTCAGCACATGCCCCGCCTTCAGGGCTGCTTTGACTCCCGCTTTTTCAATCTTTGGCAGCAGTTTCTCAGCTTTCGGCGTCAAGAAGGATGGCGGCGGCAGGGGGAAGGGGGCTGCGGGTCGGCCGGTGGATGGATCGTTCATAGGAAACAGGTGGTTCAGTCACTGCTGTGGAGTGGGGCGTGTTTACCGCGTTGTAGCGCATCCCGCACCGTTGCCTATTCCAAAATAGCCTACCTGATTCCAGCCAGACAGTCGAAATGGACATAAGAAGATCATTCCCAAGCCCAGGCAGACTCAGTAAAAAGAGCCACAACTCATGAACACACGCCGCCACTTTCTCGCCGGACTCACCACCGCTGCTGCTGCCACTTTCACCCAGACTCTGCGTGCGGCACCAGATCCCAAAAAGGATGTGGTGATCGGTCACGGCAACCATCGCTACAAGGTGAACAAGGACTGGGTGGCCCCAGGGCAGGGGAGGCATCACCCCATCCTGAACTGCCACGAAATGGTCCAGGTGAAAGACGGTCGCCTTTTCATGATCGGCGATCATTGGGATAACCAAATACTGGTCTTCAAGCCAGATGGCACCATCATGGAATCCTGGGGCAGCGTCTGGCCAGGCGGCCACGGCCTCAGCCTCGCCCGCGAAAATGGCGAGGAATTCCTTTTTGTCACCGATAGCGGCCTCTGGAAAAGCGGCGGTGGCGGTTACCGCCAAACAGGACGTGTCACCAAAATCGACCTGGCCGGCCGGGAGATCTTCAGCCTCAGCCATCCCATGAGCGTGGGGGCCTATGAACCGGACATGTTTTTCAACCCCACTGAAACCGCTGTGGCTCCGAATGGCGACATCTATGTGGTGGACGGTTACGGGTCTAACTATGTGTTGCGTTACGACCATCGTGGCAAGTTCATCTCGCGCTTCGGTGGTAAGGACGGCGTGCCCGAGCAGGAGCGACTGAACAATGCTCACGGCATTGAGATTGATACTCGCAAAGGTGCGGATCAGGCCACCGTGCTGGTGACCTCACGCGCGGACCATTGCTTCCGCCGCTTCACGCTGGAGGGCAAGTATCTCGAAACCCTACCGGTGCCCGGCTGCAAGGTCTGCCGCCCGGTCATCTCTGGGCAGGAGCTTTATGCGGGCGTCTGCTGGTCCCTGGATCCGGTGCGCAGCAAGCTGCCCCAGAATCCCTCTGGTTTCACGGTCATTCTCGATGCTGAGGGCAAGGTCATCAGCGCCCCGGGCGGCACGGAGCCTGCCTATGAAAACGGGCTGCTCAAACCCCTCACGCAGGCCCAGCCGGTGATTGACCACGGTCACGACGTCTGTGTGCTGGAGGGTGGAGACCTCATCGTCTGTCAGTGGAACGCCTTCCAGACCTACCCGATCCGGCTGGAGAAGATCTGATGTGTTGTTGCGCTCTTGGTTAGGCTGGGGGCGCTGGCCATCGGGTTTCAGCTCCCTTTGGCCACCAGCGGATTCACAATCTGGTCAAATCGGCGCAGCCACACCGTGGGGGCCGTTTCCTGGCGCAGCCAATGCCTGCCGCTGCTGCCCAGCGCCGCACGCTGGGTGGGGCTCATGGCTTCCAGGTTCAGCACATCCTGCGTCAGTCCGTCCACATCTCCGGGCTCATGCAGAAAGCCGGTGTTGCCAGACAGAACGGTCTCCCCTAGTCCGCCGGATCGCGCGGCCAGCACAGGTTTGGCGTAATCGTAGGCCTCATAGGTCACTAGGCCCAGCGGTTCCCACCAGACAGAGGGGATGACCACCGCCCGGCAGCGTAGCAACTGGTCCTTTTTCGTCTCTCCGCCCACCGTTCCCAGGGCGCAGATGAAGGGGTTCCCCCGCGCATGCTGGGCCACCAGTCCTGCCAGCGGCCCCTCCCCGGCGATGTGCAGACGAGGCGTGTTTTTGCCCAGTTGATTGTGCAGCGCATCCCAGGTTTTCAGCAGCATCGGCAGACCCTTTTCTTCAATGAGCCGACCCAGAAAGAGGTAGTATCCCGCGTCCACCTTCTCTGGGGCCTGCGGCATTGCATCCCAGGCATGGCGCAGCGTCACGATGCGTTCTGGATGCACCGCCCCGGCGGCGATCAGCCGTTCCCGCATGAAGTCAGAAATGGCGATCCACGTCTTCACGCTGTCCAGCCAGCCGCTCCGGTGCAGCAGCTTTAAAAGCACCGCCATCAGCGCACTGCGCGTGACGGATCCCATCCACGCGCCCTCCCACACCTCCGTGCCGTAGCGGCCATGCAGCGGATCTGAAAGAATCCGGCCTCGCGAATACAGGCTGCCGCCCACGGAAAAGGGTCGGTAGTTATGCAAAAACTGCACGACCGGCAGCTTGCGCTTCAGCGCACTGTGATAAAGCGCTGGCGATCCCACCGGGTAAATGTTGTGAAAAACGGCCACATCCGGCTGGGCTGCATCTACCGCCGCCTCAAACCGCCTTTTCCCTTCGGGATGATAAAACAGCTTTCCCGCCTGCGCGATTTTTCCCGGTGCGCCCGGTGGCGTCCACTCCTTGCTGTCGAAGGAACAGGTGGAAACCTCATGCCGTTGCCTCAGATGCTCACGAATTCTTTCCACCGAATACTCCTCGCCCCCGAAGGATCGGTAACGGTTGAAGACATTTAGGATCGAAAGGGACATGGACGTAGGGAGACAGCAGCACCATCGCACAGACTGCGCCACGACCAACGGGAATGTCTAATAAGCCATTGTCTTCTGCCGGTGAATCGGGAACAATTCACCCATCCATGAGTGATACCCCCCAGGACCCTCCGAATCCCTCCAAACCCACTCCGTCTCCCGATGAGATCACCCGGAAGCTGGAAGACTTCATCAAAAACAGCCTCGGCGGCCAGGTGGTGTTTTCCAGGGTGGAGCCTGGCCTGCGCAGCGGCACCCCGGACGAGGCCCCCCCAGAGGGACCGCCTGTGGAGGAGGAGCCTACGGCCGCTTATGATTTCCGTTACAAGCCGGCTGACATCAAAGCCTACCTCGACCGCTTTGTGATCCGCCAGGATGAGGCCAAAAAAGTCCTCTCCACCGCCGTCTGCGATCACTACAACCACGCCCGCATGCTGCGTGAGCACAAAAAGCAGAAGTCTGCCTCTCAGCTCGAGTTCACCAAGCAAAACGTCCTCATCACAGGTCCCACCGGTGTGGGCAAAACCTACCTGGTGAAACACATCGCCGATCTCATCGGCGTGCCCTTCGTCAAGGCCGATGCCACCAAGTTCAGCGAGACGGGCTACGTGGGTGCGGATGTGGATGACCTCGTGCGCGATCTCGTCGCCAAAGCCAACGGCAATGTCGAGCTGGCCCAGCACGGCATCATCTACCTGGATGAAATCGACAAGCTGGCCACTGGCGGTGAAGGCCGCATCGGTCGCGATGTCAGCGGCCGTGGGGTGCAGACTGCGTTGCTGAAGCTCATGGAAGAGACGGAAGTCGCCCTCTATGCGCCTAACGACATGCGCAGCCAGATGCAGATGATGTTTGATACCCGCAAAGGCCGCACAGGCCGCGAGGTGGTGAACACTCGCAACATCCTCTTCATCGTCAGCGGTGCCTTCTCAGGCCTGGAAAAGATCATCGAAAAACGACAGGCCAAATCCGCCATCGGCTTTGGTGCCGTCGTGGCCGCCCGGCCCCAGTCGGAGGAGCTTCTCCGCGAAGCCCGCACCAAGGATTTCATCGACTATGGGTTCGAGGCCGAATTCATCGGACGTCTCCCCGTGCGCGTGTTTTGCGATTCGCTGAAGGCGGATGATCTCTTCCAGATCATGAAGAACAGCGAGGGCAGCCTCATCCGCCAATACGAGCGTGAATTTCATGCCTATGGCGTCCGCACCGTCTTTGAGGACGATGCCCTCCGTGCCGTTGCCGAGCGCGCCGCCGATGAGAAAACCGGGGCTCGTGGCCTCGTCACCGCCTGGGAGAAAGTCCTGCGCGACTTTAAGTTTGAGCTCCCCAGCCTCGGCCTGCCGGACCTCATTGTGGACGGTTCACTCGTCGCAGATCCGGCCAAGGCTTTGGAACGCTGCCGCCTGGATGCCCAGAGCTTCAGCACGGATGTGCGTGCGGAGGTCGTCCACCGTTTTGCCTCCCAGTTTGCCACCGCCCATGGGCTGGAGCTGGTCTTCGATGCCGGGGCCGTGCGCGCCCTCGTCCAGCGGGCCGAGCGGGAAGGCTGCGCCGTGGAAGAACTCTGCACTCGCCTCTTTAAAGACTATCCCTTTGGCCTCCAGCTCGTCTCCCGCAGCACGGGGCAAAAGGCCTTTCACATCAACCGCGAATCGGTGGAGCAACCGGACAAATTCCTCAGCGACCTCGTTGTGGATTCCTATCGTCAGGCTGAATCTCCCACCCCCTGACCCCTCTCTCTATGGATCGTAATCGAGTCACCCTCATGTTCATTGGCATCCTGGTCTGCGTGCCAGTGCTGGCCATGTATCAGTTTGGTCTTTTCCCGGAGCTTTCTGCCTGGCTGGGCGGGCAGCTCCCACGTCTGCTGGTGTTGCCAGAGGATGGGCTGAAAAGCAGCCTCTTGCTCCAGTACGGCTACTACACTGCCCTGGCCTTCATCTGTGCCTGGGCAGGACTGGAGATGCGGGCGCTCTGGCAGAAGTTTGCCTTCCTCTGCGGCCTCACCTACCTCACCATCAGCCTCACCGTCACCCTGGCTTGGATGGGCGTTTTGTTTGAGCCCTTCAGCGGTCTCATGGCCGCATGGGTGGCCTGTCTGGTCGCCGTCATGGTGGCAGATGCGGGCAAAGCTACCGTGACCTCCACATCGGAAGCGCCCGTGGTCATCGGCGCTGAAACGAAAGAAGGGTGAACCTTGCGGTTCACCCTCCATCGGTGCTTCTGGTTAGGCTTGCGCCGGTCCAGGTTTAGAAATTGAAGCTCAGGGTGATGGAGCCAAAGATCTGGCCCTCATCCTGGCCGCGAAACTCACGCGTGCGGTAAGTGTAGGCGTAGCTCAGCTTGGTGTTCTTCCAGTTCACGGCAAAGCCGGCCGAAAGGTCGGCCACCAGCGGGTATTTGTCCACGGAGTGGCTATCGCGGAAGGTGTTACCATCCAGGAAGATGTTGCGGGCCACGGCGCGGCCTTCACCCCGGAGGAAGAAGTGGAAGCCCAGGCGATTCACCCATGATTTAGAGGTGTAAGGGTTTTCCAGGGCGGTCGGAGTGGTTGCGGATTCCGTGATCGCTCCGGTGCCAAAGTCATCAGGAAGATTGTAACCAAACCGCACTTCGGTGCCGATGGTGCCATGGGTCATCACGTTGCCCAAGGTGACACCTGCATAAGGAAGGATGTCCCAGTCAAAGCCATGGCTGTCGCGACGGTCGCGGATGCGCCACATGCGTTCATAGGACACGTTCACGCCGATCTCGTTGCCCAGCTGGTTGTCCCAGCCTTGCGGGTAGTCAATATCACGCGCTTCATGGACCAGACGCTGGGTCTCTTCCGCATAGGACCAGGGGCCGACGACACCGACGTTAAAGACCAGGGAGTTTTTGACACGCTCATTCTTCCAGATCAGTCCCATGCCCACATACAGCCAGCCAGCATAAGGCCGCTGATCCTGCACCAGGGTTCTGGCATCGGTATCCATCGGGGTGAACATGCTCTGCCCCAGGGTGATGGCCACGTTGCGTTCATACGTGTCACTGCCGAAGCCGTCAAAGTAGCCTGCCATCTGCCCCAGGGTGGGGTCATCACCAAACTTCTTCAGGTTTGGGGAGGTCCAGCCGATGCGGGCTCCATTCGTGTAGTTGGCATCGGTATTTCCGAAGAGGTCGTTTTCAAAGTAAAAGGACAGCGTGCCGTATCGGTTGGGATCCACATCTTGGGCATGCATGGCAGCGGGTAGCAGGCAGGCTGCGAGGAGGCAGAAGAGAGGTTTCATGGGAGTGATGAGGTTTTAAAAGTAACGCTGCCCAGCATGCACAAACTGTGCCCCCGCGCTGAAGTCGCCTGGGCTTTTCCCTCACCGGGTCACAGTCATGAAACCGACCTCATTTCTGATTGAAGGTCTAAGGGCAGTCTGCACTTCATCGGTCACTTTGCCCGTTGCAGACTGCATGGGTTGGGCTCACTCCGCTGCTTTTAAAAAGCGCTCCATCTCACCCCACAAAAAAGCAGGCTCATCCAGTTGGATGAAATGCCGAGCCTTGGGGGCAAAAATGACATGGTGATTCGGAATCTTGGCCACTTGAGTCCGGTAGTTTTCCTCCATCTGTTTCTTCTGCTCAGGGGGCGTCGCCATTGCTGTGGCCGCCACGAGGAGCACCGGCACCCGAATCGCCGAAACCCGAGGCCGCAGATCCACGCTCATGAGTTCATGCAAAGCCTGTCCCACTGCCTGGGTATCCGATTTCGCACTGCTCTCTGCCATCCTGTCAAAATCTGCGTCTCCTGTCACCATACCCCTCAGCGTCATCCTCAGCCCAAACTCGAACTGCCCGGCCGTCTGAGTCTTGTACAAGGATCGCATGCCCTTCGCCATCTCGCGCATGGATTCCGGCGTGGCTGTCGGGTTCAGCAAAGCAGGGAAAAAGGGCACGCCATCCACAGCAATCACCGGCCCCACCTCTTCCTGAAATGTCGCTCCAAGCCAGAAGGCCATAAAAGCCCCCAGGCTGTGCCCCACGATGACGGGACGTTGCAGCCCCTTGTCCCGGATGTATTGGCCCAGGGCATCACGCACTGCCTCCAGCATCGGCTCACGCCCCGCCGCAGGCTGCCCTGCGAAACCGGCCAGGGTCACCACATGGCACTCATAGCGGTCTTTAAAATGAGCCACCGTCCCATCCCACACATTGCCTCCGCAGCTCAGTCCGGGGATCAGAATCATCGGCCTGCCACTCCCGGTCACCGTCACCGCAAACAGCGGCTTCTTCTCTTGGCCGGGGGCTACCTCTTCAGCATGGCCGCTCAGCGTCAGGGTCCACAACAGCAGCATCGTCAAGGGAAGGGGAATGTTCATGGCAATCACAGCAAGACCGACATCCTACCCCAAACAGCCGCCGGATGGCCATCCCATACCCACAAACGAGGCGGATTTATCCCCCCAGGGCCTCCGCAACATCCCCCAACTTTTTTCGCGACTTAGCTCCAAAGGGGGACTCTGGCCCTTGCGCCCGCCATCCTCGTCCCCGAAATTGTCAGGCAATCAGACGCCCGGCTCATTCACAGGGCAGGGGACTTTTCTTCGATGTCACGATGCCGCGCCCAATTTCAATTTCCGAAAAAGAGATCGAGTGGCTGCCTCCAGAGTCTCGTGTGCTTTGCCTCCGTGGCCCGCATCTCAGTTCAGCTTTATCGAGGCCAGAATGTCATCCCCCAAACCTCCCCACCATACCCGGATGGGGATTTGATGGGGAAAGTTGTCCCCATATTAAGCTGTTGGTTTCCAATCGTTTACATCAAATGATCCCCAAATGGGGAAATTTCTACAACGTCCCCATCCCCACGTCTGAATCCGTTCTGCTCTCTCGGAAAACCGGAAATCCGCTGTCATATATTCTGCACGAACGTCATTCCCCTTGCACCCCACCCACCTCCGCGCCATCTCAGGTGAACCGTCCTGCCACCACCCTTGTCTGATCCAGAGAATCAACGCACACTCGTAGCCATACCTGCCCGCTGGGGATCCACCCGATTCCCAGGCAAGATGCTCCACCTCATCGCCGGAAAGCCGCTGGTGCAGCATGTATGGGAACGCTGCCAAGACTGCCGCGAGGTGGATGACATCATCATCGCTACGGACGATGAGCGCATCGCTGAGGCCGCTGCCGCTTTTGGTGCCAAAGCCGTGCTGACTTCGCCCGATCATCCCAGCGGGACCGACCGCATCGCCGAAGCCGCACGTTCTTTCCCGGATCACCGCACCATCATCAATGTGCAGGGCGATGAACCTCTGATCTCCCCGGCCCTCATTGATGAGCTGGCCGTCGTTCTCCGGCGCGAGCCGCAGGTGCGCATGATCACGGCTGCGGCCCCCATCCACGATGAGGCCCTCGTCACCGATCCCAACGTGGTCAAAGTCGTCTTCGACGTGAAAGGCGATTCTTTGTACTTCTCGCGTTCGCCTTTGCCGTACGTGCGCAATGCCAGCGCCGGCGCACGCCACTACCGCCATCTGGGCATCTACGGCTTCCAGCGCAGCTTCCTCTTCCAGTTCGTCGCCTGGCCGCCTTCGCGCCTGGAGCAGACCGAATCTCTGGAGCAGCTCCGCGCCGTCGAAAACGGCGTCCCTCTCCGCATCGTCCTGACCGACGACCTCTCGCCCGGTATTGACACTCCCGAGCAGGCCGCCGCCATCGAACAGCATTTCCTGACCACCCCCCCACTCTGACACCATGCCTAACACACTGCCGCAGAAGCCTATGAAATACATTTTCGTCACCGGAGGCGTCGTCAGCTCCCTTGGCAAAGGTCTGGCCGCGTCCGCCCTCGGCACGTTGCTGGAACTCCGTGGCCTCAAGGTCATCATGCAGAAGTTCGACCCGTACCTGAACATCGACCCGGGCACGATGAACCCCTATGAGCACGGCGAAGTGTACGTGCTCGATGACGGCGCTGAAACCGACCTCGACCTCGGGCATTACGAGCGCTTCACCCACACGAATCTCTCCCGCCTGAACAACCTCACCAGCGGTCAGGTTTACCAGAGCGTGCTCACCAAGGAGCGCGCTGGCAAGTATCAGGGCCGCACGGTCCAGGTCATCCCTCACGTCACCAACGAGATCAAGGAGCGCATCAAGGAAGTCGCCACCAAGATGACGGCGGATGTCATCATTACGGAGATCGGCGGCACTGTCGGCGACATTGAAGGCCTGCCATTCCTGGAGGCCATCCGTCAGTTTGGCCATGAGATCGGTCAGGGCAATGTTCTCTTCATCCACGCCACCCTCGTTCCTTACATCAAGGCCGCTCAGGAACTCAAGACCAAGCCTACCCAGCAGTCCATCGCCAAGCTGCGTGAGATCGGGATTGCCCCGCACATCATCCTCTGCCGTACGGAGCACCCCCTGGAACTGGACGTTCGGGAAAAAATCTCCCTCTTTGGCAACGTCCCGATCGAAGACGTCATCGAAGTCCGCGATGTGAAACACAGCATCTACGAGGTGCCTCTGAAGCTCCACGAAGAACGTCTGGATGACGTGGTCTGCAAGCAGCTCAATCTCCAGACTGAGCAACCCGACCTCAGCAAATGGCGCCATTTCGTTCAGCGCGTCATTCATCCCACCCATCACGTCCGCATCGGCGTCGTCGGCAAATACATCGAGCTTCAGGATGCCTACAAAAGCATTTATGAAGCCCTCACCCACGCAGGTGCGGCCAATGACTGCAAGGTGGACATCGTCCGTGTGGACGCTGAAGCCATCGAGAAGGCCGGACCTGACATCTACCTCAACGGCCTTCAGGGCATCCTCATTCCCGGCGGCTTTGGCGACCGTGGCACCGAGGGCAAAATCGCCGCCACGGGTTATGCCCGCCGCGTTGGCATTCCCTTCTTCGGCATCTGCCTAGGCATGCAGATCGCCGTCATCGAGTACGCCCGCAACGTCTGCGGCCTGAAGGATGCCAACAGCACCGAGTTCGACAAAGGCACTGCTGCCCCTGTCATCAGCATGATGGAAGAGCAGAAGAAGGTGAAGCAGCTCGGCGGCACCATGCGCCTGGGCAGTTGGGTCACCCAGCTCACTCCGGGCTCCAAGGTTCATGAGCTTTATCAGGAAGAAGTCATCAGCGAACGCCATCGCCATCGCTACGAGGTCAACGATGACTACAAGGAACAGCTTGAGACCAACGGCCTTGTCATCAGCGGCGTCTCCCAGAAGGGCGAACTTGCTGAGACCATCGAGCTGCCCGGTCATCCCTTCTTTGTGGCCTGCCAGTTCCACCCTGAATTCAGCAGCAAGCCGAACGATCCGCATCCGATCTTCAACGGCTTCGTCAAGGCGGCCCTTCTGCATCACAGCACGCCGGAGCCCCTCTGCTAACTTACTCGCCTCTGCGGCCATCACCTCCCGGTGATGGCCGTTTTCTTTTCTCCTCCATTCAGCCGACAACCCAGCCTCGGAAGATTCATCTCAAGTCTTTTGTCCGGTTTCCCGGCCAGCCTGGGGATAGGAAAACCTGACTGCTTCCCTTCTGCCATGATCCGTTTCCTTCTCCTCACTCTTTGCCTGTTGTCCATCGCCCAGGCTCAGTTGCCGCTGGAACTGACCCCTGGCACGCGCATCGCCTTCATCGGTAATTCGCTCTTCGACCGCATGCGCGATGACGGCAGCTTCGAGGCTCTGCTGCATCAGCGTTTCCCGCAGCATCATCTCATCGTCCGCAACCTCGCCTGGAGCGCTGATGAGGTGGCCTTGCGTCCGCGCCCGGATGCTTTTGGCGATTTGAACCAGCATCTCACCGAGCACCAGGCCGATGTCATCTTCGCCGCCTTTGGCTTCAATGAATCCTTCAAGGGAGACAAGGGCCTGGCTGAGTTTGAAACCTTGCTCAAGGCCTTCCTCATCGAACTGAAAAGCCATCGCTACAATGGCACATCGGCCCCGCGCATTGTCCTCGTTTCCCCCACCCCGGCAGAGAAACCACACGGGCATCTGAATGGCCAGATCCAAAGCTATGCCAAGGCCATGCAGAAGGTGGCGCAGGCGGAGAACGTTGGCTTTGCGGATGTCTCAAAGAGTGCGGTGCTCCTGGCCTCATCGCCTCAAAGCCCGGTCACCATCAATGGCGTTCACCTCAACGCCCAGGGTTATCGCCTTTTCGCCGAAGACCTTTTCCGCGCCACGTTTGATGAGACCGCCCCCACGCTCAACGAAGGCCTGCGTGTCGCCGTGGTGGAAAAGGAGACCAAGTTCTTCCAGTACTATCGCCCGCTGAACTACTACTACATCAAAGGTGGTCGTGCCGAGCCTTATGGTGTGGTCAACTTCCCAGGTGAATTGGAGAAGCTGAAGCAAATGGTCGGCAATCGGGATCAGCTCATATGGGACATCGCCACAGGTAAAAAGTTGGTTAGGCAGCAGGCGGTCTCCCCAGCGGTTTCCGCCCTGGTGGATGACTCCAACACCCGGCCTCTGCCCAGCATCACCGGGGACCGGCCCGTGAACGAATGGCTGAGTGCCGCCGATGAGCTGAAGGCCTTCAAGATTGATCCCCGCTTTGAAGTCACCTGCTTTGCCAGCGAGGAAGACTTCCCGGATTTCGTCAAGCCCATCGCCATGCGTTTTGATGCCAAAGGCCGCCTGTGGGTGAGCACCAGCACCACCTACCCGCAGATTCTCCCCGGCCAGGAGCCTGAGGACAAGATCCTCATCCTCGAAGACACCAACCAGGATGGCAAGGCGGACAAATGCAGCGTCTGGGCGGACAAGCTGCACATCCCGCTCAGCTTCGAGCTTGGCCACGGTGGCGTCTATGTCTCCGACCAGCCTAACCTGACGTTCCTCAAGGACACCGATGGCGATGGCAAGGCCGATCACCGTGAAAAGCTGCTCACCGGCTTTGGCACTGAGGATAGCCATCACTCCCTGCATGACTTTGTCTGGAGCCCCGAGGGCGACCTCATCTTCCGTGAGAGCATCTTCCATCACAGCCAAGTGGAGACGCCCTATGGTCCCGTCCGCGCCCGCGATAGCAGCTTCTTCCGCTACACCCCCGGCACAGGCAAGCTGCTGGCCTTTGGTGGTTACATGAGCACGAACCCCTGGGGCATTACCTTCGACGACTGGGGTTTTCACGTCGGCAGCCATCCCGTCTTTGCCAGTGCCGTGCATGCGCTGAATGCGCCTTATCCCGATATCCATGTCCCTGCGGGCAGCTACATTCCCGCTTACAGCGGCACCTGCGGCCAGGAGTTTCTCAGCAGCAGCCACTGGCCTGAAGGACTGCGTAAAAAGCACTTCATGCGCGTCCGCTACAAGCCCACCAACGAAGTGGAACTGCATGAATGGGTGGAGCACGACACCCACTTTGAAGAGAAAAAAGTCGGCATCGTCTTCCAGTCCACCAACCTCAGCTTCATCCCTGTGGACATCCAGCAGGGGCCCGATGGTGCCATGTATGTGGCCGACTGGTACAATCCCGTCAAAGGCCACATGCAATACTCCCTGCGCGACACCCGCCGCGACAAAAAGAGCGGCCGCATCTGGCGCATCACCGCCAAAGGCCAACCCCTGGAGGAATCCCCGAAGATCGCCGGTACCAGCATTCCGGATCTGCTCGGCCTGCTGAAGAGCGAAAACTACCGTACCCGTTACCGGGCCAAGGTGGAGCTTTGGGAAAAAAGCTCGGCCGAAGTTTTGCCCAGGGTGACTGATGTCAAGGAACCGCCGCTTCACCAACTGCTCGAACTGTTCTGGGTGGTTTCACCTCACCTGCACGTCCAGCCTTTTCCTTGGCAGGTCATTGTCCAGCTTTCTGAGCAACCAGTACCAACGGCCCGGGCTGCTGCTGCCAGAGCTCTTCGTTTTGCGCCTGCAGCCACTCTTCAGTCTGAGCTTTTCGCCCGTCTGGCCAACGACAAATCTGGCCTCGTTCGCATGGAGGCTGCCATTGCCGCTAGCTACATTGGCACCCCTATGGCCCTCGAAGCAGGATTGGATCTGCTGAAGCATCCGATGGACAGCTATCTGACCTATGCCCTGCGGACATCCCTCGACAGCCACACGCTGCAGCCTCTGTGGAAAGGCAATACCGAGTTCATGGCGAAGCACCCTGAGCTGGTCGTCTTCCTCAAGGACTCTGAACCTAAAAAGCCGGCGGTGATGGCCAAGAAGAAGCTGGCCGAGAAAGCTGATCCCTTTGATGCCCAGCCTGGCCTTCAGATCATCACCATCAAGTCTGTGCCTGAGCGGCTGCTCTTTGACGTGCGTGAGTTCACCGTCAAGGCGGGCACTCCGGTGAAACTGACCTTCGAAAATCCGGATGTCACTCCGCATAATTTGTTAGTCGTGCAGCCGGGTGCTGCCGATGAGGTCGGGATGGCGGGCAATGAGATGGCCAAGCTACCCGACGGCATGGCCAAAGGCTTCATCCCTGACAGTCCGAAGATTCTGGAGAAGACCCGGATGCTGATGCAGAACGAGAGCCAGACGCTGCGCTTTAAGGCTCCAGCAGCTCCCGGGCGTTACCCCTACATCTGCACCTTCCCCGGTCACTGGCTGGTGATGAAAGGGGAGATGGTGGTGGAGTAGAGTCAGACAAGCTCCAGGGGATTTGATCGCCCGGCATCATTGGTTAGGCGCGGCGGGCGGCGACGATGATTTCATCGGCCTCGCCTTGCAGCATGTCCGTCCACAGCTTCTCACGGCTGGCCAGCTTGTCGGGAGACCAGCGGTTGCCGATACTGGTGGCATCCAGAAGCACGATGAGTTCCGCCTCGCGGTGCTGGCGGAAGAGCACTTGCTTCACATCCTGGACAAAGCGTCGCTGGACTTCCTGCTCGGGGGTGGTGGCCAAGTTGAAAATCATCACGGTCTTGCTGCCTGCGGGTTTCCAAGCGGCGGTAAAGTCATCTTCATCACCCAGGGGCACTTGAATCATTTCCGGCTCGATCATCGCGCCGAACCGTTCGCGCACGCCCCTGGCCCAGACTTCGCGGTGCATGGGGGTAGCATCCGTGGCATGGATGAGCACGTGGATCACCTCCTGGCCGCCTTCCACCGAGCGTAGGGTCCGCTTCAGATAAGAACGCCAGCCCAGGCTGCGCACACGCTTTTGCAAGATCTGACGGGCCCGCCAGACGGCCAGCCCTGCCAGTCCAAAGCGTGGCAGCATGATGAGCAGGAACAGGGTGCCCGCATACAGATGGATCCAAGGCAAAGCCAGTGCCGGGGCCTGGGTGACGCCCCCGGTGCGGTGCATGGCAGGAAGGGCCTCCAAGGGAAGCTGAAGCTTCAAAGCTGAAGATGCAGGACCGAAGAGCGTGCCAAAGAATTTTTGGGCTCCAGAGTCCGAGAGCAGGGTGCTTTCCCACACGGCCCGGTATTCATGAGACCAGCCGCGTGCGTAAAGGCCGATGATGCTGCCGAGTGCCAGCAGGGCTGCGGCCAGATGCATCCAGGCCCGCAGCCTGCGCTGCAGCCGCTCCATGGCCGGGGCATTGGCCAGCAGGCCAAAACGCTGGTCCACGGTGAGGCCGGTGAGGGTCTCGCCTTCGGCAGGGCTGTCATGGCCCACGGGTGACACCACCTGGGCCAGCCATTCCATAAAACGGCTGCCACCCCCGGCACGCGGAGCGGGCAAGAGCTCCCAAACCAAGGACAGCACCATGATGACCGCATTCCACAGGAGAACGCCGACGAGGGGCAGGGCGAGGAGGTTGAACTCCGCCTGCTGGCCGAGACCCGACAAAAAATAACCCGCCACCAAGGCAATGCCCCAGCCAGCAAGAGCCCAGGACCAGCGGCCCTGCACGGTGACAAGACGCTCCATCACCCGCACGAGAGATCCGCTCCAGCCGACGACTTCACGCTCCAGCCACTGGGTGCGTTTGTGCAGAAAGGAGATCTCACGTGAGCTTATGGGCTCGCCATTCACTCCGTCGGAAGTCAGCCCACCCCGGGTGCGGGCGGTGGCTTGACGGCGGCGTTCTTCGGAAAGGATCGCCCCATCGGGATCTCCTTCCTCCAGAGCGCGCCAGCGCAGGATGCTCTGCCAGTCATTCCAGTCCATGAGCATTCAGTTCAGCCATGTTTCAGCCTTACGTCTTTGATGCCGGAGTTCTTCAGGGTCTCCTTCAGCCGTTTCAGAATGCGTGGGCGCTCCATCATGAGGGCATGGTGGACAGTGGGCTGCAGCACCCGCACCATCAGGACACCGCGCTGGATGGAGTCTGGCCTGGAGTGCTGATACAGAAAGTCGCCCACGATTTCCTTCCATGCGCCGAGCACTTCCTCGAGCTTCATGCGGTCGCCAATGCCAGCCTGGGCGACAATGGGACCGATGAGGTCGGCGACGGATTTCAGCGGCACGTCCAGGATGGGACCGCCATCCATTCCCCGCCACGCCGAAATCAGGGCGTGCCTGCGGCGCTGGGCAGCGGTGGGGAGGCGGTTGGACATGCGCCCAAAGATGCGCGGGAGTGGCAGGAAATGCGAGTGAGAAATGTGCTCGAACGCAATGTTTCAGGCCCGGAGAATGAGCCCATCCAGATCAGGTCCGGTCGCCGATTTATTCTTTCTTCGGCGGGTGTTGCCTGCTTAGGTCCCGGCTTTCCGTCCCTCAAAAGGAAGTTGGAGCGCATTTATAGGGCTGGAAGCGGGTGTTCAGGATGCGTTCTTAGCCCACCCTCCCTGCTTGCCAAGTCGCGTATCCTCTCCAAAGTAGACGGCCCGACCGCCACGCCCCATTGCGACGCGGCGGTCTTTCTGTCATTCCCTTTCTGTTATGTTCGAGTGGATCATCAAAAAAATCATCGGCACCAAAAACCAGCGTACTGTGAAGCGCTTGCAACCGGTTGTGGCCGAGATCAACCGGATCGAAGCCCAGCTTCAAAACGAATCTGATGACGCCTTGCGCGAACGTTGCGCCAAATGGAAAGCCCAGTTCCGCGCGTTTCACACGCCCCATTTCCTGGGCGGGGTTTCGCTGCGCATTGCCGATGAAGAAACTGTCGAAGCCTGCCTGCGCCATGTGGAAGGTTATTTCACGGCGCTGAAGCCTCACTTTCCATCCCTGGATGCCAGCTATCTGGCAGAAAGCGCCTGGAACGGTGCCTCCATCGAAGACAAAAAGGCCCGCATCGACAAGGCCCGCGACGCCTGGAACGAGATCCAACCGAAGTTTGCCAACATCATCTCCAAGATCCTCAACGACATCCTGCCGGAAGTCTATGCGGTGGTGAAAAGCGCGGCCCGCCGTCTGGTCGGTCAGGAGCACATCGTCTGCGACACGCCGCTGAAATGGAACATGGTGCACTTTGATGTGCAGCTCATTGGCGGCATTGCCCTGCATCGTGGCATGATCGCCGAAATGGCCACCGGTGAGGGCAAGACCCTCGTTGGAACCCTGCCAGTCGCGCTGAATGCGCTGACGGGTCGTGGGGTGCACGTCATCACCGTCAATGATTACCTAGCCCGTCGTGACTCGGAGTGGATGGGTTACCTCTACAAGTTTCTCGGTCTCACCGTGGGCTGCCTCCAAAACGACCAGCCGAGCCACATCCGCCGCGACCAGTACCAGTGCGACATCACCTATGGGGTGAATAGCGAGTTCGGTTTTGATTACCTGCGTGACAACGGCATGGCCTCTAGCAAGGAGCAGCAGGTGCAGCGCGGCCACTACTTCGCCATTGTGGACGAAGTGGACTCCGTGCTCATTGATGAAGCCCGCACGCCGCTCATCATCAGCGGCCCGGTGGCCGGAGCTGAGAGTACGCACCAGTATGAGCGCTACAAGCCGCTGGTTGAACAGTTGGTTAGACGTCAGAACACCCTTTGCAACGGCCTGGTCACCGAGGCCAAGGAAGACGCCAAAAAGGGCGATCTGGAGTTGGCGGGTCGCAAGCTGTACCAGTGCCGTCTGGGCCAGCCGAAGAACCGTGCGCTGATGCGCTGCATGGAAGATCCCGAGCTTCGCCGCGCCTTGGAGAAGGCCGAGCTGAAGATGTATGAGGACACCCAGAAGAAGGATCTCTTTGAACTGAAGGAAGGCCTGTACTTTTCCATCGAAGAAAAGAGCCACGATGCTGACCTCAGCGAAATGGGCCGCAATTTCCTGAGCCCTGACGAGCCGGACGCCTTCGTGCTGCCCGACCTCGCCACGCTGTATTCTGACATTGATGGCGATGCCTCCCTGACGGAAGCCCAAAAGTTGCAGAAGAAGAATGAACTTCAGGACCGCCTCTCCCACCAGGGGCAGCGCATCCACCAGATCAGCCAGCTTCTGCGTGCCTACTGCCTCTATGAGAAGGACGTGGAGTACGTTGTTGAGGAGAACAAGGTGGTCATCGTGGACGAGCAGACGGGCCGCAAGATGGCGGGCCGCCGCTGGAGCGATGGCCTGCATCAGGCTGTGGAAGCTAAGGAAGGTGTGCAGATCGATGCCGAGACTCAGACCCTGGCCACCATCACGATTCAGAACTACTTCCGCCTTTATGAAAAGCTGGGTGGCATGACGGGCACCGCTGAAACGGATGCCTCCGAATTCCATGACATCTATGGTCTGGACGTGCTGACGATCCCGACTAACCGTCTGGTGAAGCGCCTGGATCAGAACGACAGCATCTACAAGACGCGCCGTGAGAAGTACAATGCCGTGATCGAGATGATCCGCGAGCGCCATGCGAAGGGTCAGCCCCTGCTGGTGGGCACCGCCAGTGTGGAAGCTTCCGAAACCGTGAGCCGCATGCTGAAGCTGCAGAAGATTCCGCACGCGGTGCTGAATGCGAAGTATCACCGCCAGGAGGCCGAGATCGTGGCCCGTGCGGGTCAAAAAGGTTCCGTGACCATTTCCACCAACATGGCTGGCCGTGGTACCGACATCAAGCTGGGCGAAGGCGTGTCTGAACTGGGCGGCCTGATGGTGCTGGCCACGGAGCGTCACGAATCCCGCCGGGTGGACCGGCAGTTGCGCGGTCGTTGTGCCCGTCAGGGTGACCCGGGCGAGAGCAAGTTTTTCCTCAGCTTTGAGGATGAGCTGATGCGCAACTTTGGCGCGGCGGACCGGATGACCAAGATCATGGAACGCTTTGGCATGGCTGAAGGCGAAGAGCTGCAGCACCCTTGGCTGAACCGCTCCGTCGAGACGGCCCAGAAGCGTGTGGAGCAGCGCAACTACACCTGGCGCAAGCGCGTGCTGGAGTATGACGATGTGATGAACCAGCAGCGCGAAGTCATCTATGAATGGCGCAATGACGTGCTGGAAAGCAACGATCCCCGCCTGCTCATCAATGAAGCGGTGGAGAAAGGCCTGAAGGAACGCCTGGAGGAATTCCTGCCGAAAGACCGTGGCAGCGACATGGAGCCCGATTATGAAAATCTACTCCAGTGGATCAACACCACGGTGCCGATCGGCCTGCGTGAGTTTGACGAAGAGTTCAAGGCGATGGACTTTGATGGCCAGTGCGTATGGCTGCAGGGCAAGATCCTGGGTGCCTATGATGTGAAGGTGGGCGGGGCCAATCCGCAGGCCCTCCAGGAGATCGAGAAGATGATCCTCCTCAACGCCATTGACCGTCTGTGGCAGGAGCACCTGTATGCGCTGGATGCCCTCAAGGAAGGCATCAGCCTGCGCAGCTACGGACAGAAAGATCCGCTCATCGAATTCAAGCAGGAAGCCTTCACGATCTTTGCTGAACTGATGCGCAACATCAATGGCGAGGTGCTGGGCAACCTGTTCCGCAGTACGCAGCAACTGGCCGCGTTTGAGCAGTTCCTGGCGCAGATCGCCATGATGCAGCAGCAGCAGGGCAATGGCATCCAGATCCAAGATGGCAATCTGGTGATCCAGCAGCCTCAGGCACGGCCTGCCCCTGAGCCCGAGCCTGAAAAGCCGAAGCCGCACAATCCCGGTGCCGATGGTCCGAAGCTGATCCTCCCCGGCATGGTGCCGCAGAGAAAGCCTCTGGCCAATGTGGGCCGCAATGACTCCTGCCCCTGCGGCAGTGGCAAAAAGTTCAAGAACTGCTGCGGTCGGACGGCTTAATTCCTCCGTATCCTTTTACCATAGCCCAGCCCATGAACGAAGACGCCCTCCAGTCCGCCCTTTCCAATCCGCAGAACCTTGGCGAAATGCCGGATGCGGATGCGGTGGGGACCGTGGGCTCTCCCGACTGCGGGGACATGGTGCGCATGTGGCTGAAGTACAAGGAAAAGGATGGCAAGAAGGTGATCGACAAGGCCAGCTTTCAAAGCTTCGGCTGTCAGACGGCCATTGCAGTGGCCAGCCTGGCGACGGAGCTCATCCGGGGCAAAACGAAGGAGGAGGCTCTGCAAATGAGCGCCGCCGAACTGAGCGCCCCTCTGGGAGCACTGCCGCCGATGAAGATTCACTGTGGGCAGATGGTGGAAGGGGCGCTGAAGGCGGCCCTGGAAGCGGAATCAGCCGTGGCGACGACTCCTGCTGCTGCGACTGCGCCCACTGGTCCTACCTTGATGGATAGCCTGGCTGATGCGGGCAAGACTGCCGGGAAGATCAAGATCGTGCTGCAGCCGTCGTGAGGGCCGATGGGTGAGGGGAGGCTGATGGGAACCTGAACGCGGAAGGCTGAGTTGGGTTTTTGAGGTCCCTTCGGAATGGCGGGCGAAGTGTAATACGATTTAGCGAGATGGATTGGTGAAATTGCGGTCGTTCGGGCGTCGCGCTGCGACGCGATGAGTGAAGTCGGTGCGAGGGACAAAACCGCGCCTTGAAAGGCGCGGCTAAGATACGGACGCCGCTCTGCGGCTGGGGAGAGGTATCGGGATGCGTATCAGGCCCAAGAGGCCTGAAGCTTGCATTGTAGCTAAATCGTATAACATGTTTTCGAGATGGCGACGCTTTTGGTTATGCCATCGCAGATTTAGAATGCCGCTTTTGTGGAGCGTGGAGGTGTGGATTATTTAAGCTTCGACAGCCCCTCACCCCTGGCCCTTTCGCTTCGCGGCTTCGCAACCCCAGTTCCTAGGGCGAGGGGGATGTTTTTTTTGGCCTTCTTTTGTCGAGACCATGAGACCTTTTTCGCGTCTTTGTGAGATGCGGAATGGAATCAGAGGCGGGAGTTTTAGCGAGCTAAAGCTCTTTAGTACTTTGGCTTTGCCGAGTTGGCTGGTCAGCCTTTGCCTTGTGATTCTTCCTTTGGCTCTTATGAGGTCAGGCAGGTTTGGAGGATGGCCTCCTGCTGGCGGGTCATTTCGGCGGCTTCTTCGGGGTCGTGATCGTCCCAGCCGCCGAGGTGCATGAGGCCGTGAATCATGTAGAGGGCGAGCTCCGGGTTGAGGGGCTGGCCGTGGTCGCTGCCTTGGCGGAGGGCGGTGTCTGCACTGACGAGGATTTCACCGTGGTGAAAGGTGATGACGTCGGTGGGGGTGGGGTCATCCAGGAACTCGGCATGGACGACGGCGATCTCTTCATCAGAGACGATGGTGAATTCGATCTCTTCCAGTTCGTGAAGCGGGGCCTCGGGGGATCTGGCCGCAGCGAGGCAGTGGGGCAGGGCGGCCTTGACGATGCGGCGCAGCCAGGGCAGATCGGGACGGTGCGTCTTTTGGCGGTTGTACAGCAACAGTTTGGCCATCATGCAGCGGAGGCTGGCGGCTTGCGTGCCGGGCGTTTTTTCTCGTTGCCTGCGCCAGTGGCGTAAGGGTTGTCGGTGATGAGCGTCATGCCATCATGGACGGGTGTGGTGGCGGCGATGTCTTTGGTGATGACGTGGGTGGTCGGGCTTTCAGTGCCCTTCTGGTACTTGATGCGGCTGTGCATCATGCTGAGGAGGGTTTTGACAAAGCTGGCTTTCACCTTGGCGAGCTCGGCGATGGTGAGGTCGCATTCGTCGAGCTGACCGTCCTTCATGCGGTCCTGCACGAGTTCATCCACGAGGCCTTCGATGCGGGACGCATTGGGTTTTTCAAGGGCGCGTGAGGCGCTTTCGACGGCATCGGCCAGGGAGATGATGGCGGATTCTTTGAACTGAGGGGTGGGGCCGGGGTAGCGGAAGACTTCTTCGCTGACCTGGGGGACGTCGTCTTCCTTGGATTTGCCCTGCTCGACCAGGCGGATCATTTCGGCCTTCTGATCGAGGGCGCGTTTGTAGAAATACCAGGCTAGGGAGGTGCCGTGGTGCTGCTCGATGACGTCGATGATGCTGACGTTGAGCTTGTGCTTGATGGCGAGGTCCACACCGTCCTTCACATGGGCGATGAGGATGAGGGCGCTCATGCGGGCGGTGAGGTCATCGTGCGGATTGTCCGCAGGGTCCATGTTTTCGATGAAGTACTCGGGCTTGGTGAGTTTGCCGATGTCATGGAAGTAGGCGCAGACGCGGGTCATGGCGGCATTGGCGCCAATGGATTCCGCGGCGGCCTCCGAGAGATTGGCGACGACGAGGCTGTGGTGATAGGTGCCGGGGGCCTCGATGCTGAGGCGCTTCATGAGGGGGTGGTTGAGGTCGGCAAGCTCGAGCCAGGAGACTTCGGTGGTGACGCCAAAGAGAGTTTCGATAACCGGGAGGAGACCACCCACAAGGAGGCCGGTGAGAATGCCCATGACAAAGGGGACGCCGAGGACACGACCGATGGAGACGCCGCCGAGGCCCGTGCCGGAAGCCTCGTATAGAAGCAGTGAAAAGACGGCTGCGACGACGCCGATGTAGAGGCCGGCCATGAAGAGGCGGTTGCGGCGGCGGACTCGCTTGGTGAAGAGGACCACGAGGAACCCGATGAGGGAGGATGAGGCGAGGTAGGTGATGGGGTTCACCGCGACGCAGACGATGGTCCCGAGCAGGGTGGAGTAGATGGCGGCGAAGAGCCCCATTTTACGACCGAGGATGACGGAGAGCACCAGCGGTGCAAAGGCATGCGGCATGGCGACGACGAGGAGCGCGCCGGTCCAGCTCTGCTGATTGCCGTAATCCAGCATGGCCACATTGGCGGCCATCTGCAGGAGGATGGTGCCAAGAACGAGGGCGAGCTCGGCATTGTCCTCAACGTCTTCGGTGAGGGCGACCCGGAGATGAACGACCAGGGCGGAGGCGATGGCCGCCATGCAAAGGTAAGCGATGGGCTGGGGGGTGACGGTACCAGGGATGACCGCCGCGCCCATCTTCATGAGGATGCCGAGGGCGATGAAGAAGCCGACGTAAACAGCGATGGTGGCCGCACGATGGGTGCGGAGTTCATCCACGAGGTCGCCTTCCTGATGTTTGAGGCGCTTCTTCCCACAAGAAAGCCCAGCTCGTTGCAATTTGGCCCGGCGAATGGATTCAAACATGAGTGGGATTTTCGAGAAGTATTAGCGGAATGCTAACACACTCAAGGTCGGCTACAAGAAGCCTTTTCTATCAAAAGCGGTTCAAATGAACATTTATTTAACCGAGCTTTATTATTGGGCTCGATGGCGGTCGTACGCTTCAATGATACGCTGAACGACAGGGAGGCGGACGATGTCCTTCGACAGGAAGCTGACGAATTTGACGCCTTCGACGCCCTGGAGTGCCTCGACAGATTCGCGGAGGCCAGAACGGACGTGGCGGCGGAGGTCCACCTGGGAGGGATCCCCGGTGATGACGCAGCGGGCACCTTCACCGAGGCGGGTGAGGAACATGAGCATCTGCTCGGTGGTGGTGTTCTGGGCCTCATCCAGGATGATGAAGGCATTTTTCAGGGTGCGGCCACGCATGTAGGCGAGCGGGGCGATTTCGATGGCTCCACGCTCGATCATGCGTTCGGCCTCATCGGGGTCGAGCATGTCGTAGAGGGCATCGTAGAGGGGCCGGAGGTAGGGGAAGATTTTCTCCTTGAGATCTCCGGGTAGGAAGCCGAGGGCCTCGCCAGCCTCGACGGCAGGGCGGGTGAGGACGAGTCGCTGGACGGCCTTTTCCCGGAGGAGATGTAGACCCTGGGCCATGGCGAGGTAGGTTTTACCTGTGCCGGCGGGGCCGATGCCGAAGACGACCTCATGGTCCCGCATGGCCTGGACGTAGGCGATCTGGCCGCGTGTCTTGACCAATACGGGAGGCTTCCGGGAGGACCCCTGAAGCTTGAGGTTCATGATGGCATCCGCCGGGGCGCTGCCGTGCTCGGTAAGGACACTTTCGGTGACGAGGCGCAGCATCGTGGGGGTGACCTCGCCGCCCTGGCGGCGGATGCGCTCGAGCTGGGCAAAGACTTCCTTGACCGCGAGGATGGCAGGTTCTTCGGCCTCGATGCGGACCCAGCCATCACGGCTGGTGATCTGCACGTGGAGGGCGTCGGCAATGATGCGCAGGCCGGAGAGGTCGTGACCGATCAGTTTTTGGAGAAACTGGGGCGACTCATAAGTGAGGGTTTCGACGGGCATGGAAACAGGTTGGGGAAGGGAGGTCGAAGCCCTGGCAGTCTGCGTTTTTAGAAACGCGCAGAGCTACTTGCCCAGTGCTTCGGGATTGAGGCCGCTCATCAGTGCGGCGCCGCCGAAGAGGAGCACGATCACGAGAGCGATGGCACCCATGATGGCATACATCACGATGACGGCGGGGATGGAGGCGAGCATGGTCTTCAGCATGATTACGATCAGCCTGCCGAAAGGGATATCAATGTCAGTAATGACCGTGCGGGTAGTGGTGCTGACATCGGCAGATGGACTCTCGTATGGATTGTTCATGATCGTGTGAGGCTGTGGATGCTACTGACAGGGAAGGATTAACGGTAACCGTAGGCAAGGGCCCAATAGACGCCTTTTTCCTTTTTCGAGGTGAGGGAAAACACGACGCTGTAGGTGCCGGTCTTGGGAGGATTGACCCGGACGGTGGCGAACATGCCCTGGCTTTTGAAATCGAGTTCGATCTCTTTGCCTTTTTCATCAAGGACCTTAAGCTCGAAGGTCACGTCTTCGCTGGCGGTGCCGAGCCAGAAGGCGTACTCGTTGCCTTTGAACATCTGGTGGCGGACCATGAGCTTTTGGCCGCTTTTGACTTCGCCGTTCCAGTAGTCTTCGCGGACGATGAAGCCCTGTTCGACGAAAGGGGTGGCGGCCTCCATGGCGAAGCTGTGGGCATCGTCAATGGTGGCGTGAGTCAGGGGGGCACCGATGAGAAGCAGCGCCGCCAGGAAGGCAGCGGCAGCACGGTGGAAGTGACGAGTAGGAAGGAAATGCATGGACGGATCCGGTAAGGGGTTAGCGCGGTGGCGCGAGGGGGCCGGTCTTTACTTGGCTGCCAGAATATCGGTCAGCAGGCTGTCGCAGGTCTTGCCGATTTCACGGACGCCATCCTTGGTGAATCCATCCACAGCACCTTCCATCTTGGCGAGGATGTCTTTCAGGCCTTTGGAAATGTCGGCAACGACGGCGTGATCTTTTTTGTCCTTGGACATCTTGGAGATGGAGGCAATGAAATGTTCGACCAGCATGGGCTGGTTGAGGAGTTCAGCACGGTCTGCGGAGAAGCTTTTGCCGATGACGGAGGTCACGGATGCGGTGCCGCGCAGCCAGCCGCCCATGCTGACGCATTGGGAGAGATCGGCGTCCTTCATTTGTTCCATGGAGTCGCGGACGGTTTTTTGGGTCTGGTCGAATTCCTTGCGGATGCTGGCCCAGTCGCTCTTGTCAGCCGCATCCAGAATGGCCTGGGCGTGGGGGCGGACGGACTTGATGAGGCCGAGGGAGGTGGCGAGATCAATGACTTCGCGACCGATGTCCTTGACGGCTTCTTTGTCCTCAGCCTGGACGGCGACGAAACCTTCCGCAACGACAAGGCCGAAGAGGAGGGAGAGTTTGGTGCGGTCCGGGGTTTTGGGGAGGTTGAGGCTGCGGATTTCCTGGCGCCAGTTGGGCTCGCCGAGTTTGTCGAGCACGGAGAAGACTTCGCTGGGGACTGGGACGACGACATCTTCGACGACCTGGCCTGGGAAGGCGCGGGGGTCAAACTCCTGCACGCCAGCGCTGGCGGCCTGGGCTGACATGGGGCCGGCGGTGACGAGGGCTGCCGCAGCGGTGATGACAAACAAGCAGGGAAGGGAGGGTCGGTTCATGAGCAATGAGACGGCGTGGTCTAGTAAGAAAATTCAACTGGAAGTAAGCCGCAAATGGGCTGAACCGCAACCGCTTTGAATGGTGGCTATTTCTGGGGAGCAGAAGGTGCCGGAGCTGGTGCTGGAGCAGGGGGCGGCGTGGTGGGAGGGCCCTGAATGTAGTGGTCGCGCAGGACTTTGGATTCGAGGAGTTGGATCTGGTCGAGCTTGAGCAGGGAGGAATACATGACGACCTCGGCAAGGTAGCCGGAGAACTGCTCTTCTGCAGGCGCATTGTCCTGGTTGGCTCCGACAACTTTACCGATTTGCAAACGGGTGAGGGGGGCGGTGGGCGGCTTGGTCTTGGCGGCGGCGCGGAAGGTTTTGCCGGGTGCGTCTTTGACGCGCATTTCGGTGACGCTGGTCGCGGTTTGCCAGGTGAGCACGACAGTGCAAGGGATAGTGGGGTCCACTCCATTGCAGGTGATGGAGCCCAGGGAACCGCCGTTGCGGAAGTCTGCGATGATTTTTTTGTATTTGTCCACGCGCAGGATGACGGAGCTGCCGTCCTCGCCAGACAAGCTGAGGACGCGGACAGGAAGACGGGATTCATCGACCTGGAAGACGAGGGCGAGGGTCATGCCGGATTCACCGCGCGGGGGTGTCTGGCCAAAGGGAAACTTGCTTTTTTCTCCGGCGGGATCGGTGAGGGCGATGGCGACGGGGCGTCCTTCGCGAGGCCGGAAATCGAGCACGCTGCGGCTGGGCTTGGCACCGATGATGCCGGAGGTCGGGGTGGGCCAGAAGCTGCGCTTTGGGGCGTAGTCGGCATTTTTGTTGTAGGCTCGCGCCAGGTTGTCATTGCCCAGGGGGGAAATGTCATGCCAGTCGAGGATCACGCCATCAGGCGGGGCGATCTTTCCGTCTTTACCGATGCAGCCGACGCCTGCGACGAGGTGCAGGCAGATATCGCTATCCATCGGAGGGAAAAGTCTGTCTTGGGGGAGCTCGTATTTGACCTTGTCCGGGCCGGTGGAGAGGATGCTTGTAGCGGCGGATCCACCGCTCGCGGTGTCCTTTTTGCTGCCAAAGAAAAACCAGCCTGCGCCGAGCACGAGGGCGATGCCAGTGCCGATGATGGCAAAGATCTTGGCCTTGGAGCCGCTGCTGGCGGGCTCAGGTGCTGGGGCATGGAGCCGTGTGGAAGGGGAGCGGCCAGTCGGCATGGTGCGCCTGCCGACTGGGGGGCGACCGGTGGTGGGGCTGGGGCGTGAGATGGGCGTGGTGTAGGCGGCCATCTCCAGGATGGGCTCCGCATCGGGCACGACCTCCAGCACGGGTTGAGCGTAAGCTTCCTCCTGCGGGGGCTGGTAGTAGCCGGGCTGAATGGGGATGGTGCTGGTGGTGGCGCTGCCGGGATACATCGGCTGCGTGTAGGTCCCGGGCGGCGGGCCGTAGCCTGGAGGCATCCAGGGCATCATCGGCGGTGCGGCGGACATTTTTTCCCAAGCCCGGAATTCTTCGATGGCCTGTTGCGCACCGGTGGGGCGGTCCTCAGGATTGAGGGCCATGAGGCGCAGAACCCAGGCGCCGAGCCAGGGCGGCACGTGCGGTGCCACCAAGTTGAGCGGGATGATGTCGTGATTGATGTGCTTATCAATAACGATGTTGAGGGTCTCGCCATCGAAGGCTTTGCGGCCGGAGAGGGCCTCGTAAAAGACGCAGCCTAGGGAGTAGAGATCGGTGCGGACATCCACCGGGGCGCGGGTGAGCTGCTCGGGCGCCATGTAGAAGATGGAGCCCATGACGGTGCCCTCCTGGTCTTCGGTCTGTTTGCGGGCACGCATGCCGGCGCGGGCTAGGCCGAAATCAATGATCTTGGACTGCATTCGTCCGCCGGGCAGGCGCTCAACCTTGATGTTTTCCGGCTTGATGTCGCGATGGAGGATGTGGCGCTGATGGGCGGCCAGCAGGGCTTCGAGGGTCTGGGAGGCCAGCTCCTTGAAGTCATCGTAATGCAGTGGACCGCGAGCGACGACATCGGCAAGGTCTTCTCCTTCGAGAAGTTCCATGACCATGAAGAGGCCTTCGGCGTCGCTGGCGACATCGAAGATGGTGACGATGTTGGGGTTGCGCAGCGAGGCGAGGGCATCGGCCTCGCGGCGGAGCTCGGCAGCGAGACCTTGGTCCCCGCTGGCATCGTTGGCGGAGATGAGTCGCTTGATGGCGACCCAGCGCTTTAACTCATTGTCATAAGCGCGGTACACAGCCCCCACGCCACCGGCGCCGAGTTTGTCATAGATCTTGTATCGTTCCGCCATCCAGGGTTTTTTGGGGGTATGCTGAGCTGGCGGTAAGGAGAATCCAAAGGCAGAGGGTTTGGCAAGAGCGATGTTTGCTAAATTACGCTTTGGAGACGGATTTTGAGCGTATTCAGGACATTCTTGGTCAGGGATTCAGCTCGTGCTTGACGAGCGCAGCAGGTCTCCGACCATCCGTGCACATGTTTTTCCTCACTCCCCGCTACCTGAAGCATGCAAAGTTGCTGCACAAAGGCGTCACTCGATTCATTGATTACAAGCGTGATTTGCTGCCACCGGCGAAGCTGGAAGAGATCTGCGGACTGCGCCGGAGCCTGGAGCAGGCGATGAAGGCGCGGGACAAGACGCGCCTGGGGGAACTGAACGAGGAGATCAACAAGGTCTGTGAGAAGGCGCTGCCAGAGGCGGCCTCAAGCGAGATCGGTGACAATGTGGAGGTGTTCTTTGTGGCCATCGTCATCGCCCTGGGCATCCGTGGATACATTGCGCAGCCCTTCCAGATCCCCACGGGGTCCATGCAACCGACGCTGAACGGCATCACGGCGCAGGCGACGGCGGAGGATCCGCGAACGGGGATCGCGGGCTACCTGAAGACATTCCTGACCAGCAGCCGCCAGATTCACGTGGTTTCTGACCACAGCGGTGTTCTACGCCGGGATGATCCGGTGACGGAGCACAAGCACTGGCTGATTTTTATGCCCTACTGCAGGCTTCATTTTGAAGACGGGCATAAGATTGACATCATGGCCCCATACTCCCAGCTGACCAATGAGCTGCAACTGGCTAGGCATCTGCGCTCGCAGCCGGTGCTGACCGGGAATGACACGCCAGACATGAAATACCGGGTGGTGATCCCAGGGGGCATCAGGGTGGAGAAAGGGCAGTTGCTGGCCAGCGGCGTGGTGAACAATGGTGACCATGTGCTGGTAGACAAGTTCTCCTATCACTTCCGCTCGCCGAAGCGCGGAGAGGTGTTTGTGTTCACGACGAAGCACATCGGGGGCATTGAAAATCAGCAAAGTTTTGATCCGCGCTGGGGCTCGCAGCATTACATCAAGCGTCTCGCGGGTGTGCCAGGAGACAAACTGGAAGTGAAGTCGCCCAAACTTCTGATCAATGGAACCGAAGCGCAGGAGCCCGGTTTTAAACGGGTGATGCAAGGCACTTTTGAAGCCCCCGTGGATGGTTATCGGGGGTATTCGGACCCGAACGCCATTGGTGGTGGCATCGCCAAAATCGAACTGGGTGAAGAACAGTACTTTGCGATGGGCGACAACAGCTACAGCAGCAGTGACTCGCGCTACTGGGGTCCCGTCCCTGAGCGGAATCTGGTGGGTTCCGGCTTTTTTTGCTACTGGCCGCTGACGAAGCACTGGGGGCTGATCAAGTAGCGGCTGAAACCTCGTTTACAATCCGCCGAGCCGGATAGCGAAGAGACTTTTTTGCCTGATGAAAGCAGGTGAAAATGAGGCTCGACGTGCCGGGGCTGTGTTGGCTATTTTGGTGCCATGAAATGGCTTTGGCGGCGAATCCGAACTGGGGTGGTGGTCGGTGTGATGCTGGCGACGGTGTGGGGGCAGGCAAAGGAGGCTGGCCTGGAAACACGTGTCTTTGCTGTAGGGAAGGATTTTTTGAGCATTGCAAGCGCAGCAGATTCGCCAGCGGCGGCTGACCCGATCGGCTACCGTCCGCCGATTCCGCGCTCGCCCCTGGAGCGCTGGGAAACCTTCCGTCAGAGCGGTGATTTTAGATCGGCCAAAGAGAGGCTGACCGCCTTTGGGATTAAGTTTCCTGCTGGGACTTCCGCCTTATTTCATCCTGCGGCGGGCACGCTGACGGTGAAGAATACGACGGCGAATCTGGACCTCGTGGAGGCATGGTTGGCAGGAACGGAACAAAGGCAACCGCAGACGGTGACCATCACCGCCCATCTCGTGCAGGCCCCGGGGCCCTTGCTCAGGTTGCTGGCCGCAAACGAAGCTCAGAAGATGGATCAGACGCAGGCCTTGAAAGACCTGATGAAGGAGGCGGAGCGGGAGACGGGGGCGGTGAAGATTTTGCACACGGCTTTTCTGGAGATGCCTCGTGGCAGCCGGAGTACTTTCAGCACGGTAACGGAACATGAGCATGCGACTGATCTGGTCCTGGATGCCAAGGGCCGGGCCGAAGTGGAGACCGAGACACAGCCCCTGGGCTTTCACATGGATCTGGATACCTTCATCCAAGAGGATGGTAAAACCCTGGACATGAGAGTGCTGGTGCAGCACACCCTGCTGAAACAGCCTGCGAGGCAGGAGACCTTGACGGAGCCAGTCTCTGGCGGGCCATTGGAGATGTCGCTGGCTGAGTTTGAGACGGCGAAGATCTCAACCGAGGTGAAGATGAAGAGCGGTCACACTCGCTTGCTGGGCCTGTGGCCCGTCAAAGGTGATCCCGCCTTGAAGGACGCGGATGTCAGCCAGGGCGTGTTTTTGACGGCTCATGTTTTGTCTCATGGGCCCGAGGCTCCCTTGGCATCTTCAGCGACATTGGAGTCTCCAGACCAGTTGATCGAACGGACCTTCGACCTGCCCCGGGAGTTTTTCTTCGTCAATCCAGGGGCCGATCAGGAGGACCTTCGCGAGCTGCTGGGATTGAACGGCTTGAAGGTGCCTGCAACGAGTCAGGTGGGCCTGGATGAGCAAAAGCGTCTGCGGGTCAAAACGACTGCCGAGATGATGCCCGTGGTCGAGGGGTGGGTAGGGCACTACGCGGAAATGTTTCCCAAGACCTTAAAATACACGGTCGAAGTGATCCGCGCGCCAGCGGCGCTGGTGCGCGAGCAGATCCTGAAGGTGGCCCATCAAAGCAACCACCGGGCCATGCGCGATGTGCTGCGTGAGGCTGTGGGACGGAAGGATGCGGAACAAGTGGCCGTGGCCTTTGCGGAGACGCGTCCCAATGAAAGCGCCATCGTGGAATCCGTGATGGACAAACATTGGGTGAGTGAGCTGAGCTGGCAAAACGGCCAGCAACCCGTGATGGAGACTGAGCGCCGCCCGTCAGGGTTTCTGCTAACCCTGGATTCTTACATGTCCGGAGGTGACTCACAGGTGAGTGTCAACATGAGTGTGGAGCGTCACCATGCGCTGCCGAGCCCGAGGCGAGAAAAGCTGTCGGATCCAGCTTCCCGACGCTCCTTCATCATGCCGCTGAATGAGTTTCATCTGGGACGAATCGAGACGGAAGCCATTTTAAGCCATGGGGAGACGCGGCTGATCGGTGTGTGGAGGCCCGTGGGGAAGGGAGGGGAGGTGGGTGAGGATGTTTTGGAGGCGGTGTTCATCCAGTGTGACATCAGCCGCCACACGAGGCATTTCGAGGTCGAGACGGGAGGTGCTATGGCGGAAGTGAGCCCCGTTCCTGCCAAGGAGGAGGACAAAATGGTGACGAAGATATTCAAAGTGACGCCCGATTTTATCCTTCACGAGGTGGGATCTCCCCGGATGTTTCCTGACCCATTCGGCAAGGAACTGTCGGCCAAGGATCTCTTCAAAGCGCAGGGCATTCCTTTCCCGGAAGGAGCCGAAGTGTCTTACACGGGGCCCGCTGCCAGACTCATGACAGTGAAAAATACGGCGGCCAATCTGGCCTTGATGGAGGCTTATTTAAAGAGGCTCAATGGCCGTGACCCCTCAGACGTTAGTTTTATCCTCCACCTGCTGGAAATCCCGGCGGCCAAGGCGAACGAGGTTTTTCTGAAGGCAGGACAGGAAGCCGATCATCGTGCGATTTTGGACAAGCTTTTGGTTGGGGGCGGGACAGACGTCAAATCTCTGGCCACACTGAATCTCAGCGTGCGCGGCAACCATGAGCACACGGTGGAAAACGTGAAGGAACTGAAGGTGTTCGAGTCATTCCGGGTGAATGACGAAGGTGCGGCGGAGGTGGAGCGGCAGACGATGGCTGTGGGAACGAGCCTGACGGTGGCGGTGGACAATGAGGAGGACGAGAGGCTGCTGAAGGTGGACTATGAGATCCGGCATCACCCCGCTGAACCTGTGCGGTATGCGCTGAATCTGGCGGCGGAGGGGAGTGCTGCTGTGGAGGTTCCTCTTACCGATTTGTTAGTGGAAAAGGCAACGGGTCATCTCATAATGATGTCCGGCAGCGCCCACATCCTGGCTTTGTGGAAGCCGATGGGGAGACCGGAGTTCGATGCCGGGGAGCTGTATCACATCGCGATCCTGGAAGCGCATGTGATGCAGGATGAGAAGGCGAAATGAAGGGGCCTACTCCTCCAGTTTCACATCGCCTTTGGTTGGGTCCACTAGCTGTGTTTTGACGAGATCATAGGCGGTGCCGCGCATGTAGGCGTGCATGTAGAGGCGCTGTTTGCGGCGCTCCAGGTTTTCGCGGACGATGGTGACTTGTTTAAAGTCCACGCGGTCCTGGAAATCGGAAAACCAGTAGATGCCATCGGCGGTGCGGAGCTTGTCATGCAGAAGGGCCAGCCAAGTGTAACCGAGCCCGGTGTTGTGAATGAAATAGGTCTGCGGGCGTTTGGAGAGGACGCGGTAGATGGCCTCGCTTTGAATATCCTTTTTGGGGTCAATGCGGAACTTTCGAGTTTCCTCGAGGGTGGCACCGCCGAGACGCCAGAATTTTTCAAACTCGACACTGGAGGTGGAGTAAACTTCATCGCCCTCCAGGCCCTGGGGTGGGGGCGGCTCGAGGCCACAGCCGAAGTAGAGGATGACGATGCTGCCACGGGCTACTTTGTCCACCTCCTCAATCACGCGGGGCAGGTGAGGGGCCATGGAGGTGGAGACATCGAGGACGAGCGCGAGACGCTTGGCCTTGATCTGCATGCCAAACATGGAGAAGGGCTGGAAGGTCATGCCGCTCTGGCCGCCGAGGCCGACGCTTTTGCCAAAGCCGCCGCCTGCGCCAGCCAGGCCCATGCCGGCCGTCAGCTTATTGCTGGCAAAGAGGTCTTTGGACTGGGGAAGTTCCAGGAGGTCGGGAGCTTCATCCGGGAGGACGATGTCGGAGATGGAATTGGCCGCGGCGATCTTCCGCAGGGGCATGGATTTTTTCAGCCAGGGGTTTTTCTTCTGCTGGATCTTGTGCTCCAGGGCCTGGGAGGCTTCGGCCCCCTGCTGGGTGCCGCCGCCAGGGAGGAAGTCCACCTGCTTTTCAGTGACCTGGGTGACGACGATCAAGGCCCCGCCTAGAAGGAGGAGGGCGTGAACGGCCACGCTGAGACTGAGGGCCTTGCCACCCCATCGTTCCCAGTATTGGCGGATGAGGCCGGGCTGAACAGGGACTGTGGTGGTGGGAGCGTTTTCCGATGAAGGAGGCGTTTCTTTGCCGCCAGCGGCATCCGTGGTTTTCTCGACGGACGGCTCCTGGGGGGCTTTGTCGGCTTTTGACTCGGGTGTAGGGGCAGGTTCTGGGTCCGCTTTTTTGTGCTTGGATTTGGGGGCTGCCGCCGGGCGTTTTTCCTGGGCGAGCGGAGCCGGTTTTTTCGGGGGCTGCGGAGGTGGTTCCGGGGCTGCGGGAGGTGGTTCCGGGGCTGCGGGAGGTGCCGCATCTGCAGTGGGCGTGGCAGGGCGTTTGCCAATGACGGTGCGACTTCTGGCAGCGGGGGCAGGGGCGACTTCGGGAGGTTGCTCCTCAGCAGTGGGTGGAGGGCTGGCTTCCGGTACGGGGGCACGGCGACCAACGACCGTGCGGCGAGGAGTCGGGGGCTGGGCGGGCTCCTGTGGGGGCAACTCCTGAGAGTGGGAAGGGAAGGCGCTTTCGGGCCAGCCAAAGGTAGAGGGAGCTGGGCTGGAACTTTGAAGCAGTTCCTGCCACTCGTCCGTGAAGGGCGCGGCTGGTTCTTCTACTGGCGGGGCCTCGACATGAGCGGTGGTGGAACGCGGACCGATGCGGGTCTGCTGGCGACGTGCCGAGGGCTGCTGAGCGAGGCTATGGGGTGTGTTTCCATCCGCTGTGGGCAATTGGCTGAAATCGTCGGATGGATCGTGAGGAGGCATGGGCGCTTTAAATGAGAAAATCAGCCGTTCAAGAAATGCCGGATCGCGTCCTGGCCCGCAAGCTTTTCGTGATCATGTCTGTCCTTCTGTCTTTCGAACGGATGAGGGCGTACTTTCTTGTCCGGTTTTGGCGGCTGGTGTGAGATAATGGGGAAGCATGAACACACAGGAGACCCGGGCCGCCCAGATCTTTCTCACCCATCACGATTTTGTGAAGGGGGTGGCGCTGAAGTATGCCCCCTGGCCGGGGCTGATGGAGGACATTGCCCAGCAGGTGTTTTTGGAGTTCATGGCCAAGGAGCAGAGATGGGATCTGGAGAATGATCTGCGCCCGCTGCTGGCCACGATGACGCGGCATGTGGCGATGCGGCTGTGGCGTGACCGCACGCGCCAGCGGCCTGAAGTGGTGCAAAAGCTCGCCGATCACATCCGCCTGCTGGCGGAGGAGAGCGAGCTGCCGCCGCGCTATGAGGAGGAGGTGGGGCTGCTGCGGGGCTGCCTGCAAAAGCTGCCAGAAAAGAGCCGCGACCTCATCCAGATGTATTATTACAGCGATGTGTCCACAGCGCAGATCGCCGAGCAACTGGAGATGAAGGCGGACACGGTCTGCCGAGCGCTTTCCCGAGTGAGGGAGAAACTGAGGGAGTGCATCCAGCGCCAGATCCAGCAGGGAGGTGCCGCCCATGTCTGAGCCAACTTATGATCCTGAGGTGCTGATGCAGCGCTATCTGGAGGACAGCCTGACGGAGGCGGAGGCTGCCGCATTGCTGGATCTTTTGCAAAAGCCAGAGGCGGGCAAGCTTTCGGAAAGCCTGCTGGCGCACCTGTCGACGGATGCGATGCTGCGTGAGATGAAGGCCAGCGACGTCGTGTCGACCCTCATTCCTGCGCCTGCAAAGCCAAGGAGCGGAGTGCGTTTCAGCTACACCACGCTGACCTCGGTAGCGGCGCTGGCGGCTTGCCTCACCCTGGCAGCGACTTGGTTGTTAGCTCCCCCGGCCAACCTGGAGGATGACGAGGACATGACGGCGGCGGTGGCCGTGCTGGCCCGTGGGGTGAACCTGGAATGGGAAGGCACCCCTCATGCACCGGGAAGCCCACTGACGCCTGGCTGGCTGCGGCTGAAGTCAGGGCTTGCGGAGATCGAATTTTACCAGGGGGCACGCGTCACTCTGGAAGGTCCGGCCGCTTTCCGTCTGGTGTCTCCCAGCGAAGCTTTTTGTTCGGCCGGAAAGCTGAGTGCGCATGTGCCTCCCCAGGCCAAAGGCTTCCGCATTGATACGCCGAAAGGCACGATTGTGGACTTGGGCACGGACTTTGGCCTGGACCTGAATACGACGGCGGCAGAGCTGCATGTCTTCAAAGGCGAGGTGGAGCTGCATGCCTCTGGCGAAGCCATGAAACCGCTGCGTGAAGGCCAGGGAATGACGCTGGGAGAAGGCACACGTGACATCCTGGCAAACCAGGCGGCCTTTGCCTCGCTGGGATCGGTGGATGAGCGCACCGCTGAATCACAAAGGCTGGCGTTTGAGACGTGGTTGTCCCGCAGCGCGATGTGGAATGAGGACTCTGCCCTGCTGATGCGGCTGGATTTTCAAGATCGCAGTGATACGCGCAGCCTGCGGAATCTGGCGAGCCGTGCGCCCCAGGTGCCAGCGGGAAGCATCGTGGGCTGTGCCTGGACGGAGGGACGGTGGCCGGGCAAACGGGCGCTGGAATTTCGCAATGTGAGCGACCGGGTGAGGCTGAGCGTGCCGGGTGACCATGACGCGCTGACGCTGAGCGCCTGGGTGCGGGTGCATGGGCTGGACCGGGCCTACAATTCCCTGTTTATGGTGGAAGGGTATGTGAATGGTGGAATCCACTGGCAAATCACCCGTGAGGGCAAGCTGCGCCTGGGCATTGCTGGGCGTGACGAGAAGCCATCGAGGGACCATGATACGCCCTCCATGTTCACTCCGGAACGGTTCGGGCAATGGATGCATCTGGCCACGGTGATTGATCCGGTGGCGAAGGAGGTGCGCCATTATGTGAACGGGGATCTGGCTGCGCGTGTGGCGAGGGCGAGTGTTTTCCCGGTGAGCCTGGGGGTGGCGGATTTGGGCAATTGGAATTTTGGCGGGAAAAACGACCGGATACCGATCCGTAACTTCAGCGGCACGATGGATGAGTTCATGCTGTTTTCGAGGGTGCTAACGGAGGCGGAGATCGGCAAACTGGCCCGCTGAATTCCAGACTTGCGGTTAGGTAGTGATTTTGCCAGCATCGCCGGATGAAATCATTCATCCTTGCGGGGCTACTGCTGTGCGGTTGGGGGTATGCGGCTACGGTGAAGGACCGTGAGGGGGCGGTGAGGGCGGACCGAGCGGTGATGGAGAATGACAAACGCTGGGCCTACAATGACATTGAGAGCGGCTTTCGGCAGGCGAAACTGACGGGGAAACCGCTGCTGGTGGTGCTGCGCTGCGTGCCCTGCCTTTCCTGCATGGGGCTGGACAGTGCGGTGCTGATGCAGGGGGATGAACTGGCCCCGCTGCTGGACCAGTTTGTGTGCGTGCGGGTGATCAATGCGAATGCGCTGGACCTAACCAAGTTTCAGTTCGATTTTGACCTGTCCTTCTCCACACTTTTTTTCAATGGAGACGGCACGGTGTATGGCCGTTACGGCTCCTGGACGCACCAGAAAAACTCGGCAGATACGACGATCTCTGGCTACAAGCGGTCGCTGGAAGCGGCCCTGAAGATTCATGCGGGCTATCCTGGCAACAAGGCGCAACTGGCAGGCAAGCAGGGGGAGCCGCTGCCCTTTGTGAATCCTTTGGACATGCCCAATCTTGCCGGGCGGTACCAGGCTCATCTGGATTGGGACGGGAAGGTGATGCAGAGCTGCATCCACTGCCACATGCTGGGGGATTCGCTGCGGGCTTCGTATCGTGAAAAGAAGGAGCCGATCCCGACGGAGTGGGTCTATCCCATGCCCTCCCCGGAGACGCTGGGGCTGACGCTGGCGGCTGACCCTGTGGGGGATGTGACGGCGGTGGCGACGGGATCAATGGCTGATGCGGCGGGAGTGAAAACGGGTGATACGCTGGCCAGTGTGGCTGGCCAGCCGCTGGTCTCCCTGGCGGATGTAAGCTGGGTGCTGCACCGCACCGACGATGTGGAAGCGACGGCGCTGGAGATGGTGGTGAACCGGGGCGGCCAGGAAATGCCGGTGAAAGTGGCGCTGCCTGCCGGGTGGAAGCATGGCGCGGACAATTCGGGCCGGGCAGGTGCCTGGCCCATGCGGGGCATGGCGACGGGCGGGATGGTGCTGGTGGATCTGACCGATGAGGAGCGGCTGGCACGCGGCCTGGGCAAGGACGGGATGGCGCTCTTTGTGAAAGGGCTGGGCATGTATGGGAAACATGCCCTGGCGAAGAAAACGGGATTTATGAAGGAGGATGTCATCGTCGAGTGCGACGGGCTGAAGGACCGCATGACGGAAAGCCGCCTGCTGGGGCATCTTTTGCAGAAACGTTTGTTAGGCGACGAGGTGGAGATTTCCCTCCTGCGCGGGAAGGAGCGCAAGACCCTGAAGCTGCCGATGCAGTGATGACTCGCTTTGAGAGCCGGTCTGATTCGCGGGTCAGACCGCAATGGTGGCCTTGATGGCCGGGTGGGGATCGTACCCTTCCAGGGTGAAGTCTTCGTAGCGGAAGGCGAAGAGGTCTTTGACCTCCGGGTTCAGCTTCATGACTGGCAGCGGGCGTGGCTCGCGGGAGAGCTGTTCCTTGGCCTGGTCGAGGTGATTTTTGTAGAGGTGGAGATCTCCAAAGGTGTGGACGAATTCACCCGGCTGCAGGTCGCAGACCTGGGCGACCATCATCGTCAGCAGGGCATAGCTGGCGATGTTGAAAGGCACGCCGAGGAAGAGGTCGGCACTGCGCTGATAGAGTTGGCAGCTCAGCTTGCCTTCAGCGACAAAAAACTGGAACAGGCAATGGCAGGGCGGCAGGGCCATCTGATCCACTACGGCGACATTCCAAGCGCTGACGATATGACGGCGGCTGTAGGGATTTTTGCGGATGCCTTCGATGAGCTGGGTGATCTGATCCACGGGGGCGGCCTCCGGGGCACCTTGCCAGCGACGCCACTGCGCGCCATAGACAGGCCCGAGGTCGCCGTTTTCATCCGCCCATTCGTCCCAAATGGAGACCTTGTTTTCCTGGAGGTAGCGGATGTTGGTATCACCGGCGAGAAACCAGAGCAGCTCGTGGATGATGCTGCGCAGGTGCAGCTTTTTTGTGGTGACCACGGGGAAACCTGCGCTGAGATCGTAGCGGCTTTGCTCGCCAAACACAGAATATGCGCCGGTGCCAGTGCGGTCTTCACGGTAGCTGCCGTGGGTGAGCACCTTTTGGAGCAGGCGGTGGTATTCTTGCATGCGGGAGGGGTGCTGAGTGCCGGAGAAAGGTCAAGGAGGGGCTCTCCTTGACCTTGGAAGCCATGAACGGACGCGCGCTTAGGCGTATGGAACTGGGGTGCCGGTGGAGTTGGCCAGGACCTTGAAATTTTTGATGATCTCGCTGGTCAGCTTGCCGGGCTTGCCGTCGCCGATGGGGCGGCGGTCATACTGGACAGCCGGGATGACCTCTGCGGCAGTGCCGGTGAGGAAGCACTCATCAGCGGTGTAGATTTCGTGACGGGTCATGGTCACTTCCTGCACCTGGAGACCCATCTGGGTCATGACCTCGATCACGGCCTGGCGGGTGATGCCGTTGAGGGCACCGCTGGCGATGGTGGGGGTGTAGATGAGGCCGTTTTTGATGACGAAAACGTTGTCGCCAGTGCACTCGGCCACGTAGCCCTGCTCATTGAGCATGATGCCTTCTTCACAACCGGCCTGGATGCATTCGATCTTGGCCATGATGTTGTTGAGGTAGTTCAGGCTCTTCACCTGGGGGCTGAGCGCGGCCGGTGTGGGGCGGCGGGTGGCGCAGGTGATGAGGTTCAGGCCGGTCTCATACTTTTCCTTGGCATACAGGGTGATGCCGCTGGCGATGATGATGACGCCTGCCTTCGGGCACTGGTAGGGGTTCAGGCCGAGGGGGCCTGCACCACGGGTGATGACGAGGCGGATGTAGCCGTCGCGAAGGTTGTTGGCGGCGACGGTTTCCACCGTGGCCTTTTCCATTTCTTCGATGGAGATCGGGATGGTGAGGCAGATGGAGCGGGCGCTTTCATAGAGACGCACAAGGTGCTCGGTGAGGCGGAAGACGCGGCCGTTGTAAATGCGGATGCCCTCAAAGCAGCCATCGCCATAGAGCAGACCGTGGTCGAAGACCGAGACCTTGGCCTCGGATTCGGGAACGAGTTTGCCGTCGAGATGGATGAGCAGATTGGATGAGGCCATGATGGGTGGTGGGAGGGCGTGGAGAATGCCAGTCACTCGACCGTTTGCAAGCGTCTGCTTGCAGCATGCGAAAAGCGGCTGGTTTTCAGAGGACTGGGCCTGGGCGGCTAGCGGCTGAGATCGCCCTGGCAGAGGACTTTGAATCCGGCTCCGCCAAGGACCTCGGCACCCATGTCCACATCATCACAATGGAGGGCGAAGAGGGGAAAGAGGCCTGGACGGACGAGCAGGGGGTAGCAGAATTCAATGTTCAGCTCGGCGGCGAGAAGCACCGAGAGGCACTCGGTGAGGCGGCGGTCGGATTCGCTGAGTTCGACGACGATGATGAAGCAGTCGGTGTGCGGGATGCCTTTTTCAATGAACAGCATGGCTGCGCCTTCAGGATCGCTGAGGATGAGGCGGACCAGGGTCATTTCCGTCGTGTCCTGCATGGAAAGGCCGAGGACTTCGATGGAGTGTTCCTGGAGCAGCTTAACGAGGGCCATGAGCGAGCCGACGCGGTTCGGGAGGAAGACCGAGAGCTGGCGGATGGGGCTGCTTTTGGCGGTGGCAGCGGGCGTTTCTTGCAGGGAGTTCGACTGCATAATGTGGTGGAGTGAGGGTGGGACTAGCCTGCTGGGCCGATGGTGGAGCGGGACTCGTCAAAAAGCGTGACCCGCAGAGGAATGGTGAAAAGGACATTGCCCGCGAGTTCCAGCACCCAGCGGTACACGCCTTGCCTTTCGATACGCAGTCGCTGGAGGTTCAGGACGATGTTTCGGGTGACAAAGGGCACGAAATTCGACGGAAAGCTGACATCCACGGCGGGGTCGAAGGGGGGGAGGCACTCCTGCCCGGCGGGGTCGATGCAGCGGATGATGAAGGCGTGGTGGCCGGAGTCCAGGGGCTCGAACATGAGCCGGATGACCAGCGAGCAGTGAGGGTGGACCACGGGAAACTCACGGGCGCACAGGGTATCGAAGGCGCCCAGGATGCAGAGTTTGCCTGAGTAGTCGGACGCGGAGTCGCAAAGGGTGGCGAGTTGAACCGTCATATCTGTCGGTGGAAGGGAACTAGGAGCCGCGTTTGAAGAGCTTGCGGAAGAAACCGCCGAGCGTTTTTTGCTCCGGCGGGGGAGGTGGAGGGGCGGCCTCGGCTGGGCGGCTTTCCTGGGCAGGGATGCCGTCCATTTCGCCTTCATCCACGGCGAGGGCCTGGGGGACATCCTTGAGGGCGGCGACGAGCGGATCATCGGTGGGGGCACCTTCGAAGTATTTGGTGAAGACTTCGTTGACGATGGGGGCGGCGATGGCCCCGCCGCCGACTTTTTCGCCAGGGCGGCCTTCATAGACGACGGCAAAGGCGAGGACGGGCTGACTGGCTGGGAGGAACCCGGTGAACCAAGCGAGGTTTTGATCCTTGGCGGGCACCCACTGGGCGGTGCCGGTCTTGCCCGCAATCTGGGCTTTTTTGATGGCGGCATTGCGCCCGGTACCACCGCTGCCGGAGACCACGGCGACCATGCCTTTGACGACGGTATCCCGATGGCCGGGATCAAGATTCACCTGGCGGCGCACGCGAGGCTCTGTGGCATCCACAACGAGTTCGCCAATGGTCTGGACCTGCTTGACGAGGCGTGGCTGGGGCATATTGACTCCATCGCCGATGGCGGCCATGGCCTGGCAAACCTGAAGCGGGGAGACAAGGACGGCACCCTGGCCGATGGCGATGTTGGCCAGTTCACCCCCGAGAATGCGGTGATCGGCATTGGTGGGCACGTTGCCTGCGGCTTCGCCTTTGAGAGGGATGCCGGTACGTTCACCAAAACCGAGCCGGAGAGCCATGTTGGTGATGGGATCTGCACCTGTATCAAGGGCGGCCTGATAGAACCAAGTGTTGCAGGAACGCTTAATGGCCGAGATGACATTCATCGGGCCTTCATCGCTTTTGGTGTTCCAGTTGTTGAAGTAGCGGTCGCCCACCAGGAAGGAAGTACTGCAGTTGTAGGCGGTATTGGCGCTGACTTTGCCACTCTCCAGCGCACCGAGTGCGGTGACAATTTTGAAGGTTGAAGCAGGTGGGTAGGCACCGCGGAAGCAGCGGTCGGTGAGGGGTTTGCGAGGATCGCTGGTAAATTCTTCCCAGCGGGCGGAGCGGACGCCGGGGACGAACTCATTGAGATTGAAGCCCGGGTTGGAGGCCATGGCCAGGATGTCGCCGTTGCGGATGTCCATGATGACCATGGCACCGCCGTTGCGCGCGCCTTTTTTGAGGGCGTTTTCTGCGTACTTTTGCAGGTTGAAATCCAGGGTGGTCACCACGGTGCGGCCGGGAGCCGGGCGGCGCAGGACTTCATCGGCCAGGAGCTTGCCATCGGGATCGAAAAGGAGGTTGATCTCGCCGGGGATGCCTTTGAGCCAGGAATCAAAGGTCACTTCCAGGCCTTCGCGACCTTCCATTTCTTCAAAGAGCTGGTCGCCATCGGCAATCGGGCCGAGGGGCAGGGGGCGGGTCTTGCCGGTATAACCGATGATGTGACAGGCGCTGTCATCCTTCGGGTAGCTGCGGATGTAGGCAGGCTGAAGGAGAAGGCCATCCTCCAGCAGGGGGGCGAGGAGCTTTTGCTGCTCGTCCGTGATTTCGACGTTCAGGGTGTCCTCGATGGAGAAGACCAGGGGCAGCCAGCGGCGGTGCTCGTAATGGCTGAGCAGACGGTCATCGGGCAGGGACCAGTTTTTTCCCAACAGGCGGTTGGCGGCATTGATCTTACCTTTGGCAAAGCTCAGGATTTTTTCCGGAGTGGCCTTGTCCATGAAGGGGAAGTTCAGGGCGAGGTAGTTGACCACGCGGTTGCTGGCAAAGGCGACGCCGTTGCGATCCACGATCTGGCCTCGGGGAGCGGGGATGCTTAGGCGCATGGTGCGCGCCTCTTTCTGGGTCAGCAGGGTGGCGGAGAGATCGCCCTTTTTCTTTTCCTCGCCTTCATTGCCCACGGAGACGTTTTGCACGGGCACGGCCTTGGGGGCATCCTGGGCCCGTGCGACTGGGAGGGTGGAAAGAAGGCAACAGCCAAGAGCCAGGGATTGCCAGGGGCGATGAAACACAGTCTGCATGAGGGAAGGGCATTCGTCCGGCGGGCTGGGACGTCCCGCAAGATGCGGGGTGAGCGCTTCCCCGTCAAGGCACACGTCAGGTTCCCGTCTGGGCCTGCATGAGATTGCGCACGTATTTGCCCAGGAGGTCAAATTCCACATTCAGGCGCATGCCGGCGGTTTTGCTGCGCAGATTGGTCATCTGGAAAGTGTGGGGGATGATCCAGCAGACGACGCTGGTTGGAGTGACTTCGGCGGCCGTGAGGGAGATGCCGTCGAGGCAGATGGAGCCTTTGGGGATGACAAGCCCCGCGTGCTCGGCTGGCAGTTCCACTTCCAGGCGGTAGTCCTGGCCGTGGGGGCTCCAGTCCAGAATGGTGACGGTGGCATCCACGTGGCCCTGGACAAAATGACCGCCGAAACGGGCATTCATGCTCATGGCGCGCTCCAGATTGACGAGGCTGCCGATGGCGAGATCTCCCAGGCTGGTGACCTTGAGGGTTTGCATCAGGAGGTCAAAGCTTGCGGTCCGGGCAGTGATGTCCCAGTCAGTCACCGTCAGGCAGCAGCCATTGACGGCCACGCTTTCACCTTCGGTCAGGCCTGCGGCGAGGGAGCCGACATTCAGGGTGAGGCGGGCGCTTTCGCCGCGTGCTTCCAAGGAAAGGACGGTGCCGGTGCATTCGATGAGGCCAGTGAACATGGGGATTTTGCTACACGGAGGTGGCGGGGATGTCGAATGCCGATTGCAGGGCGGCGGAAAAGCGGGGTCAGTTTTCGCGCGGGCGATTATTTTTGCCTTGTCGCCGGGACGGGGCAAACCCACACTCGTCTTTAGTACGTAAAACCACCCATGAACGCTGCCGCCCACCGCCCCCTGACCACGTTTTTGCTTGGCCTGACTCTGCCTCTGATGGCGACTGCTGAAATGCGCGCCTGGAAAAACAAGGCTGGAGTTTCCATCGAAGCCGAGATGGTGGCCGTGGATGTGACTGCCCGCACGATCACCATCAAGCGTGCCGATGCACAGACCTTTACGATCCCGATCGACAGCCTGAGCGATGAGGACAAGGCCTTTGCGGCGGAGCAATGGAAGAAAATGCAGGCCATGCCAGCAGCAACCCCGCCTGCGATTCCTGGCGCACCTGCTGCCCCGGCCCCTACGGCTCCCGCTCCCAAGACGGCCAGCGCGCGTCCGGCTCCTCCACGGCCAGCCCTCACCATCACCCCGGCGAGCAAGTTCAAGGTGCCAAACAGTGCCGACTATGTGCGCACCGTGCTGAAAACGCGGCCACGGCTCATCCACGCAGCCCCAGGCTGGGCCTATGTCAAAGGGCTGCCTGCGACGGACCCCGTGGCTGCCAAGATGGTGGAAAACTTGAAGGCCGGAGGAGAGAAACTGCTGGAAGCCCCAGAACTAACCCGCATTTTCGGGGAGCAGCGGGGGACGGTGACTCCGGGCTCCAAGGCGATGTTTCGCATGGCGACGCTGGGCGTGCTGAACTTTGTGGATGGAGATCCTCGCTGGAAAGAGCGTGGTGTGCGTGAACTCATCGCCATCACGGATCCGGCCACCTTTCAAAACTGGTATGTGGATGAACCGCCAGTGACGGCAGACTTTCTGATCGCAGCCTCTCTAGGTTATGACTACTTCCGCGATGGCCTGAATGAGAAGCAGGCGACGGATGCACGCACCTACATGATTGAAAAAGGTATCGGCGCGCTGGCTGCTTTCCTCAAAGGTGAGCCGGTGCCAGAGTCCGCCCGTGGCAAAACGGCTGGATCTGATGCCGCACCGAAACCTAAAGCGGCACCCAAGGGCGCTGGCAAAGGCGAATCTGAAGAAGAGCCCGACTCTGAGCACATGGCAGCGGCCTCGGCCTTGATCCTGGCTGCGTTTTGCCTCAATGATGAAGATCCCAGCGCGGCCAAACAGGCGATGGATGCGGCGGGCAAGGTGTTTGGCAAAGGAATGCTGCGTTTTGCCCCTGCGGGGATCTGGCCGGAAGGGATGGAATCCGGGGAACATGTGCTGGACTATGCGATCCTGGTGCTGCAGACGCTGAAGGCGAATGCCGGCAGTGATTTAGGTTTCAGCTTGCTGGAAGGCATCCCGCAGGCGGGACTGGCCCGGGTGCATCTGGTGGGGCCGACGAACCAGCTTTTCAACTATGGGGATGCGCAGGGCGCGGCACTGACCCGACCTTGGGTTTCCACCTGGCTGGCTGGTGCTCACGGTAACATGGGCACCAAGGCGCTGACGGCCGGAGCTGCTCCTGGAGCCGACACCGCATTTCTTAATCTGGCTGGCCATCTGATGTATTACAACCCCCACGCGGCGGGCGATGGAACGCCGGACAGCATGGACTATTCCTTCCAGGGCGGCTCTGTGGCAGCCATGCGCAGCGGCTGGGACAAGGATGCCTTTTATGTGGCGGTGAAGGGGGGCGACAACAGCATCCCGACGGCGCAACTGGACCTGGGCAGCTTTGTGCTGGAAGCCGGCGGCAAGCGCTGGGGCATTGAACTGGGCGGTGAAAGTGACCGGGCTCCGGGCTTCAAGCCTGCGGCGGACCGCACCAAACGCTATGAACTGTATGTGGAGAACACTCTGGGCCAGAACACGATTTCCCTGGGTGGAAATCAGGAACTGGATGCGAAGGCCTCGGTGATTGTCAGCCACAGCACGCCTGCCCTGGGGATCACGGCGGTGGACCTTTCCAAAGGTTATTCAAAGTCGGCTAAGGACGTTTTCCGTGGAGCGATGATGGTGCGTGGTGCCAAGCCTTATGTGGTGCTTCAGGACGATCTTCAGGTGAAGAACACGACGCCAGTCACCTGGTCCATGCACACCCGTGCGGAAGTGGTTGTGGAAGGTGCCAAAGCCACGCTGACGGACAAGGAAAAGACGCTGTATGCGGTGATCCTGTCGCCTGCGGGTGCCACCTTCACGGCAGAAGAGGCGCCGGAACCGAAGAGTGAGCAGATGAAGAAGCTGACGGGCATCAAGGTGCTGAAGGTGAACCTGGGGGCTGTCAAGGGCTTGCAGACCCTCAGCATTGCCTTTGGCCTGGGTGAAGCACCTGCCGCCATCCCGGTGAAGCCGATTTCTGAGTGGGTTCCGAAGCGTTAAGGTCAGCAGATCATCAAACAAAAAGCGCCAGAGGAGACTCTGGCGCTTTTTGTTTGGGACTGTGAGGTTCTAACCGAAGGGCTTTCTTTCAGGCCTAACCAACGATGATGCCTTTGGACTTGCGTTCTTTTTCGCGCTCCAGAAGGGGAATCGTCTCCCCGGTTTCCAGGAGGGGAATTCCGAGGTCGCCGATCTTGGCGTAGCTGAGTCCATTAAAGGCCGCCACGTCATTGGCGAGGCCTTTGAAGACATCTTCCACGCTGTAGAGACCATTGGAACCACCGCAGGCGACAACGAGATCGCGCAGGATTTCCCAGGTGTCGCGGGCATTGCCTGGAGCGTTGACGGCCTTGTTCAGCTTTTGCAGGCGGCCTGTGACATTGATCATGCTGCCGCGTTTTTCGGCATAAGCAGTGCCTGGAAGCACCACGTTGGAAAGCTCGGCCGTGGCATTGGCCAGGATGTGGAGCGTGGTGAGGAAGCCGATTTTTTCGACGTCGCGACGCTCAAAGCCGACCTTGAGGAGGTTTTCTCCCAGGGCCAGGACAGCACGCAGGCGGCCACGGCTCATCAGTTCGGTGATGCCGGCGATGCGGCTGCCGGGTTCGATGCCGAGGATCTCTTTGGCCCCGAGAGTGTTGGGGTTTTTGTCGGCGGCGGAGAGGTAGTTGTCGCCTTCGCCGAGGCGCTGGATGACATCCACGTTTTCGGTGCCGAGAATCCGGGCGAGCTGCTTGACGAAGAAGAGCTCTTCATTGGTCATGCGGGCACTTGCGATGATGGCGATTTCTTCGCCCTTCAAGCCGGAGAGGCCTTCAGCGACAGCCTGGATGGATTTTTTCCAGGTGCTGATTTCATGCTTGCTGCCCGTTTTCACAAGAGGGTCGGTGAGGCGGAACTCACTGTTGACGAAGTGGAAGTCGAGACGGCCACGGTCACACATCCAGGTGGAGTTGACGTCGTTGTTCTCACGGGGAGTCTGGCGGTAGATGGTATCGCCACGGGCACCAATTTCCATGTTACAGCCACGACCACAGCCGGTGCAGACGCTGTTGGTCTCGCTGAGGAACCAGACGCGCTGCTGAAAGCGGAAGTCGGTGGAGGTGAGGGCACCCACGGGGCAGATATCCACTGTGTTCATGGAGTAGTTGTGCTCCAGACGCTTGCCAGGGTGAACGGCGAGGGTGGTGTGGCTGCCGCGTTCGGTGAAACCGAGGACGGGTTCGTCAGCGATTTCGGCGGTGAAACGAATGCAACGGCTGCACATGATGCAACGCTCATCGTCCAGACGCACACGGGGGCCGATGTCCACATTCTTTGGCTTCTTGACCTTGTTCTCACGGAAGCGGCTTTCCCCTTTGCCGTGCTCGACGCTGAATTCCTGGAGGCGGCATTCGCCAGCCTGGTCACAGATGGGGCAGTCGAGGGGGTGATTGATGAGGAGAAACTCCATCACGCCTTTGCGGCATTCCTGAGTGAGGACGGACTCGGTGCGGATGCCCATGCCTTCGGCAACGGTGTTGGCGCAGGCGATGACGGGACGTGGCATCCAGCCGATCTTTGGCATGCCGTGTTCGTCTTTCTCGGCTTCCTGGCCAGGGGCGGGGCGCGGGGGCATGCCCATTTCGACCAAGCACATGCGGCAATTGCCGGGGCTGGAAAGCTTGGGGTGGTAGCAATAATGCGGCACTTCTTTCTTCACCTGCTTGCAGGCTTCGATCATGCGGGTGCCCTTGGGGAACTTGTGCCAGACGCCGTCGATTTGCACGTTCACCAGATCAACGGGTGGCGGTGCGGTGGGGGTAGCGGCGGCGGCGGGAGCAGACATGGGCAGAAAGACGGAGTTTGGGGATTATCGGAGCCGCCGGGAGAGGGGCAACCCGAATTTGTGAAAAATTTCACAAGCGAAGGCCTTGGCATCCGAATACTTATCCCAGGCGTTGCGCGGAGCGGCTTTTCCGGGCACTGGATTCCTGGCTTCCTTTCAACCTGTCGCCGTCATGCCCATTTACGAGTTTTACTGTCCGGAAAACAACACTGTGTATCAGTTCCTGGCCCGCAGTCTGGCCTATCGGCACAAGGTACCGAGCTGTCCGGAGAATCCAGCGTATCACCTGCAGAAGCAGATTTCGCGTTTTGCCATTCTGGGCAAGGCCAAGGAAGATCTGGAGGGGGACCCATTTGCCGGCCTGGATGAGGCCAAAATGGAGGCGCTGATGGCGGATGTGGAAGGGGAGATGGGGGCGATGAGCGAGGATAACCCGGATCCTAAGCAACTGGGCCATCTGATGCGGAAGATGACGGATCTGATGGGCGACAAGACGCCGCCGGAGCTGAGAGAGATGGTGAAGCGGCTGGAAGCAGGGGAGGATCCAGAAAAACTCGAGGCTGAGTTTGGCGGGCTGGATGAAGGGGGAGATGGCGACCTCTTTACGACGGTCAAGAAAATGGTGCACGGCAACCGTCCGCCCATTCGCAATCCGAAGCTCTATGAGATGAGCGAGTGGGTGAAGGACCCTCCTGGGGCAGCCTTATAGCTCCGCCCAGGCTCGGCCTAGGTTTTGGATAACATCCGTTGGAAGAGTGCTTTCGACAGCCTGTGTAAGTGACTGGATCTCAGCAGCCCTGCCACAGAGCCACGCGGCGAGGCCTGCGGCGAAATGGGTGGGGATGCCCTGGCCGATGAGGGCGGCGGCGACACCGGTGAGCACATCGCCCATGCCTCCGGTGGCCATGCCCGGGTGACCGGTGGTGTTGTAAAGGGTATCCTGCCCGAGGGTGCTAATGATGGTGCGGGCTCCTTTGAGCAGAAGGGTATGGCCGATGTGGTTGGCCGCCCACACTTCCGCCTGTTCGCGTCGGCTCAGGCTGCTGGCGTCGGGCATCAGCCGGGCCATTTCGCCGGGATGCGGGGTGAAAAGATGCGAGGATGCGCAATCGTTCACCGCCTCTGGTCCCTGGCGCGCAAGTGCGGTGAGGGCATCGGCATCCACGACGGAGCGCACCTGGGTTTGGCGAATCAGTTCCAGGTATTCGATCTCATGTGCAAATCCTAGCCCTGGGCCAATGGCGAGGGCGTCAAAGCGCATGTCGAGCACCTCACGGTAATCTTTGACTGATTTTACCATGACTTCTGGTGGTACGCGTTGGGCGAGGATGTCATAGGCCTGTTCTTTGACAACCAGGGTCACCAAGCCTGCGCCAGCACGTAAAGCGGCACGACAGGCCAATTCTGCGGCTCCGTAATATCCTGGCGAGCCCGCGAGGATGCCCACCCGGCCTGCTTGGCCTTTGTGGAAATCAAAGTTTCTGCGGGGGAGATGAGGACGCAAATACTCTGGGGTCAATAAGTATCCCAGGGTGTCATCGCCAGGAGCCAAAGCGGTAAGTGAGGGCAGGGGAACAAGGGCGAGCCGTCCCACGTGATGGGTGGCTTCGTCGGCGACCAGGCCTGTTTTGCAGAATGCTACGGTGGCGGTGATGTCTGCCACCACGCAGTCTGGGTGGGGCTGGCCTGTATCACCATCAAGGCCTGAAGGGATGTCCATGGCGATGGTGACGGCCCGGTGGCTGATTCGGAGTTGGTTCATCTCCTGTGCGAGTGCGGCCAGATTGGGCCGCATGGGACCTTGGCTGCCGATGCCCAGCAGACCGTCCAAAAGCACGATGGGGGCGGTCTGACTTATGATGGGGGCTTGATGAAGACACGACACTCCTGAGAGGCTGAACCAGTGAGCCTGCGGCAGAGGCTTCATCTTTTCTGGCTCGCCGCTCAGACGGGCCAGCAATGTCCACCCTAGTTTTTGGAGTTCGCGTCCAGCCACCAGGGCATCCCCGGCATTGTTGCCACTGCCCAGGTAAAGGATGAGCGTGCCGGGTGTGGGGAAAAACTGGCGGATGACCTGGGCGATGCCAATGCCCGCAGTCTCCATGAGGTCGGCAGCCTGCACACCATTGGCAAAGGCGCGCTCCTCCGTCTCTTGCATCTGGCGGCACGTCACCAGCATGGTCGTGTGGGTTATTTGGCCCGTTTGTAAGCCACGATGCCCTGGGCGATGCCTTCGGCGATGCGGGCGCGGAATTCACCTGTCATCATGCGGGCGCGCTCTGTGGGGTTGCTGACGAATCCGCACTCCACTAGAACTGCGGGGTTGCGCTCTGTTTTGCGGATGACGTGGAAGCTGGCGTGCTTGACCCCGCGATTGGTCATGCGGGTGCGCTGTACGAGGTAGGCCTGGATGTAGGCAGCCAGGGTGTAGCCCCGGGAAAAGTGGTAGAAGGTCTCGACACCGCTGCCGCTGCCGCCGCGGTTGTAGTTGTAGTGCACGCTGACAAAGATAGCATTGCCGTAGCGGTTGCCTGCGGCGGAGCGGTCTTGCAGAGGTATGAACACATCGCGGCTGCGGGTCATGATGACCTTGATGCCTTCTTTGCGCAGGAGCTGCTCCACGCGCCGGGCGGTATCCAGGGCGAGATGCTTCTCATAAACGTAACCGATGGCAGCACCGCGGTCATGGTCACCATGTCCGGCATCCAGGACCACCGTATCGAAAGCCTGGGCCAGGGAGCCTAGGAACAGGCTGATGGCGAAGCAAAGCCAGAGGATCTGAGACCGAGCGGGGGGGAGATTCATGCTGGAAAATCGAAGAAAGGGGGGAGGCTGGCCGTGGACAGCCGTGGCGATAATCAAACAGACAACGGACAGCCTGTTTTCAATGAATCCAGTAAGCCCGTTTCAGGAGGGGTGGTCAAGAAGTTTGGCGCATGTCTGCTAAGGCAAGTTCCGTGCCACCTCAAAGCGTGGACAAGGCTGAACCCGTGACTTATGAGGCTGGGATGAAGTCCCATGCAAAAACCTTACAGGCATATGTTTTGTTCCTCTGTTTTTCTATCGGGGCCCTTGCGGCTGAAGAGCCGTGGGAAACGGTGGTGATCCAGGGCATCCGGGCCATGAACCAAGGTGACGGACAAACCTTTGTACAGGTGACGCATTCTGAGTTTAAAATGACGATGCGAAACATCCTGCTGCAAAAAATGCAGGGAGTGATGGGTTCGCCTCAAAACCAGGAAGTGCTAGACGCCTTTGGCCTGGCCAGCGAGACCGAGCTGGAAAAGCTGGCTCCGGATGAAATGGTGACGAGAATGATCCGCTGGATGCACTTTAACAGTCCGGTCCGGCTACGCGCAGCCATGAAGGAGGCACAATTCAAAGTGGTCTCCAGCGCCCCAGAGGGACATCTGCAGCAGGTGAAGGTGGAGATGGAATGTGTGCTGGACGGCGTGTTGCGTAAAGCTCCCATGGTCCTCCTGGCCAGACAGGACGGCACGGCCTGGAAGTATTATGGAGATGTGGCCAGCCTTCGGGGGCCTGCGAAGTAGGTCTGCACCGCGGCTGTGATGCTCCGCGTGACGAGCAGGCGGTGTTGAAGCCGAGGGGCGTATTCGTCTTTGCGGTGGAGAGGGTTCGTCTCATATTGCTTTGGGTCCCCTCTGGATCTTTCCCTTTCGTTTTATGAGCCGCCTTTCTTCTTTGATCTTTACTGTTACTTTGGCCGTCGCCACGCTGGCGGGCCAGGCCCAGACTGCCGCTGTGCCGCAGCCGACTCTGGCCAATGTGGCCTATGGGAAGCATGAAAAGCAGGTGCTGGATTTTTACCAGGCGGCCTCTGACAAGCCCGTGCCGCTGCTGTTTTTCATCCACGGGGGGGGCTGGATGAATGGGGACAAGGCGAATCCTGACTTTCTGGCGAAGTGTCTTGAATCCGGGATCTCGGTGGTATCCATCAACTACCGGCTGATCCCGGATGTGAGTGCGGACAAAAGTGTGCCGCCGGTGAAAGCTTGTCTGGATGATTCGGCCCGCGCGTTGCAATTCGTACGCAGCAAAGCGGCGGAGTGGAAGATCGACAAAACTCGCATCGGCGGCTGCGGCGGTTCTGCGGGCGGATTCAATACTCTCTGGCTGGCCTTTCACCCGGACATGGCCGATGCCAAAAGTGCGGACCCTGTGGCCCGTGAATCTACCCGGCTGACCTGCGCACTGGGCTTTGTCCCACAAACATCCCTGGACCCGCAGCAGATGCGCGACTGGATTCCTAACAATGATTATGGTCATCACGCTTTTCTGCTGGCCAGCTACCAGGAGTTTGTGGACAAGCGCGAGTCGCTGATGCCGTGGATTGAAAAGTTTTCGCCCTATGCCCTGGCGACCTCGGATGACCCGCCCGTGTATCTGTTTTATGACTCCGTGCCTGCCATGGGCAAGGAGGCCAAAGACCCGCCGCACTCCGCCAACTTTGGGGTGGGTCTGGAAGAGAAGCTCAAGAAAGTAGGCATCCCGTATGAACTGAATTATACCGGAGGTCCCCAGGTGAAGCACCCGGACATCTTTGGCTTTCTGCTGGAGCATTTGAAGTGAGCAAGCTCAGGTGGATGCTGGACGGTTCTGGAGATTTTGGAGCGAATGCGGCGGAGCTTTGCGTTCAGTTTAAGATTTTCCTCAACCATGTCCTCGCCTCTGAGCCGGGTGGTGACCGACGGCAATCTTGGGAGATCAAAGGGAGGGCACATGAAGAATGGCTGTGCCATATGAGCCCTGGAAGTTGAGCGACTGCCAAATCCGACACAAACTTTGCTGATGTTTTAGTTGGCTGTAGTTCGTTTCGGAAAAGTGACAGGCTTGTGCCCGACCGCATGAAAGGGGTAAGCTGCTCAACCAACTGCATGAAAAAGTCGCTCTGCCTTCTCTTGATTTCGGCTGCCCCTGCCTGGGCGGCGGTTGACTTTGCGCACCAGATCGTGCCCGTTTTGCGGAAGCACTGTGCGGAGTGCCACATGGGAGACAAAAAGAAGGGCGGCTTTTCCATGAATGACCGTGGATCCCTGATGACGGGCGGGGAAAATGGGCTGGTGGTGGATGTCAAAGTGCCGCATGAGAGCCTGCTGCTGGAGGTGGTGAGCACTGAGGATGAAGACCTGCGGATGCCGCCGAAAGGGCCGGGGCTAACCAAGGATGAAGTCACGCTGCTGAAGCAGTGGGTGGAGGAAGGGCTGCCCTGGGAGGCGGGATTTGCCTTCAAAAAGCCAGCCTATGAGCCGCCTTTAAAACCACGCCAAGTAAATTTGCCTGCTGCCATGGAAGGGCGTGAAAACCCGGTGGACCGCTTGGTGGATGCCTACTTTGTGGAGCGGAAACTTGCGCGCCCGAAGACCCTTGAAGATGGTGCTTTTATGCGCCGTGTTTATCTGGATCTTATCGGCCTGCTGCCGACTCCAGAAGAATTGGCTGACTTTCAGGCGGATAAGACGGCAGGCAAGCGGGAACGTTTGGTGCAAACAGTGCTGGCCCGGGATGTGGACTATGCCGAGCATTGGCTGACTTTTTGGAACGATCTGCTGCGCAATGACTACGGTGGCACCGGATTCATCACCGGTGGGCGCAAGCAGATCAGCAAATGGCTTTATGAATCCTTGGTGAATAACAAAAGGTTCGACCAATTTACGCGTGAGCTGATTGCGCCGCCCACCGATGACAGCCGGGGTTTTATTGATGGCATCAAATGGCGCGGCGAGGTGAGTGCTGGGCAGACGGTAGAGATCCAGTTCGCGCAGAGCGTGGGCCAGTCATTCCTGGGCATCAACCTCAAGTGTGCCTCCTGCCACGACAGCTTTGTGGACCGTTGGAAACTGGATGAAGCCTACGGGCTGGCCGCGATCTATGCTGAGAAGCCGTTGGACATTCATCGCTGTGACAAGCCGGTGGGGCGCCAGGCGAAAGCGGGCTGGTTGTTTCCGGAAATCGGAGATGTGGAGGCCACCGTACCCAGGGCGGAGCGGCTGCGGCAATTGGCCGGGCTAATGACGCATCCTGAAAATGGGAGGTTCACTCGCACTATCGTGAATCGTCTTTGGCACCGCCTGATGGGGCGCGGCATTGTGCATCCCTTGGATGCCATGGACACGCCGCCATGGAATGCGGACCTGCTGGACTTCCTCGCGACTCATTTGCAGGAAAGTGGGTATGATCTGAAGCAGACGCTGCAACTGATCGCCACTTCTCAGATCTACCAGTCTCAAGGTGAGGTGGTGAGTGGCGAGATCGAAGATGCGGCTTATGTTTTCAAAGGAGTGCGGGCCAAACGATTGACCGCCGAGCAGTTTCTCGACGGGGTGTGGCGGCTGACCGGAGCGGCCCCGGCGAAGATGGATGCGGCGGTGTTTCGTGGGAAGCCTGACCCAGCGCTGGCCAAGCAGATCCAACTTCAAGGAAAGTGGATCTGGGGAGATTCGGCACTGCCGGGCAACGTGCCACCTGCGGGGGAGAAGATCCTGCTTCGGAAAGTTCTGAAGCTGGATCAGGCGGTGGCTGTGGGCTCTGCCATCATGACCTGCGACAATGGTTTTTCTCTCTACATCAATGGACGCAAGGTGACGGGGAGCGAAAACTGGGAGCAGATCGTGGCCGTTCCTTTGGCTGACAAACTTGTGGTTGGGCCTAACACTTTTGTAGTCATAGGCAGCAATGCCGGGAAAGGACCGAATCATGCGGGGCTGTATTTTGAAGCCCGCCTGAAGCTGGCTGACGGGCAGGAGATGAGTGTCAATACCGATGATACCTGGGAGTGGAATCCTGCGGTGCCCGAAGGCAAAGAAGGTCGGCTGGGAGCCGTGGCGGCCAAGGGCTGGAAACCCGCCGTGGTAGTGAAAACTCTGGGAGCCTGGAAGCAGCGGCTGGAGTCTCAAGGTCCGGCCCTGCTGGCCCAGGGAGGAAAAAGTGGTCACCTTGTCGTGCGTGCCAGTTTGCTGAAAAGCGACTTCTTGATGCGCTCTCTCGGGCGGCCTAATCGGGATCAAATCGTCTCGATGCGTCCGAACGAGATCACCACATTGGAGGCGCTGGATCTTTCCAATGGGGAAGCCTTGACGGGCACCTTGGCACGCGGTGCCGAGGCCCTGGCTGAACGTGAATGGAAGGCACCGAATGCCCTGGTGAATTGGATTTATCAGCAGGCCCTGGCGCGGGACCCGACAGGAGCTGAAATGCAGGCCGCTCTAGAAGTGTTGGGGGCAAAGCCCACGGCGACATCGGTTCAAGACCTGTTGTGGGCTGTGGTGATGCAGCCTGAGTTTATGTTTGTTCGTTAAACCTTTGAAGGAATCCAGATCATGAACCGTGAATTCGATCCACAGGCACCGGCATCCATTGTTAGGCGCGATTTCATCCGGCAGCTTGCTGCTGCAGGGACGGCCGCCTGGATGACCGGAGCTCCGCAGATGGTGAAGGGGGCGGCGTTGCAGCATCCGAAGGCCAAGGCGGATGCCTGCATTCTGCTTTGGATGGCCGGCGGCATGGCTGCACCGGAGACCTTTGATCCAAAGCGTTATGTGCCCTTTGAAAAGGGTGTCGAAGTGGCAAAAATGCTGAGCACCTTTCCGTCGATTGATACCGCCGTGGACGGGATGAAAATCTGTCAGGGTCTGGAGAACATCGCCCAAGTGATGGACCGGGCCACGCTGATCCGAAGTGCCGTGCAGCCGGATCTGGGGAGCATCCTGCACAGCCGCCATCAGTACCACTGGCACACGGGCTATGTGCCGCCGCAGACGGTAGCCTGCCCGCACATTGGTTCCTGGATGGCGAAGGTGCTGGGGCCACGCAATGCGGTGATGCCTTCGTTTGTAAACATCGGCCAGCGACTGGAAGGAGTGGGCGAAAGTGAAGAGCTGAAGGCCTTTACCACGGCAGGCTTTTTCGGCAGTGAGTACGGTCCCATGAACCTGCCTTATCCTGAGGAGGCGGCAACCTCTGTGCGGCCACCGAAGGGCATGGATGCAGGGCGTTTTGCCAGTCGAGATAAGCTGTTCCGCAAGCTGGTGGATCAAAGTCCGCAGCGTGACTACATGAGCGATCACCAGCAGCAGTCGCTGATACGCAGCATGGACAATGCCTATCGTCTGTTGAGTTCGAAAGAACGTGAAGCCTTCGACATCACCCTGGAGCCGAAGGAGAGCTATGCCAAATATGACACGGGGCGTTTTGGTCGCGGCTGCCTGTTGGCACGTCGGCTGGTGGAGGCTGGCGTGCGGTTTGTCGAGGTGACCACGGAGTACGTGCCCTTTTTCCAATGGGATACCCACAAGGATGGGCACACAACCGTGGATGGACTGCACAAGGAGATGGACCTGCCTATCGCCACCCTGGTCCGGGATCTTGAGGAACGTGGTTTGTTAGACCGCACGTTGATCGTCATCGCGAGTGAGTTCAGCCGGGATGCCATCATGGAAGGCAAGCCTGGATCGAATGCCAATGATCAAGCCACTTTCAAGGTGGAGCGGCTGGAGGAGATGAAGCATTACGGTCTGCACCGACATTTCACCGCAGGGACCAGCGTGGTCATGTTTGGTGGTGGGGTGAAAAAAGGTTTTGTCTATGGGGAGACGGCGGATGAGCGCCCGTTGGTGGCGACCAAAAACCCAGTCAACGTCATGGACCTGCACGCCACCATCATGACCGCTATGGGCATCAGCCCGAAGACGGAATACCTCATCGAAGGACGGCCTTTTTATGTGACGGAAGATGGCAAGGGGAAGGCTGTGGAGGATCTTTTTGCTTAAACAGACACATCGCCCTGCATGATCGGAAACAAGGGCGTTTCTGTGGCGTTACCCGACGATGAAAACATTGCTCTACCTCTGCCTGCTGTTGGTTTGTGGATTGGCATCGGCGGCTCAGCCAAATGTCCTGTTTCTGTTTGCCGATGACATGCGCTCAGATTCACTGGCCGCATTGGGCGATCCTGTGGTGAAGACACCTCATCTCGATGCGCTAGTGCAGCGTGGATTCACCTTTACCAATGCATACAATTTGGGGGGCAATTCGCCGGCGGTCTGCATGCCCAGCCGGAATATGATGATGAGTGGTCGCGCCTACACTCGCTGGAAGGATTATCTTCCCGCAGGTGCACCGGAGCCGCGCCGTGGCAAAATGAGTCCTGGAGATGGGCCGAATTTTCCCTTGTCCATGAAAGCCGCAGGTTATGAAACCTGGCACTTTGGGAAGAAGGGAAATTCAGCCAATCTGATCCAGGCGAAGTTTGATCACGTGCATTACCAGGAGAACGATCACATGGACCGTGAACATGGGGAGCCGGGGCGCGAGATCATTGATGGAGCCATCCAGTTTGTAAGCCAGCGGTCTGATGAGAAACCCTTCTTCATGTATCTGGGGTTCAGCAATCCTCATGACCCGCGTGTCGCCGCCCAGTCTTATCGAGACCTCTATGTGGAGGCGCAAATGCCGCTGCCAAAGAACTACCTGCCAGTGCATCCCTTTGACAACGGTGAGATGATGGTGCGGGACGAAATGATCTCGCCCTGGCCGCGCACGGAGGCGGAGATTCGCCGCACTTGGCGAGACTACTATGCCACCATCACCGGGCTGGATGCGCAGATTGGTCGCCTGCTGAAAGTTCTGCAGGAGCGCGGACTGATGGAGAACACGATTATCCTTTTTTCGGCGGATCAAGGCATCGCCATTGGCAGCCATGGTTTGTTAGGCAAGCAGAACCTCTACGATCACAGTGCTAAGGCTCCGCTGGTGGTGGCTGGCCCCGGTATTCCGAAGGGGAAGAGCACTGCGCTGGTGCATCTGCTGGATATTTATCCCACGGTCTGTGATCTGGTGAGGGCGAATCCGCCTGCGAGTATTGACGGTGTCTCCTTTAAGCCGGTCATTTTAGGACAAAAAAAATCTTCCCGTGAGTCATTGCTGCTGACCTACATGGACAAACAGCGCGGTCTGCGGGATGAACGCTACAAGCTGATCCGTTATCCTCAGACCGATGTGACTCAGCTCTTTGATTTGGAAAACGATCCACTGGAAATGGAAGACCTTTCACGCCGGGCAGAGCTCCAAGAACGCAAACAAGCCATGCTAAAGAAGCTGGCCGAGATGCAGACGAAATTTGGCGATGATCTGCCACTGACTGTGGCGCACCCACAACCTGCGAAGTGGAAGATTCCCACTCCGGAGGAGATCAAGGTCCTACTGCCAAAGTGGAAGATGGAGGATTCCCTGGAGCATCGTGCCGGAGGCCCCCCGCCTTTCCCATTTAAGAAACACTGATTCGTTTTCACTGTCTCATTTTCATGAAATTCTTCTCCATTTTAATTTTGTTGCTGGCCTTTGATTTTGCAAAGGCTGCACCGGACGTTCGGCCTAACATTGTGTTCATTCTCGCTGACGACCTGGGCGGAAGTGATCTGGGCTGTTATGGCAGCACCTTTCACGCAACCCCTCACCTGGATGCGTTGGCGAAACGGGGCATGCTTTTTACCCAGGCTTACTCGGCCAGTCCTCTATGCTCGCCCACACGCAGCAGCATTCTCACGGGGATGGCTCCGGCCCGCACGGGAATTACTGCACCTGCATGCCATGTGCCGCAGGTGATTTTGGAAAAGACCTTGATGAAGGGTGGGGCTCAAACGCGGGTTTTGGGAGCCGAATCGGTGACGCGGATGCGGACGGAGTATGTGACTCTTGCGGAGCTTCTAAAACAGGCAGGCTATCGAACTGGGCACTTTGGCAAATGGCATCTGGGGCCCGCACCTTATTCCCCTCTGGAGCAGGGTTTTGATGTGGATTTGCCGCACACACCCGGGCCTGGGCCGGGCGGTGGCAATGGATACTTTGCCCCCTGGGCTTTCTGGAAAGACGAGGGCAAGCCGGGTGACCACATTGAGGATCGCATGGCTGAGGAGGCCGTAAAATTCATGCGTGAGAACAAGGACCGCCCTTTCTTCTTAAACTACTGGGCCTTCAGCGTGCATTCGCCCTGGATGGCCAAGGCGGATTACATCACCGAGGCGGCGAAGAATACAGACCCCAAGGCGGGCCAGCGTAACCCCATGTATGCAGCCATGATCCGCAGTCTGGATGAGGCCGTGGGCCGCCTAACCAAGACTTTGGATGAACTGAAGCTCTCAGAAAAGACTCTGGTGGTCTTCACCAGTGACAATGGGGCCTGGCACAATGTGCCGAAGGAGGCCATGGGCAAAAATAGCAGCTATTCCGATGTGCCTGTGACCAGCAATGCGCCCTTTCGAAGCGGCAAGGCGAGCAATTATGAAGGGGGGACAAGGGTGCCGTTGTTCATAGCCTGGCCTGGGCATGTGCAGCCTGGAAGCCGTAGTGCTGAGGTGGTGCAAAGCGTGGACTTTTTTCCCACCCTTTTGGAGCTATGCGAGTTGCAGCCCCCCGCTGGGCAGGCCATGGATGGCGTGAGCATCGTGCCTGCGATGAAAGGCGGAAAGGTGGAGCGTGAAGCCATCTTTTGCCACTTCCCGCATGGCGGCAGATCGGACATTGAGGGCTTTCTACCAGGTACGTGGGTGCGTCGTGGGGACTGGAAGCTGATCCGCTTTTTTGCTGCGGCTGAAGATGGCAGCGACCGCCTGGAGCTCTACAATCTCGTGGAGGATGTGAGTGAAACGAAGAACCTAGCACCGCAAAAGCCAGAACTGGTTTCTGCGCTCAATACGCTGATCAGCGATTACTTAAAGAAAACGGAAGCGGTGGTGCCCAAGCTGAATCCTGCCTATAAAGCCAAGGGCGAACCGATTGCGAAAAGACGTGTTGTTGGTGGCTGGACATCGAGCAAGGATGCGAGGCTGGAGCTGACCAAGGAGGGGGCGCTAATCGTGGACTGCACAGGTGGGGATCCCTGGCTGGCTACGACGACAGTGCCTCAGGGTAACCCAGAGTCTATGACGGTGCGGGTTCGGATGCGCCGCACGGCCAAAGGCCAGGCTTTGATCTATTATGTCAGCAGCGCGGGACAGCCTTTTCATAAAGATCGCACGGTGCCCCTGCTTGGGGTTGCTGACGGTGAGTGGCATGAGCAGGAAGTGGTGCTTCCGGTGAAAAGCCTCCATTCTCTGCGCCTGGATCCCGCCCAGGGAAAAGGGCAGGTGGAGATTTCCAATCTTTCTCTGGTCGATGCCAATGGCAAGGTGCTGAAAGAGTGGCTACCGTTCAAGAATTGATGATCTGAAATAAAGTTTGTTAGCCAAATTTATGGAACCTTTGAAAGCAGTCTTTTTATTCGCGCTCATCGGCTGGATCAGCCTTCCAGCATGTCTCTCTGCGGCACCGAATGTCCTGCTGATTTACAGCGATGATCATGGCTGGGCGGATCTGGCATTGCAGGGGGCAGATCCTGATGTCAGGACCCCGAATCTGGATCAGCTGGCCCACGATGGGGTGCGTTTTTCACGGGGATATGTCAGTGCACCGCAGTGTGTTCCTTCCCGTGCTGGCGTCATCACGGGCACTCACCAGAATCGTTTTGGCGTGGATGATAATCACAAGGGACCGCTGCCTCTGGAGGTGCTGACTTTGCCTGAGCGACTGAAACAGGCAGGCTATGTCACAGGCATGTGTGGCAAATGGCACCTGGACCTGGGAAGTAAAAAGGAAGGTCCAAGGACCCTTCGTGTGCTGCCGGATCACATGCCGCACAGGCATGGTTTTGATGAATACTGGCGCGGGGAGCTGCGCCAGTATTACGCTTCCCATGGGCTGGACGGGAAGCCGTTTGAGGATGCACCCAAGCTAGTCTCGGATGATCGTTTTCGCATCACAGTGCAGACGGAGGCGGCGCTGAGTTTTCTGGATCGCAGGGCGGCGAAGCCGGAGGTGCCTTGGTTTCTTTACCTGGCCTGGTATGCACCGCATGTGCCGCTTGAGTCACCGGAACCGTGGTTTTCCAAAACACCGGATCATCTTCCGAAAGAGCGCCGTCAGGCCCTGGCGATGATTGCCGCGATGGATGATGGCATCGGGCGTCTGCGCACCAAGCTCAAGGAAATGGGCGTGGAGAAAAACACTCTGATCTTTTTCATTGGGGACAATGGCGCTCCTCTCAAACGTGGGGCGTGGAATGGCTCCCTGAATGCCCCCTTGATCGGTGAAAAAGGTATGCTGACGGATGGCGGTGTACGGGTGCCATTTGTTGCTGCGTGGCCGGGGAAGATCCCGCCCAGGAAGGTCTATGAACAACCCGTGATGAATCTGGACGTGGCGGCGACTGCCGTGGCCCTGGCGGGTCTGCCTCATGACCAAGCACTGGATGGGGTGAATCTGATGCCTCACCTGCTGGGAGAAAATAAAACGGCCCCCCATGAAGCCCTCTTTTGGCGCTGGCGCAGTCAGGCGGCTGTGCTGGAGCACCCGTGGAAACTGATTCATCTGGGAGACAAGGAGAGCTATCTTTTTGATGTTTCTCAGCCGGGTGGTGAGACAGAAAACCTTTTGGCCAAGCATCCAGAGATCGCCGCCCGCTTGGACGCAAAACTGAAAGCCTGGAGTCAGGAGCTGCATCGGCCTGGCGCAGCGGAGCCGTTGCACCCCCAGGATGTGGTTTTCTTTGCAGATCATGTGGATGCCAAGTTGGCTCCTGCTCCTCCTTTGGCGGCAGTAGAGCCCGGCGGCGTACAAGGCTGGCTATGCCGGAATGGCACTTTGGAAACGACAGATACCGGACTGCGAATCGTGCCGCAGGGAAGGGGAACCAAAGCTGCGCGTGTGTTCATCACACGGCCCGGCCTCTCGGTTGCGGGCCCTGTCGAGATCACTTTGCGCGCTCGTGCCAAGAAAGGCGGTGCTGCCAGGGTGAGCTGGCGAACGAAGGCTGAGAGCGACTTTCTGCCTGCGAACGAGAGCCCTTTTCAGTGGCCCGCTGGGGAGGTATGGCAGGAGCTGAAAGTATTGCTGCCCATCCAGGGGAGGCTCATTCATCTGCGTATCACCCCGGGGGCGGAGGCGGCGGATCTCGAGATCCAATCCATCGAATTGAAAGGTAAAAATGAAGCCCTCACGCATTGGGAGTTTGGCCGTGCGCCCTGAAACTCGGGAGCGCAAATTCCAGGATTCTGCTTGGGCTGGCAGTTTCTCCCGCTAAATTGCACGGACATGAGTCCCTCCTCAAAAATGAAACGTCCCTCCGCCATCACGGTGGAGGAGTTTTTCAGAACCAATGAAAAAGCATTGAAGCTGCGTTTGGTCGGCAGTGATGCGGGCTTTAAACGCAAGATCTCGGAGCCTTCGGTCAACCGCCCTGGCCTCGCCCTTTCGGGGTTCTTCACCTACTTCGCCTACAAGCGGGTGCAGATCATCGGGAATTCGGAGCATTCTTTTTTGGAAGGGCTGGAGCCTAAACTGCGGGCGGCCCGTTTCAGCCAACTGTGCAGTTGGGAGATCCCCTGCCTCATCGTGGCCCGTGGGCACCGGCTGAGTGAGGAGCTGGTGGCCATCGCCAATGAAGCGGGCATTTCCGTTTTCCAGACCAGCATGATCACCATGAAATTCATCAATGCGGCCACCATTAAGCTGGAGTGGGCCTTTGCCCCCACCATGCTGGTGCATGGCTGTCTGGTGGACGTACAGGGCATCGGCGTGTTGGTGCAGGGGAAAAGCGGCTGCGGCAAAAGTGAAAGCGTCATTGGCCTGTTGCAACGTGGGGCCAGCCTGGTGGCGGATGATGCGGTGCGCCTGCGCCTTGTCGAGGAGCGCGAAATCGTGGGCTCCGCCCCCGAAATGACCCGAAACATGATCGAAATCCGGGGACTGGGGATTCTGAATGTGGCGGCCCTGTTTGGGGTGGGCTCCGTCCGCATGAGCAAAAGGCTGGATTTGGCCGTGAATCTGGTGCACCTCCAGGAATCTAACGATCTGGAGCGTGTGGGCATGGAAAACCAGACGACGGAGGTCATGGGTATGACCATCGCCAAGGTGGATATTCCAGTCGCTCCAGGCCGCGATGTGGCCGGTTTGATCGAATTGGCGGCCCTAAATTACAAATTACGCACATTTGGCTACAACAGTGCGGTTGAGTTTGATCAAAGATTGTTGAAAAAGATGGCGGACGACCAGATAGGTTGATCTGCGCCCAGCCAACTCACCCGCATGACTCTCAGCAAAGACCTCACGATCCGAAACAAGATGGGCATGCATGCCCGTCCGGCGGCGCAGTTTGTCAAGCGTGCGAGCAAGTACAAGTGCGACATCTGGGTGGAAAAAGATGAAGAGCCAGTGAATGGCAAAAGCATCATGGGACTGATGATGCTGGCCGCTGGCCGCGGTGAAGTGATCAAGCTGACGACCGAAGGCGTGGACGCCGAGGCTGCCATGGCGGATCTGGAGGAACTGGTGCTTTCCGGATTTGGCGACGTGGAATAGGGGCCACTCGCCCTTATTCGCTGATCCACACGGCTGTCCCCACGGGGGTCAGATCGAAAAGCTCAATCATGGCTGCATTTTTGAGACGGATGCAGCCATGGCTGGCTGGACGACCGATGCTGCGCTCATCATTGGTACCGTGAATGTAGATGTAACGCTGCCAAGTATTGGCATTGCGTTTTTCCACCCCATCCAGCCACAGGATGCGGCTCAAAATGAGGTCATCCGGTGTTACGATGTCCTCTGTCCACAGGCCCACAGGCTGGCGGGATTTAAAAATGGTGCCCGCAGGGGCACCGTCGCCGTGCTTTTCCCGCACAAGAAAGCCGCCCAGGGGGGTTTTGTTGCTGCCTTCGATGTAGCCCAGGCCAAATTTGGAGGTGCTGCAGGGCCAGCACTTCACCTGGCGGATGCCATCCCACAGCACCAGACTCTGGGTTCCGACAGAAACTTCGATGCGTGGCTGGCTGAGGTTCACCCTCAACTCTTGGCATAGATTGGGCTCTTTGACAAATGGTCCTCGGTTCCAGAGGCCGCCTTTACCCCGAAGTGGCAACCTTCGCATGACAGTCCCATGAAATGCGGCGAAGAGAGGTTGGCCGCTTCATCCAGGAGTCTACCCACCTTTTCCCATGCAACGATTCAACTGCGACTGTGGCAATGTGATCTTCTTTGGCAGCTCACGCTGTCTGAAATGCGGAAAGGAGGTGGGGTATGATCCCTACACCTCCGAAATGCTGCGGATCCAGCCTTCCATCGGCATGAAACGCTGTGAAAACGGCGTGAAGCATGGCGTTTGCAACTGGTTGGTCCCGGCGAATTCACGCCATCGGCTCTGCGTCGGCTGTTTGATGAACCGGACCATTCCGGATCTGAACTCGGGGCGTAACCTGCTGCTTTGGGGCCGTATGGAGATGGCCAAAAAGCGGCTCATCTACACCCTTCGGCATCTGGGCATCACGCTCCCCCTGAAATCCGAAAACCCGGCAGCGGGACTCGCCTTTGACATCATCAGCACCCTTTCCAATCCCACAGTCACCACGGGGCATTTGAATGGTGTCATCACGGTGAACCTGGAGGAGGCGGATGATACCTACCGCCAGATCAATCGGCAGCAGCTCGGAGAAAACAGCCGCACCTTGCTGGGACATTTTCGCCATGAAAGCGCCCATTATCTCTGGCAGCGGTTTCTCTCCGATCTTCCTTGGGAAGACCCGCTCCGCATGGCCTTTCGTGAACGCTTCGGCGATGAGTGGCTGGATTATGCAGGGGCTCTGAGCAGCCATTACCAAAAAGGCCCGTCCACCGGTTGGGAGCAAAGTTACATCACTGGTTATGCCGCTTCACACCCTTGGGAGGACTGGGCGGAAACCTGGGCGCACTATCTGCAGATCGCCGATGGTTTGGAAACCTGTGAAGGCCTGGGCGTCCAGGTTCAGCATGTCGCCTTGCCTTTGGTGATGATGCCTGTGGAAGCTGGTTTTCTGCCGACCATCCTCAAACATGACCCCGTCGCCAATGATGAGTTCCTGGCCTGGCTGCAGCGTTGGATTTGTCTTTCCACGGTGCTTAATGAGATTTCCAACAGCGTTGGCGAATCGGCCCTGTATCCGTTTGTGATTCCGGTTAAAGTCGCTCAAAAGCTGCGTCTGGCCCATCATTTTGCCCAGGTGTGGGGCGGGCGGTTGTGAAAGCATCCCTTGCTTAAAGCTGGGTAGGCTGTCTGGTAAGGCATGTCGCAGCACCTGAAAGGTTTGTCCTGAGCGGTTCCACCTTGCCGCAGCGCATTGCCTTTTTGGGCGATTACCTGCCACGTCTTTGTGGCATTGCCACATTCACTTACGATCTCGCTGAATCCGTGGCCCAAGCGGCGACTGAGGCAGATTGTTTTGTGGGTGCCGTCAATGATCGCTCTATCGGGTACGATTATCCCCAGCGAGTGCGTTTTGAACTGCTGGAAAAGGACCTCGATTCTTACCGCAGGGCGGCGGATTATCTCAACTTCAACAATGCCGATGTGCTCTGCGTGCAGCATGAATTCGGCATCTACGGCGGAGCCGCTGGCAGCCACCTTTTGGCCCTTTTGAAGGAGGTGCGCATGCCCGTGGTGACGACCCTTCACACCGTGCTCAGCGAGCCGAATGTCGCGCAGCGCAAAGTGATGGATGAACTCGTCCGCCGTAGCGACCGCCTGGTTGTGATGGCCCGCAAAGGCGCGGAGATCCTGCATGAGGTTTACGCGGTGCCGGAAACCAAGGTGGATATCATTCCTCATGGCATCCCAGACATGCCGTTTGTGGATTCCTCTTTTTATAAGGAGCAGTTCGGCGTGGAAGGTCGCAAGGTGCTGCTCACCTTTGGTCTTCTCGGGCCAGGGAAGGGGATCGAACATGTCATTGAGGCCCTGCCTGAGATCGTGCGGCAGCATCCGAATGTCGTTTACCTAGTGCTGGGGGCGACCCACCCGCATCTTATCGCCCGGGAGGGGGAACGCTACCGGTTGGGACTGGAGCGCCTGGCAGAGGACCGCGGCGTGAAGGATCACGTCATCTTTTACAATCGCTTTGTTTCAGCCGATGACTTGAAGGAGTTCATTGGCGCGACAGACATCTACCTCACACCTTACCTCAATGAGGCCCAAGTCACCTCCGGCACGCTGGCGTATGTTTTTGGGGCAGGGAAGGCCGTGGTCTCCACGCCCTACTGGCATGCCCAGGAACTGCTGGCCGAGGGGCGCGGCGTGCTAGTGCCGTTCCGCAATGCCGCCAGCATCGCGGAAGGTGTCTGCGGACTGCTGGAGGATCCGGCACGATTGGAAAAAATACGCCATGATGCCTATGCCATGGGACGTGAGATGGTCTGGCCAGCCGTGGCCCGGCGTTATCTGGAATCCTTCCAGCATGCGCGTGCAGATCGCAAGGCCACCTCGCGAAAAGCCTTCGCTGGCTGGACTCTCAACAGCCGTCCTTATGCATTGCCACCCTTGCGGTTAGACCATGTGGAGCGGATGAGCGACAGCACTGGCATCTACCAGCACGCGATCTTTAACGTGCCGAATTTTCATGAAGGCTACTGCACCGATGATAACGCCCGGGCGTTCATCCTTTGCAACCTGCTGGATGAGCAGGGCAGCCTGCCTCTGTCTCCAAGTTTGGATCATCTGGCCACTCACTACCTCGCATTTCTGGCCGCCGCACTCAATTATGAAACGGGGCGGTTTCGGAATTTCATGAGTCATGGTCGGCAGTGGCTGGAGGAAGCGGGCAGTGAAGACAGCCACGGGCGCGCCCTGTGGGCTGCAGGCACGGGCGCGGGACGTTCGCGGAATGAAGGGCATCGCCGGCTTTCGGCCCAGCTCTTCCAGCGTGGGCTGGCAGCGGTGGCCGCCTTCACTTCTCCTCGGGCATGGACATTCTCATTGTTAGGTATTCATGAATATCTCCGCCATAATCCTGACGACGAGAAAACGCAGGTGCATGCGATGCGGACGCTGCTGACCCAGCGGCTGGTCAATCTTTGGAATGCCTATGCCACCGAAGACTGGCCTTGGTTCGAGCCTGGGGCCACCTATGACAATGCCCGCATCTGCCAAGCCCTGATTCTCAGCGGCCAGTTCATGCCTCATGAGGAGGCGATGGAAATCGGCTTAAAGTCTCTGCGCTGGCTGGTTTCCATTCAGCGAACCCAGGCAGGGCATTTCCGGCCGATTGGCAGCAATGGTTTTTACCAGCGTGATGGGGCGCGGGCTGACTTTGATCAGCAGCCTATCGAGGCCCAGGCCATGGTCTGCGCCTGCCTGGAGGCATTTCGTGCCACTCAGGATGCCATGTGGCCCCGCGAGGCCAAACGCGCCTTTGAATGGTTTTTGGGACGCAATGACCTTGGCGTGCCTCTCTATGATTCCACGACGGGTGGTTGCAGCGACGGTTTGCATCCAGACCGTGTGAACGAAAACCAGGGGGCGGAGTCCACGCTGGCCTTCCATCTGGCTCTGGCGGAAATGAACAGCGTCCAACAATTACTTGCGCCATCCCCGGCCTTATTATGAAATCAGTCCACCTCTGCCGCCATGAGGTGACACTGCTTCCTGAAAGCGCCCGTGTCATCATCCGTCCCTTCATCCCATCGGAGGTTCATCGCATCACCACCATCATTGGCCGGGCGCTGGCTTTGACGGAGGAAGAGGTTTTGCTCGAGCTGGAGTCTGTCAGACGTGAGTTCGATTCACGGCATTTGGAGCTTGAGGCTCCCTTTCAGGCGCACTACGAAAAAGTGAAGCATCACATCTTCACGCAGCGTCCCTTGTCTGCCGCCAGGCAGTTGCTCATCGGCGCGCTTTTCTCCGGGGAATATGCCCTGGAATCTGCCGCCCTGTTCAATCCTTCGATGGTCCCGCATCCAGATCAAAGTGAACTGCCTGAGGGTTCTCTGCGGTTCATCATGAGCCTGCGGGCCACCGGCGAGGGCCACATCTCCTCCATCGAATTTCGTTCGGGCGTTTGTGCTTCAGACGGGACAATCTCCCTCGATCCGGTCTCCCGTTATGTCACGGTGCCAGGCATTGTTCCGAACCCCAGTTACCGCAAAAAAAGGTTCATCATCAAGCTGCATGAAATGGGGTTTGAGAACGACCATACCACGGCGGTGCTGGCTCCCCTGGCGGACAATTTTTCACGTAGCGACCTCAATAAAAGCGTAAGCAGTATCCGCCACGAAACGAGGCCCGCCACACAGGATCTCAGCCGTACCTTGGACTGCATCCAGTGGCTGGCGGATTCCAACTACGAACTCCTGTTTTCCCCCACGCTCGCCATGAGTGAGCGCATCATCTTTCCTGTGTCGCTCAATGAGAGCAATGGCATCGAGGATGCGCGTTTTGTGCGTTTCATTGATGACGATGGTTCGGTGATGTATTTCGCCACTTACACGGCTTACAACGGTCGGGCCATCCTGCCACAGCTCATTGAGACGGAGAACTTTCTGCACTTCCGTGTGCTCACCCTCAATGGCAGTGCAGTGCAGAATAAGGGCATGGCCCTTTTCCCCCGGCGAATCGGGGGGCGGTATGCCATGTTGTCACGCCAGGACGATGAAAATCTCTTCATCATGTTTTCAGACAACCCTCATTACTGGAGTGACCCCCAGATCCTGCTGCGCCCTGCGGAAATGTGGGAATCCGTGAAAATTGGCAATTGCGGCTCGCCGATCGAAACCGAAGCCGGCTGGCTGGTGATCACCCACGGTGTGGGTCCCATGCGCAAATACTGCATCGGCGTCGTGCTTCTGGACCTGGAAGATCCCACCCGCGTCATCGGCCGTCTGCGCCAGCCTCTCCTTTGTCCCGAGGGCCTGGAGCGCGAAGGCTACGTGCCCAATGTGGTGTACAGCTGCGGCTCCATGTTGCATGGCCGCCAACTCATCCTTCCGTATGCGATGAGTGACAAAGTCACCGCCATCGTCAGCATGTCTTTGGACGAGCTTCTCAGCGCGCTGCTTGCAGACCAGAAGTAATCTTGCCTCCATAGAGAGGGCCCGGCACCTCCCCATCTGGCCACCTCCCGTGCCTCAAAGAAAACTTGACTGATCGGCCAAGTACTGCGACTCTAATCACGTCAACACTGACTTGGGGGCGTCCTGGTTTCGACGGGTAGTCTGCGGTCGGGGTGGCATGTCGAGGATGATTCGTTGGCCTCGTTAATCTTCGGATCAAACAAATAAAAGCAAACTCTTCTGAGCTCGCTCTTGCGGCCTAAGCACCGCAACATCTTCGAGGCAATGTCTGGTAGCCTCGACGATGACACTACCAGGCTGGCTGGCTGATCGGGCGACCGGGTCGAAAGCGAGATTTAACAGGACGCTGGGTGAAAGGTATTCTGCCAGTTGAAGACCTCTCATCGAGATTAAATAACCGGATAAACATGTAGAAGCTCCAACTTACGGTTATTCGGACAGGGGTTCGATTCCCCTCGCCTCCACCATTTTAAAGAAGCGCCAATCCGCTGAAAGCAGCGGTTGGCGCTTTTTTAATGTCTATTTACTTGGCAGTGCCCAGGATGGCGTGCCGAACCATTGATGCATCTCCTGTGCAAAGGGGGCGGTGACCTCAGCGGGTTCAGGGATGGCTCCTCGATCTCCAGTTTCCGTCATCCAGGTGTCGAGTGCGGCGCGAAGACGGATGAGTGCTTCGCGGTGTTCGGGCTCTTGAGAGGTCAAAAGATTCTTCACCTCATGCGGGTCGGTCTGGGTGTCATAGAGTTCTTCACAGGGACCGGTGCGTTGCATGAGTTCCAGTGCCGGTCCGGTGAGTTTCCCCTGCGCATGGAGGCCACGCATGACAGGCATGATGGCAAAACACTTTTCCTTGTATCGGTTGAGGGAGGAAAAGGTAGGGCCAGTCGAAAGGGTGCGTATGTAGTGATAGCGTTCGTCATGCACAGAGCGGATGCGCTGCGGGGTCTCGTCGATGCGGTCGCGGGCGGCAAAGGCGAATGTGCGTGGAGCCTCGGTCTGCTCTCCCAGGAAAACACGCCCCTGCATCAGAAGTGGTTTCGGCTGACCGGCCAAGGCAAGGGTGGTGGCCGTCACATCAATCAAACTGAGAATGCGGTCATCTATGGTTCCTGGTTTGATCTGAGCCGGGGCAGGGAAGTTCTTGGGCCATTTGATGATCATGGGTACGCGCAAACCATTGTCATAACACCAATGGATGCCGCGTGGTTCCAGGCGGCCATTGTCGCCGAAGAAGATGATGATCGTGTCGTCTTCGAGGCCATCGGCACGCAACTGGGCCAGCGCTTTGCCGAAGCGAAGATCCATGCCGGAAACGGAATTTAAATATCGTGCCCACTCTTGCCGCACCACCGGGTGCTCCGGGTAGTACGGCGGCAGTGTGACGCTCTCCGCCTTGGCATGCTGGACATGGATACGTTCACCCACCCACTCGACCCTGTCTTTTTCGGCGCTCTTGCGATCGTAAATGTCATACTCGCTCTCCTCCGCATTCACGACAGCGAAGAAGGGCTGGCGGGTTTTCAGCGTTTCCCATTCGCTGGAGTTTTCATGGTAGATAGGGCCTTCGTTGACGTAGTTGAGATCCAGTTTGCCAGTGCCCACACTCTCGTTACCCACGGTCTTGATGTTGGCCGTGAAATACCCACCATCCTGCAGGCGATGCGTCACTGGGCGCACACCTTCTGGCAGCTTAAAACCATCCGTGCGGTGCGCACGCATGGGGTGGGTGTCTGTCGAGGTCTGATACATGCCCACAAAGAAGGCGGAGCGGCTGGGAGCGCATGCTGGGTTGGTGGAAAAGACACGGGTGTAGCGCACGCCTTCAGCCGCCAAACGGTCGAGATTGGGCGTGTGGACATCCTTGGCACCGTAGCAGCCCAGATCGTGGGAAAGGTTTTCTCCAATGAGCCAAAAAATGTTAGGCTTGCGAGCGGGCGTTGCCGCTTGGGCAGGCGGAAGCAGCAGAAATCCTAAAAGCAAAAACAGGAACTTGGTCATGGTGCATCAGTGGTACGGATTTTCTCCATTTCTTCATCCAGTCTTCTCCGCAGTTCGCCCATTTTGGTCAGGTATTTCGGATCTGCCTGGACTCCTATTGCCTTTTCACCCAACTGCCAGACATGATCGCTGAACAGCATGATCCAGGTGTTTTCGGCATGAGGGCTGGCTTCCAGCTTTTTCTGCTGTGGAGCAAAGAGCGGAATGTGAGGCCGATAGTAACCTGTGCCAAGAAAGAACGGTTTTGCTCGGGGGGCTTCGAATTTCTTCATGGCCCCGTTGGTCGGGTTCTACTGGCTACGATGAAAACGCAAAAGACGCCCAGACCTTTTCGGTCGCCTGTTATCAAAATCGGTGACTTCGAAACGGCAGATCAGTCCCGTAAAAATAAACGCCAAGCGCTGTGACCCAGCGTTTGGCGTTTATGGACGGTCAAAATGGCTTTGGTTACCCGAGTTACCAGCGGATCACCGAACTGGCCCAGGTGAAACCACCGCCAAAAGCGACGAGGAGGATGATGTCGCCACGTTTGATCTTGCCTTGACGATGGGCTTCATCGAGGGCCACGGGAATGGTGGCGGCGCTGGTGTTGCCATACTGGTCCAGGTTGATGAAGGTCTTTTCAGGCGGCACGCCCAGGCGGTCGGCGATGGCGGTGATGATGCGGGCATTTGCCTGGTGGGGGATCACCATGGCGATGTCTTCCTTTTTCAAACCAGCGATTTCCAGGGCCTGCTCGCTGGCCTGGCACATGCGGGTGACGGCATGCTTGAAGGTTTCCCGGCCTTCCATGTGAATGGTGTTCGGGCGGCTGGCCACGTTTTCAGGCGTGATGGGGCAGGCGCTGGCACCCCCTGGGACTTTGAGAAGGTCCGTCAGGTTGCCATCGCTGCCCATGACGGTGGAAAGCACGCGCCCTGGGGCGTCTTCGCCTTCCTCGGCCCTGCGGATGACCACGGCCCCGGCACCATCGCCAAAGAGCACGCAGGTGTTGCGGTCCTGCCAGTTGATGAGGCTGCTGAGTTTTTCCGCTCCGATCACCAGTGCGGTGGTGCGGTTCCCCGTGTTGATGAAATGACGCGCGACCTGAAGGGCGTACAGGAAGCCTGAGCAGGCGGCACTGATGTCAAAGCAGACGGCATTGCTAGCACCGATCTTTTTCTGCACGAAACAAGCGGTGGAGGGGAAGAACATGTCCGGCGTGACGGTGGCCACGACGATGAGGTTGATGTCCTCAGGTTTCACATTCGCTGCGGCCATCGCGCGTCGGGCCGCTTCGCTGGCGAGGTCGCTGGTGGCCTGGTCGTCCGCAGCGATGCGGCGTGCGCGGATGCCCGTGCGGCTGGTGATCCACTCATCGGAGGTGTCCACAAACTTGGACAAGTCGTCATTGGTCAGGACTTTTTCCGGCATGTAGCTGCCGGTTCCGATGATGCTGGAGGCGCAGAAGGGCTGCGAACTAGGCGTGGGCATGGATGAGAAGATGTTTGGAAATGGCGGCCTCGATGTGAGGGTTCACCTGGTGGGAAATGGTGTCGCAGGCCATGCGGATGGCATTTTTCATGGCATAGGCGCTGGCTCCGCCGTGGGCGATGATGGTGATGCCATTGAGACCGAGGAGGGGCATGCCGCCGGCTTCATCCGCACTGGTTTTCTTATGAATGCGCTTGAAGGCAGGCTTGGCCAGAAGACCGCCGATTTTGGTGCGGGTGGAACTGACAATCTCGGTCTTGATCATGCCAAAGAGGGCATGGGCCAGGGCCTCGGATGTTTTGAGAATGATGTTGCCGGTGAAGCCGTCACAAACCACCACATCCGGCGGTGTTTCCCACAGGTCATGCCCTTCCACGTTGCCGATGAAGTTGATGCCCGGGGTGGTGCGCAGGAGTTTGGCGGTTTCTTTGCAGAGAGCGTTGCCCTTTTCTTCCTCGGTGCCGTTGGACATGAGGCCCACGCGCGGATTGTCCCGGCCCATCACGTGCTTGGCATAGGCGCTGCCCATGAGGGCGTTTTGGACGAGATGCTCGGGCAGGCTGTCAGGGTTTGCCCCGGCATCGATCAGCAGCCAGGTGGTCGTCTGCGAAGGCATGACGGAAGCGATGGCGGGGCGCTCAATGTGGGGCAGGGTGCGCAGCTTGATGAGGCTAGCGGTTACGGCAGCACCCGTGTGGCCGGCGCTGACGACGGCATCGGCCGTTTTGTCTTTTACTAGGTCCACCGCCCGGGCGATGGAGCTGTCCTTCTTTTTGCGCACGGCATCCAGCCCGCTGTCGCTCATGTCCACCACCTGGCTGGCAGGGACGATTTCCAGCTTGGAACTGGCAGGGATGCCCTGGGCCTGCATTTCTCGCTCAATGAGTTCCGGCACGCCCACGAGAAAGATTTTCTCGAGTTGCGGCAGGGTTTCCAGGGCCAGCTTCACGCCGCCCATGGGATTCTGCGGGGCGTGGTCGCCACCCATGACATCCAACGCGATTTTCATGCCTCAGGAGCTAGTGTGTTCAAAATTAGGAAAGAGCAGAGTGTAAAGCGTGGCCCGGTCAGTTTGCAAATGCGGATTCATTCCAGGATGAGGGACGGCGGTTAAAAAGGCAAGAGGGCAGGGGAGGGAAAGCCAGCCGAGTCTGCATTGCGCTTCTCCTAAACTTTTTCTTGTTTCTGCCCCTGATCTGGCGGATGGTGCCACAGTGAGCCAACGTGCCGATGTCACTCCCCCCGCTGCTTCCTGGACACAGGAGGGTGCGGCTGTGACCTTGGTCCTGGCGGGTTCTTGGAACCGGGACAGCCCTGAAGTCAAGGTGGAGGGAACCGCCCCCGCGCATTGGCCGGACCGTTTTGAAACCAGTGGCCTGGGAGAGTTTGATTCCACCTTGCCTGCTTTTCTTCTCGCACAATATCGCGAATTGGGCATAGCAGACACCGCCGGGGAAACCCAAGGAGAAGAGCCCAAAAAACCTTCACTTGAAGGCCTGCCAGAAAACCTCCGGGGCCTGATGGAGCTCGCGCTGGCCGTGCCCGAGCGGAGTGAGGCCAAAACTCGCAGTGCACCGCCTTCAGAGCTCAAAGCCCTGGGCAAGGTCACGCTGGGAGTCTGGGCCGGGATCCGTGGCATGGCCGAGTTTGTCGGTGAGTCCATTCTGTCTATCGGGCGTCTTTTGACAGGCAAGGCCCGCTTCCGCCGCAGCGATCTTTGGATGACGGTGCAGGAATGTGGCATTGAGGCCCTCCCGATTGTTTCTCTCATCAGCTTTCTGATCGGCCTCATCCTCGCTTTCGTGGGCAATGTGCAGCTCACTAATTTCGGCGCGAACATCTTCGTCGCAGATCTGGTGGGCATCGCCATGGTTCGTGAGATGGGGGTGGTGATGACGGGCATCATCATGAGCGGGCGTACCGGCGCGGCCTTTGCGGCCCATCTCGGCAGCATGAAGGCCAATGAGGAGATCGATGCCCTGCGCACTTTTGGTCTGAACCCCTTTGACTTCCTGGTGCTGCCTCGCCTGCTGGCCCTTTTGTTAATGATGCCAGTGCTGACGGTATATGCGAACATCATCGGCATCCTGGGTGGCATGCTGGTGGGCGCGGTGGTGGGCATCCCCCCGGTGCTCTATTGGAATGAAACCCTCCTGGCCATCAATCTCACCACGGCTTCCCTGGGGGTCTTGAAAAGCTTCTTTTTCGCTGCTGCTATTGCCATCAGTGGCTGCATGCAGGGCATGAATGCGGGCAATTCTTCGGCAGCGGTGGGCCAGGCCACCACCCGCGCCGTCGTCATCTCCATCACCGCCATCATCGTGCTGGACTCCGCCTTTGCCGCCATCTTTACCCTGCTGGAAATCTGATCCATGAGCGCCCCTTCTGCAGAACCTAAGGCCAAGATCTCCATCCAGGATCTGACGATGGCTTATGGTTCCTTTGTTGTGATGAAGGACCTGACGTTTGACATCCAGGAGCGGGACATCTTTGTCATCATGGGCGGCAGCGGCTGTGGCAAAAGCACCCTGCTGCGCCATCTCATCGGCCTGCGGGAGCCCGCCAAAGGCAACGTCTATTATGGGGAGGAAAACTTCACCCAGGCCGAGCCCGAAGCACGGGAAAAGTTCATCCGCCGATTCGGGGTGATGTATCAGTCTGGGGCCTTGTGGTCTTCCCTGACTTTGGCTGAAAACATCGCGCTGCCGCTGGGGGAGTTCACCCAGATGTCGCCCAAGGCCGTGCAGGAGCTGGTGTCTTACAAGCTGGCGCTGGTAGGGCTCTCCGGCTATGAAGACTACTACCCCAGCCAGGTCAGCGGCGGCATGAACAAACGGGCCGGCATCGCCCGGGCGATGGCGCTGGACCCCGACATTCTGTTTTTGGACGAGCCCGGGGCTGGTCTGGACCCCCTCAGCTCGCGCCGTCTGGACGATCTCATTTTGCGTCTGCGCGACAGCCTCGGTTCCACCGTCGTCATCGTCACTCACGAACTCGCCAGCATTTTTGCCATCGCCAACAACAGTGTTTTCCTCGATACTGAAACCCGCACGCTGGGGGCGGTGGGGAATCCCTCCCACCTGCGTGACCATTCTGAGAATGACAATGTCAGACGGTTTTTGAATCGCGGGGCCGAAGTCGCTGTCCAGAAGGAAGCCTAACTAGAAGTTTTTCATGAGCCAAAAAGCCAATCCCACTCTCATCGGCGCTTTCACCCTGGTTGGTCTTATCCTGACCGGGGCTGCCATCGTGCTGTTTGGCGCCGGCAAATATTTCGAGCGTTCACACAAAATCCTCCTCCATTTCGACAAGAGCGCCATCGGCCTCATGGTCGGCTCGGATGTGCGGTTCGGCGGTGTGCGCATCGGTCGTGTCTCCTCGATCAATGTGATGGTGGACACAGAAAAGAACCGCAAGATCATCCCCGTGGTGGTCGAGCTGGGCGAGAAGGACCTGAAGGCCATCGGCACCACCACGGGCGTGGCCATTGATTTCTCCAGACGCGAAGGGGTTGCGCGTGCGGTCGAGCGAGGCCTGCGGGCTGGTATGAAGCAGCAGAGCCTCCTCACCGGCCTGCTTTACATCGAATTCGACATCGTTCCTGACACGCCCGGATTTCTCTACAATGGCCCAACGATTGCCAATTACCCCACAGTGCCGACGATCGCAACGGAGATTGATGAGCTGATCGCTGGTGTGGCGGATGGCCTCAAAAAGATTAATGCGCTGGATCTGGATGGCATCGTCAAGGACCTGCGGGATGTCTTAAAATCGGCCGATAAACAGCTCGCAGACTTGAACACCAAGGCCATCAGCGACAGCCTTCTGGTCATCACCGAAGATGTGAAAAACTTCACTGGCGACAAAAAACTGTCCCTGGCTGTGGACAATCTCAATGAAGCACTCGTGCAGTTCCGGGACCTGAGTGCTAAAGTTAATCAGGGCGTAGATCCGCTTCTTGAGGATTTCTCAAAGGTGGCGGACAAGGCCGCCGAAAGCCTGGCCAGAATCGAAGAAGCCGGGGATGAAATCACCAAGGTCACCAATCCCCGGGGGCCCGTGCTCATGCGCCTCCAGGCCGTTCTCCAGGAAACTGAGCGTGCAGCCCGCGCCATCACGGAGCTGGCCAATGATTTGAAACGCAACCCCAACGCCCTCTTGATGGGCAAGGAAAACAAGGAATGAAACACGCCCTACTGCTCTGCCTGCCCGCTCTTTTGTTCTCCTGCAGTACGTTCAAGCCCGTCAAAGATCCGGCCTCCCGCCACCTGCTGGACCCTGCCGTACCGTACGCCGCCGGAACTTCTTCACGGCCTTCGCTTGCGGTAGCGCGCCCGGCTTTGCCCGCTTATTTGGACCGGCAGCAACTCGTTGCCCGCGATGGCAATGGGGCCGTGCTTGTTCAGGACAACAATCTTTGGTCAGAGCCTTTGAGTCCCGCCATCGCCCGCGTGGTGGCGGCCAATCTCAGCCGCCTCACCCGCTCCACCGGGATCTTGCCGGTCGAGGATTTTGTAACCTTGGAGTACACCTCTTTGGTGGAACTGCGGATCGCCCAGTTTGATCCATCCCCTGCGGGTGCCATGGTCCTGGAATGTACCTGGAAAGTGCAGCCCGTGAAAGGTGGCGACACGGATTTTCGCAGTTTCCGCACGGTAGTGCCCATTGAGCTGACCGTGCCGCCCGTCTCTGGCCGCATTGCAGCCATGAATGAGGCCCTGGCCCGTCTCTCCCGCGACATCGCCCGTTCGGTGCGATAAGCCACACCTCATTCAAGCGGCAGAAGATGACCTTTTAAACCAAGGTTCTGGATACGCAAAAACTCAACCCCGCCCGGTTTCCCAGGCGGGGTTGGAAAGATGAGCCTCTCTCAGTCGCTGCGATTACTCGCCAGCGGTGATGTTCAGCACCTGGCGGCCTTTGTAGTAGCCGCAGGAAGGGCAGGCCACATGGCCAGGAACGGACGTGCCGCACTCTGGGCAGGTCTTGAGGACGGGGGCGCGCCAGCGTTTAGCTCCCTGACGGAGGCGTTGACGGCTCTTGGATTGTCTGCGTTTTGGATTGGCCATGTTCGGAAGGGGTCGCTATTTCAATTGATCGAGGGCATTCCAGACTCCGCCGTCAGCACCAGGCTCTTCGTTCACCAGAGGTTCATCAGTTGGATCGAAGTTGCCCTCAGCAGGACAGTCGCGCGGATCAACGTTGCCGTCTTCACAGCGCGGGAAGTTCGGAAGGGTGAGCAGAATGTCTTCTCTCACGAGGTCTGTCAAGTCCATCGTTGTTTCCTTTTCAATTGGCACCTCGGCCTGGTATTCGGCCAGGTGCACCCGCTGCTGGAAACGCTCCAGGCAGCGCCCACACTCCAGACTGAAAGTGGCATCCAGGCTGCCAGTGACGATGATGTCCTTGTCATCATGGATAAAAGTGAGGTCATAGACCACCGGTGTCTCGGCTTTGACCAGATCGTTTTCAGGGAGCTGGAAAAAGCTGGCAGGCAGGCTGCCCGTCACCTGTTTGCCATCAATGGGCAGGTTGCGGATGTCGAATTGGAAGGGATTCATAACGGTTAAAGGGGGGATGGGAAGACGGGCCCAGCGGCCTTCAGCTCTTCATTTGCCGGGCTTTCAAGGCCGCGACGACGTGGGGGGGGACAAATTGATTTACGTTGCCACCCAGCCGGGAGATCTCTTTCACCAGCCGGCTGCTGATATAGGTCAGCTCTTCGCGGGGCATCAGAAACATGGTTTCCAGGTTGGGCTCCAGTTTCCGGTTCATCAGGGCGAGCTGGAATTCAAACTCAAAGTCACTCACGGCCCGCAGCCCGCGTACCAGGGCCACCGCACCTTGCTGTTTGGCAAAATCCACCAGCAGCCCCTGAAACGGCATCACTTTCAGGTTTGGGATGTGTTCGGTGGCGCCGATCAGCAATTCCACCCGCTCTTCCACGGTGAAGAGGCTCTGCTTGGCATTGTCCTGGGCCACGGCGACGATCAGTTCGTCAAACAGCCCGGCCGCGCGTTGCAACACGTCCAGGTGGCCGTTGGTGATGGGATCAAAACTTCCAGGGTAGATGGCGCGGCGCATAGGAGACAGCAGACTGGTTACTCGTTCAGACCCTCGGAGAAAAGCGATTGCTCAGGAAAGTTGCAAATCCTCCGGCCTCCTTTAACACAGAACACCGCCCCAAACCACCATGAACGACGACAGCACCACCATCGAGACCCGTGAGGAAGTCATGTTTTTTGACACCGACATTGGTGGTGTGGTGCATAACATCGCCTACCTGCGGATGATCGAGACCGCGCGCACGCGCCTAGCGGCCAAGCTGGGCATGAAACTGCGGGACATGGCGCAGACCCAGGTTTACCCCGTCGTGGTCCGCACGGAGATTGACTATCGCAAACCGGCCACGCTAGGGGATGAGCTTGTCATCTCAGGCCGTCTGGAAAGTGTGGAGCGCGTGCGCTTTTGGGTCGCCTTCGAGATCCGCCGGGCGGGAGAGGAGACGGTGCTCATCACCTGCCGTCAATCGCTCGCCCTTGTCCAGATGCCGCAAGGCAAGCCGATGCGCCTCCCGGAAGACTGGATGGAAAAATATGCCCATCTGTTTCTGAAAAAGGCCAAATAGGGCCTCAGCGCGGCAGTTCAATGGGGCTTCCGGGAAGCTCTGCCCTGGAGAACAGAAAGGCTCTTGCCGGTTCGAAATCGAATTATTTCGTTCAAACGGCGTGAAAGATGCCTCTCAGGGGCTCGTTTCCGCCCCTGTCCTGCCCCCCAGGATCGCAGCGTGCCACCCCGCACTGCACGTCATGTTTTAAAAAGACTCCCATGAAACCCATCTCCACTCAGAAAACTCCGGGCTACCGTTTACCCACGGCGCTGGCTGCCATGGCCTGTGCGCTGGCGGGGCTGGTGCAGGCCAAGGAAATGTCCCTGACCGACATTCAGGCCAAAGCCAAGCAGATTGACCAGTTCGTCTCGGCCAAGCTGGAAAAGGAAAAGATTCAGCCCACCGCTCCAGTCTCCGATGAGATTTTCGTGCGCCGCATCTACCTGGACATCGCGGGCCGCATCCCGACCCTCAAGGAAACGACGGACTTCCTGGCCGACCCTGCGGCGGACAAACGCGCCAAGCTCATTGATGATCTCCTGGCCTCCGATGGCTATGTGCAGAACTTCGCCAATTACTGGAGCGATCTGCTGCGGGTGAAATCCCAGCTTACCCAGGGTAATAGCCAGCCTGCCGGCGCCGCCTATTCCAACTGGGTCCGCGATTCCCTCAAGGCCAACAAGCCCTACGACCAGATGGTGCAGGAGATGCTGACGGCCAAAGGCAAGACCTATGAAAACGGCGCCGTGGGCTTTTACATCCGCGATTACAACATGCCGCTGGATAACATGGCTGTCACCACCCAGGTCTTCCTGGGCACCAGCATGGTGTGTGCCCAGTGCCACAACCACCCCTTCGATAAGTGGACCCAGATGGACTACTACCAGATGGCCGCGCACAGCAATGGCATGACCGGCAGCAACGGGCTGTCGAATCCGCTTCTCGCCCAGGCCTTTTATGGCCGCAGTGCCAAGGGCAAAAAGGCAGGCAAGGGCGATAAATCCATGGACTCCATGATGATGGGCGAAGCGACCGGGCTGGCCCGCAAAGATGTTGGCCGTGCCATGAACGAGATTTTGCGCCCGCTGCGCTACAACACCGTGCTGGATGAGACGGATAAAAAGCCCCTGCGCCTGCCTCACGACTATCAATACACAGATGCCAAGCCCAAGAGCGTGGTGGAGCCGATGATTCCGGCGGCCTTTTCCAAAGACGGCAACATCGTCAAAGAAGGCCAAAAACCCATCCAGGCTTATGCTTCTTGGGTAGCCTCGAAGGACAATCCCCGCTTCACCCTCGTCATCGCCAACCGTCTCTGGAAAAAGGTGATGGGCGTGGGTGTCATCGAGCCTGTGGATGAAATCACGGACTCCACCGTGCCGAGCAATCCGCAGCTCATGACCTTCCTTGAGGAGACCATGAAGCAGGTGAACTACGACATGAAGGCCTATCTGCGCATCATTTACAACAGCAGCACTTACCAGCGTGCCGCCTATGCCAAAGACGTGGAGCTTGGCGAAGTGTACCACTTCCCAGGCCCCGTCCTCCGCCGCATGAGTGCTGAGCAGATTTGGGACAGCATGGTGGCTCTTTACAAGCCTTCCCCGGATACGCCGAGCATGGCCGCCAGCATCGAGCGTGAATCCACCATCCGCCGCGTGGAGTGGCTGGATCGAGCCCTGAATGCCCTGACCTCCAAAGAACTCGCTGAAGGTGCAGCCAAGGTCGTGGCCGTGCAAAAGCAGCTCGCCACCGATGTGCGCAAGGCCCAGGAACAGCTCACCGAAGCGAACAAAAACAAGGATGAAGATGCCATCCGCGCCGCCAAAAAAGTGGTGGCCAATCAGCGTCGCGCCATTGATGAAGCCGCTGAGGAGATCATCTACTCGATGGGCTTCAAAAAGTTCGCCCAGCTTGCTCGTGAAGGAAAGCTCAAGGAGCAGGTGGATGATGTGGAGTTCGCCAAGGAAATCACCAGCGTCATTCGCAGCAAGGAAGGCCAGGACCTGGGCGTGGATGAAGCCCTCGCCATCATGGCGAAGCAGCAGCGCGCCCGCCTGACTGCCCAGCAGCAGCAGCGCCTGAAACGGGATGCTGAAGCCCTGAAAGTGGACGATAAGAAAGAGCTGACCTCCCTCAAAGCCTGGGAAAACTACCGGGATACTTTCATGGTCCGTGCGGCGGATCTGCGCAGCCCGGCTCCGAACGGCCACTTCCTGCGCGAGTTCGGTCAGAGCGATCGTGAGCTGGTCGAAAACAGCAATGACGAAGCCAGCGTCGGCCAGGCTCTCATGCTGCTGAATGGCAAAACATTCACTCAACTGTTGAATCCTTATACGATGATTTCCCGCGCCCTGCGTCGTGCCGAAACCACCGAGCAGACCATCGATACCGTTTACCTCTCCCTTTTCAGCCGCAAGGCGACCGCTGAAGAGCAGGAACTGCTGAAACCTGTGGTGGAAGGCAAGGGTTCCGTCGGCAAAGGCGATGCCCTTTGGGCCGCGCTGAATACCCGCCAGTTTTACTTCATTCAGTAACGTTTGATTTCAAATCATAGCGGCGGCTCTCACGAGTCGCCGCTTTTTTTATGCCCTGGAACCTTGATCGTTTCCTGGCTTTGGACGATGGAAACGGCGCTTTGAAATCGCACCTGCCCAACCATCCTACCCAGCTCTATCTCATCCGTCATGGCGAGGTGGAGGAGCGTTACCACCAAGTCTTTGGTGGCAGCCGCATTGACATGGAGCTTTCATCCCTCGGGCAGCAGCATGGGGCCGCCGTGGCTCGCTGGCTGGCGGATACTCCCTTGGATGCCCTTTACGCCAGCCCGATGGTCCGCGTGCAGCAGACGCTGGCCCCTCTGGCCGCTGCCAAAGGGCTGCAGCCCATCCTTGTGCCGGATCTGCGCGAGGTGGATTTTGGCGACTGGACGGGGTACCGCTGGGACGGCATCCAGGAGCATTTTGGTGTGAGCGCCTTTGATTGGCTGGAGATCATTGAGAATCCGGGCATCCCGAACGGCGAAACAGCCGCAGCTTTGGCCCAGCGTGTGCAGCCAGCGCTGCTCAAAATCCTTCAGGAAAACCCACATCGTCGGGTGGCCATCTTTTGTCATGGCGGCATCATCCGGGTCATCCTGGCCCTGTTGATGGAACAGCCCTTGAAATACATGGCCCATTTTAACATTGAGTACGGCAGTCTTAGCATCGTCGAGGTGCAGCCTGAAAAGAAACACGCGGTCGAGATCGAGCTGCTGAACTTTTGCCCGCCATTGGCATCGTAAGCCACAGGCAGGCATGGATAGCCTGCGGCTGTCCTGGAATCCCTGCTTGCGACGCAGGCCAGAAGCACCGATGAATAAAGCTTCTCTTTCCATGTTTTCTGCCCTCACTGACAAACTCGAAGATGCCTTCCGCAAGCTGCGCGGTCTGGGCAAGATCAGCGAATCCAACGTCTCCGATGCGATGCGGGAGATCCGTCTCGCCTTGCTGGAAGCGGATGTGGATTTCAAGGTCACCAAGGACCTGGTTGAGGCCGTCAAAACGCGGGCTCTGGGGGAAGAGGTGCTCAAGACCGTGACGCCTGGGCAGCAGATCGTTAAAATCTTCCACGACGAGTTGGAGAAAATCCTCGGCGGTGGAGCGTCCGAACTGGATCTGGGTCCACCGCAGCGCATCCTGATGGTCGGTTTGAACGGGGCAGGGAAGACCACCACCTCCGCCAAATTGGCCAATTGGTTGAAAAAGCAGGGCAAACGCCCGTTGCTCATCGCCCTCGACCTTTACCGTCCGGCTGCGGTGACCCAGCTCCAGGTTCTCGGCCAGCAGCTCGGCGTGCCTGTTTGCGTGCCAGCCGCTGGTGAGACGGATGTCGTTCGCGCCACCCGTGCCGCTTTGGCCTGGCTGGATCAGCAGGGCAGTGGTGTTGCCATTTTCGATACTGCGGGTCGCCAAGAAGTGGATGATGCTTTGCTGAGCGAGCTCAAAAAGGTTCGTGACCTGGTGCAGCCGAATGAAACTCTGCTGGTGGCCGATGCGGCTACGGGGCAGCAGGCAGTCGCTGTCGCCTCAAAATTCCATGAGACGGTGACCATCACCGGCCTCATCATGACCAAGCTGGACGGCGATGCCCGTGGCGGTGCGCTGCTTTCCATGCGCCAGGTCACGGGATGCCCGGTCAAGTTCATCGGTGTCGGTGAAAAGGTGGATCAGCTCGAAGTCTTCCACCCGGACCGCATGGCCCAGCGCATTCTCGGCATGGGCGATGTCGTCTCCTTGGTGGAGAAGGCCGCGCAGGAGATTGACGAAAAGGACGCCATGAAAATGATGCGTCGTCTGGAGGAGAACAAATTCGACTTCAATGACTTCCTCGGCCAGCTCCGCTTCATGAAAAAGCTGGGGCCTCTTGAGGGCCTGCTCGGCATGATTCCAGGCATGAACAAGCTGAAGGGCATGCCCGGTGTGGATGACAAGCGCATGAAGCATGTGGAGGCGATCATCCTTTCCATGACGCCCAAGGAACGTTCCAAGCCCGACATCATCAATGGCAGCCGCCGCAAGCGCATCGCCAAAGGCTGTGGCCGGCCCGTGGTGGAGATCAATCAGCTCCTCAAGCAGTTCGAGATGATGCGAGGCCTGATGAAGAACAAGAGCGCCATGGCCCAGATGGCCAGTGGTCTCTTTGGCGGTGGCGGCCCTGGCGGCATGCCTCAGATGCCGAAAGGCATGATGCCTGGTGGCAAGCTGCCGAAGAGCAAGTTTGGCAAAGGCTTCCGCCTGGGCGGTTAGTCTCGCACCTTCCGGTCCCAAGCCGGATCCTTTAAAACATCAGATCGTGATGAACCACGAAAGGGGATGCCTATGCCCGGACATGAGCGGCGAACGGATTCCTTTGCATCCAAGCAATCAAGCTGTGGATGATGGCCTGCTGTCGAGGTCTTCTCGGGTTTATCCGACACCGCCAAAAAAGATTTCCAAAAAACGACAAAAACCACTTGCGCCGATGATCGGCCCGCGCATTATATCGGCCCGCTCAAACTGAGCATGACCCCTTCGTCTAGCGGTTAGGACACATCCCTTTCACGGATGCGACACGAGTTCGATTCTCGTAGGGGTCGCCACTCTCAAGCCAAAGGCTTGAGAATCAACGGAAGCCTTGATGCTCAAGGCTTAGCGCTTCCCGAATGTAACGACGCGCTGTAACGATAGGGCAAAATGAAGCCCTCGAAAATGTATCTCCAAAAGCGCCCTGAAAATGGCGTCTGGTATTTCCGCCGTCCCATTCCAAAGGACTTGCGGGACTTCGTAAACTTTGGGAACCGGCGTGAGTTCGTGATTTCCCTCAAGACAGACAAGCTGCCGGATGCGCGGAAGGCGCACCACGGCCTATGGATGGAATCAGAGCGCCTGCTTGAAGAAGCGAAGCAGCGAAAGAAGGCGGCAGGCGATGAAAACGTTTTCACCGAAAGCCAGCGCGAGAATCCGGGCGCAAAGGACAGTTTGAAGCGGCGGCCCGTAGAGCAGTTCTCACGCGCTGAACTGGTGACGCTGGCGCACCGCTGGTTTGCTGGCGAGTGGCAAGCATGGCTGGACAAATACCAAAAGCGCCCCGCGCTGATGAATGGCACAGAACGCCAGCAGGAGGCGGAGAAGCTGGAAACGGAGATTGAAGCCCTGATTTCCGGCGAAGTGTTCCAAGAACAACGCTTGGCAGCACTACGGCGGCAGATCATCGAAGATGCAGGCGGCTACATGACACTTCGCCGCTCGCATTCGGCATGGGATGCCTACGCGGAGTTCGGGAGCCTGATTTTAGAGGGCACTCTTGCCGTGCGAAGGCTCGCAGTCGCATTTCTCCGCACGGGCCAGCCTCCCGCTATGGAGCACCTGGCTTTGAGGCTTGCGCCGATGGTCAAGGATGCCGCAAAAGCCGCTTCTTCCGTCTCGCTGGATTCCCTGATTGAACGATTCAGCAAAGACCCAAAGCGCAACGATTTGAAGCCAAAGACACGGGACGAATTTGCCCTGGTGTGTGGCGTGCTCCGCGAAATGTTGGGGACAGAAACGCCGATAGCGGCCATCACTCGCGAGCAGATGCGGGAGATTCAGGAGCTTTACATGCAGCTTCCCGCGCACGCTGGCACGCTCTACCCTGGAAAGACGTTGCGGGAATCCGTGGCGCAGGCGAAACGTGAAGGCAAGGAGCCGATGGCGAGGGCTACTTTCAACAAGCGCATGACGATGATTTCCGGCCTGTTCAGGTTTGCCGTGAAGGAACTGCTTCTTGCGCAAAGCCCAGCGGATGGCCTCGCCCTGGAAGGCGAAGCAAAGACCGAAGGGGAAAAGTCATTTTCCGCAGACGAATTGAACCGCATCTTTGCAGGCGAGGTTTATCAACGATTTGCCAACCAGCCAGACGCGGCTTTCACGGTGAACCATCCTTTGCGCCCGCATGAGTATTGGTCGCCTTTGATTGCTCTCTTTGAGGGAATGCGCATGGAGGAAATCTTGCAACTTCTGCCCTCTGACATCACGGAAGCAGACGGCGTGAAGTGCATTCGGATTCGTGAAGGTGAAGAGCAGTCATTGAAGACAAAACAGAGCGTTCGCACCATTCCTATTCACCCGGAACTGGAGCGCCTGGGATTCCTTCGCTATGTGGAGTCTGTCAGGCAATCAGAGGCCACAGAGCTTTTCCCGGATGCCACACGCGGCAAGACGTATGGAAACCGCTCTCACAACTACTCGAAGCGCTTCAATCGCTACTTGTGGGATGTGGGCGTGAAACAGGGTCGCAGCCAGTGCTTCCACTCTCTCCGGCACACGTTCACCGATGCAATGCGCGAGGCGGAAATTCCACAGGATGCGTTGCGGAGGCTTGGAGGCTGGACAGACAAGAGCAGCGCTGAAACGTCCTATGGCGGGCGCTTGCTGCCCTATCTGGCACGTCACCTTGAACGCGTGAAATACGAGGGGCTGAACCTCTCTCACCTGCCACGCCCCCGCATCAAGGCCACCGTGCGGGCAAAGCTGCCGGAAAGAGTGTGATTCCGCCTTTACTCGGAAACGGATGTGCTCAAGAATTGAAGTGTTCGGGGAGACCTGAACCGGGGCTTTAGAATCCCGACCGTTAGCGGCGGGCGTGTGCCGCAAACACGCCGCTTCACGACCATGCACAATGGCCGGGAGGCGGCGGCGTATGTCCAGAGCCTCACGGCTTAAAGGCCGTCGTGACTGTCTAACGGCGGTTTCTAAACTCTCCGGCCACCTTTGGCGCTCGTGCCAAAGGGGGAATCCCGAACGATTCCCGCCATGACACAGACAGCCGCATTTTCACAGGAGAGCCAGAATTGGTTTTATGCTCACAACGGGCAAGCCATCGGGCCTATTTCTTTCTCGGAGCTTCAACGCCTCAAACAATCGGGCCAGCTTGGGCCAGAGGTGCAAATCGTTGCAGAAGGTGGTCAAGACTGGCGGCCTATTGGTGACGTTCTCGCTTCGCTTTGCATTTCGCAGCCTGCCAAGAAGTCGGAAGTTTCACCCGCACGGAAAGCGGCTGGCATGGGCTGCTTGAGCTTGCTTGTGATCTTGGGTGCCATTGCCATTCTTTGCCCAGCCCCGGAGAAGGAGACGGCGGCAGTGCCAGCCATAAGGCCCGCAGACAAGCCAGAAACGCCAGCGCAGGGCAAAGACGCCACAGCACCAGCGGCCACGTCTGGCGGACTGTCAGAGGCTCAAAAGGAGGCATACCGGAAAGAGCTTTTGAGCATCTATCGGCAGCTTGAAGCCTTGCGGCCTGCCCTGGCAATGCGAAAGGACACGAACGACATGGAGGGAGCGGCGAAAGCCGGGCGGGAATTGAAAGCCTTCCGTGAAAGCGCGATGGCTCGCGTGAAGCAGATTCAGCAGGAGGCAGCCGCAGACTTTGCCTATTCGCACAGAGCCGCCGTTTTCATCGAAGGGCTTTGGCTCAAGTATCTGGCAAGCGATGGGGCCGAAACACCGATGATCCGCACGGACAAGGAGGCCATCGCAGAGAGTTTGAAAGCGCTTGAAACTCTGAACGCCAAGTGAACCGCCCATGAAACGCTTGCTCCTGTTTCTCGCCCTCCATTCGATAGCCTCTCACGCGGCGGAAAGCACTGCCCCGAAAGCCAATGGCGTCATTCTCAAAGAGGCCGTGCTCTATGCAGACACGGAAACGCTCAAGATCATAGAAGCAGAGTCAGACAAGGGAGGCGAGGCCGGAACGCGAGCCTTGGAGCGCCTGGACAACGCGGGCAAGGTCTGGACTGCCGGAAGCAATGTAAAAGTTCGCGTGCTACAAAGAGGCGGGCCGATGGACGCTGTGATGGTGGAGGCGATGGAGGGAAGCGGAAAGCTCAAGGCGGGCCGGTTCTGGATCATGGAAGGCGATTTGCTGCCGCTCAATCATCCAGCGGCCACCGTGGCAAACAACGGCACCGCAGCAGAAGCAGCGAGCAAAGCCAAGCCATCCAAAAGCGTTCGGAAGGCTGATTTCCCGTATGTGCTCAACAGTTCCATTACCAACGAGATTGCGGGCGTTGAAGTGAAGAGCCTGATTCATATCGTGGCGGCGCTCTATCACGGAGACGTTGCCGATGATGCGGTGAAACAGTGTCTCGTGATGCCCGCCGCTTTGGGAATGGACAGCAACCCCTGTGACCTGGTTTCAGTCACAGAGAACAGCTTGATTTACAGGGGTGTCTTGACTGTGCGCGAACACTTCACGTTTGCCGTTGTGCGCGAGGTTGCCTTTGAAGCTGGCTACGATGATCCAAACAAGCTGTATCAGCAGCTCACAAAGGACGGATACCATGAAGATGATCCGCTGAATTTGGGCGCGTTGATCTATCGAGGCCGGCGAAAGTTCATCCTGCAAAATGGACTCGTGAAGATGCTTCCAACCTTCCAAGTGGTGAACGTTTTGGAGCAGTAAAAAAAGCCCTTCTTGATCGAAGCATAGCGGGACGAAATGAAACCCGCGCAATGCTGTTTTCGATCATCAAAAATCATCTCAATCAATGCGGCGAATCGTTGATTTTTCAACGCTTCAAGCCTATTGTTAGGCTCGTTTCGATCAAGAAAAAGGGTATGAGCGCGAATAATCAAAATGGCGCAAATGGCGGCACGATTTCACCACGTCGCGGCCTGTCTGCAATGAGTCCGGGGCAGCGTCCGCGTGGACTGTCTCCGCGTGCCTATCAGGCCCGTGTGGACCTCTGCCGTTTGTGGGATTTGATGATGCAGGGCAGCAGTGCCGCAGACATTGCCCGCACGATGGGCAAAGACCCTGCTTGGGTGTCCCGCAGCATCAAGCGAATCAAAGGCGACTTCTCCACCGTCTATGAACGGCCTGCTGAGAAAGAGATGGTGAACGATCATCTTGCACGGCTGGAAACGCTCTATGCCAAAGCCATGAAGGCGGCAGAGGAAAGCGAAGGCATGGCGAAGGTGGCAGCCATCCGCACCGTGAACAGCATTCTGCGGGACAAGGCGCAGTTTCTTCAATTCGTCGGCTTGATCTACCGGAATCAGGAGGATCACCCCGTGCCCTTCTCTATGGAGAGCTTTTTCAAAAAAAACTAACACCCCCCTTCGATTTTCCGGCCAAAAAACGAGGGCTAATAAACACAAAATAGGACTCGCCGACTTTTTGGCCGCATACCTTGGCCTTGTTTAGAATCAGGTCCGACCCTTTTTAGAACATGCAGCAAGGCATTTCTCACGCACTGGCCCGAGTGGTTGGCAACATCTTGGGACGCTACTATTACAGCCACCGTGAAATCCATGCTCTTCTTTGTGGGGCGGGCGCGAGGACCAACCCGCCAGAAGGAAACCCCAACTGTGAGAATGAAATCACACGCTGGCTTTTGCAGGAAAGCGAACGTGATCCTGGAGCCGCTGTAGTCATTCTCGGCAAAATCTTGGAAGAATTCATGGAGTGCGACTTCACGCGTAATCTCCACACAGATGAAGACAAGGCGAAAGAGAAAACGCGCCTGATTCAGTTCTTGGCAGACAATGGCATGTCATACGCCAAGGGCGGCAAGCTTCTCACGGCTGGAATTGGAGCCTCTTCTAAAACACTGATTGAGCACATCAAAGAGGGCAACTTCGCGGAAATCGAAATAGAGGTCGAACGAGCGCTAAAAACCGTGGATCAAGACCCACCCGCTGCCGTGACGGCGGCTTGCAGTTTGTTGGAATCTCTGTGCAAAGCATACATTGAGGACGAGTCTTTGGCTTGGCCTACAAGCAAAACTCTTTCACCGCTTTGGAGCGTGACAGCCAAGCATATTGGCTTGTCACCGGATCAACTACACGATCAAGATTTGAAGCGGATTCTTTCTGGCCTTTTCAGCATCGTTGAAGGCATTGCCGCCTTTAGAACCCATGCCGGGAGCGCCCACGGAAGGGAAAAGGGTGCCTACCGAATCTCTCCCCGTCATGCGCGATTTTCAGTGAATGCGGCGCACACCCTCGCCTCGTTTGTCATGGAGACATGGAAAGCCCGAAAAGAAGCAAAATCATGATTGTGTTCACACATAAACGACCGTATATGTGTGAACATGGACGGCAAATTCATCGCCTATTATCGAGTTTCGACAGCCCAGCAGGGCAAAAGCGGCCTTGGGCTGGATGCCCAGCGCGAAGCCGTGAAAAGCTACCTGAACGGGGGCCGCTGGGAACTGGCTGGCGAGTTCACAGAGGTAGAGAGCGGCAAACGCAAAAACCGCCCTCAACTGGCGGCAGCTCTTGCGGCGTGCAAAAAGCAAAAGGCCAAGCTCGTGATTGCCAAGCTGGACAGGCTGGCGCGAAACCTTCACTTCATCTCTGGTCTGATGGAGTCCAAAACTGATTTTGTCGCCGTGGACAATCCGACTACCAACCGCCTCACGGTTCACATTCTCGCCGCCGTGGCAGAGGAAGAAGCCCGCGCTATTTCCTCCCGCACGAAAGCGGCCCTTGCCAGCGCCAAGGCTCGCGGCGTGAAGCTCGGCACGCATGGGGCCATCTTGGGCGCTGAAAACCACGCCAAAGCCAAAGAAACAGCCCTCATGTTGAAGCCCGTGCTGGATGAGATGACAGCCGCAGGCGTTACTACGGTGCGCGGGATTGCCGATGCCCTGAACGCTCGCAAAATCCCGACTCCCACGGGTAAAAGCTGGCACTCCACCAGCGTTCACCGCCTCTTGAAGCGTCTGGAAACGCTGGCGAATTGATCCCGGTGGCATTTTCCCGGCCCCCTCTGTAGAGATGGGGCGCAAATCAGGGGAAAAACGACATGGGAAGCATAGCCGCCTACAGCCACGGAATCACAGTCACAGCAGAAAACGCTCTCCATGATCGTATCACGGCACGCTTGAGAGGCTGGACAGCTTTACGGGAGATTGTGGGGGAAACACCCCTTGCAACGGTGCAAACGTTTTCACCACTGTTGTCCGTGCCTGCAATGTCACTCCGGCAAACTCGCACCGCTGGCGCTTTCGGAATCGTTTTCGGCAGGCCGGAGGGGCGGGCAAGTGACCGCGTTAGCTTCAGGAGCCGTGCAATCGAATTGCCTGGATTTCGCCACCCAATTCCCGCGATGCTCCCACAGGTGAAGCTACATCTTAGAGGCATTCGAGACGGGGCGGGTGTTAATGCCGTCTATGGCGAGGCAACGGCCACGTTGAACGCCACGCGCTACATGCGGCAGCGCGGTTTCCGTCGCCGTCTTGATTTGGGGCCGAATCAGGACGTTTTCCGCCACTCTGAATACTTCCGCCCGCCAACAAACGGAGAGCATAGCCTGGATGGGAACGATAACTGGTTTCCAGCCGATGAGTCCGGGGCCGTTGGATGGAATGACGATCAAGCCCGCAGCGCTCCCGTTCGTTTTCTTTCAAGCCTCCATGCCCGAATTGCCAGCGAGTTTCAAAGAGCTGCCTCCTTGTCTCCAGACATGGCAGCAACGCAGGCAGCCCTGTCTGGCAGCCTGCAACAGGTGGAAACCTATTGGGAGTTCTGGCATGATGAACCGCTCCGACTTGTCCAAAGCCTGCAACGCGAGGCATTGCAATTCGGCGGCCAAGTGAGGAGCCAGATTTTTGAAACCGCCACCGATGGACACTCACTCGGCCTTTCCTTTTCCGTGACGGCGGGAACACGGCTTAGAATCTACGCCAAGACAAACAGGCGTGTCCGCTTTGAAGTCGAACACTCCTTGGAACGTTCCCGGCGTGGATTCAGCAGCACCACCGAGATTACCGCCCTGCTTTCCGCAGCGAGGACAGATGCGGCGGAGACAGTGAACGGCTTTCTTGATTTCGTTCATCCGCAACGCCCTGTGCATTTCAGCCAGTGCCGCAGCCCCCTTGCTCTCGTTTGTGAAATCGTTCACGCCGTGCATGGCAACTATTCTCACGCTCAGTCCTTGCTGGAAGCTCTCAGCGTTCATAGTCGGTTGACCACAGTTCGGAACAGCCCCTTGCGACCTGCCATCATTCGGCTTGTGGAGAATGGCATTTTCCAGCCCTCACGCCCGCGCTCCCGCTCTTATGTCCCTAGCCCTGTCTGGCGCTATGCTGGCGAAGTTCTGGCGCAACAGGATAGGTTGAATGAACTCGTAAACGTGCAAGCGTTGGCTCAGCGGAGACGTTGAACCCCGCATAATTCACCGGCGCGATTTCGGGAGCCACGTTGACAAGGAGGGTATTGCGCCAGCAAAAACAGCATTGTGTTTGCTCCCTCAAATTAATCTGCCTGAGGCAACACAACGACGGTAGTTAACGGTTTTCTCTTTGAGGCTCATGGAAAGGATTAAATATGAGGTCCTAAAATGGGTTAAGAATCCGGCTGAAAGCAAGTTTGAAAAACACAACCAAAATACTGTTCAAATGAATAAACCTGCATTTTGAGTTTGTCTCTGCGATTTTACAACGCAATTTGTAACAACGCCCTGTCACACAGCCCGGCGTTACAGAAGTGCAAACCCTTGATTTTCAAGGCTTGGCAAGATGGCAATTCAAATCTCGTAGGGGTCGCCACTTCACCCAGGTCAATACCGGGGAAGTGAGGGACGGGAAGGGGTGAAAAGGACCCCAAAGGGCCGTTTTGATGTAACGCAGATGATGCCACATAGTATAACTGGCTTCCAGGGAAACAAAGCACGGTCAATGCACTTCTGTCTTGCTGTCTGAATAGAGCCTGGCCTGCAAGTGAGTTTGTTGAAATGCTTTTTGTTAGGTATGGATGCTTTTCCTGGCCGTAAAAATAGGTTTTAGCCATGGGGTAGCTGTGATAGAAATGGACTCCATGCCCCCTCAGCCCGGCGATGACCTCAATCCAGAGATTGACCGTTTCCTGCGGGTCGTGCGGCACCTGGCCGATGCATCCCAGTGGGAAAGACTTTTGGAGGTAGCCAGGCGACGCATGGAGCAGTCTCCCGCAGATGAGGTGGCCCACAGGGCTGCTGCATTGGCATTGATTCGCTTGAGGCGGGGGAGTGAGGCACGCATCCATGTGGATTGCCTGTTGAAGGAGGATCCTGAACATGCCTTCCATCATGAACTGGCGGCACAGGTGGCCATGCAGTGTTGTGACTTCCGGTTGGCGGAGGAGCATTTGAAAACGGGACTGACCTTGGAGCCCGACAAAAGTGCTCTGCATTTTCTCACAGTAAGTGTTAAAAGTGCCCTGGGCGACCCGGCGGAAGCGCACCGGCATGCCCGAAGATTGCAGGAACTGGAGGGTGACAATGCGCAGGCGTGGTTGAGCCAGGATGTGGCCTTGGAAGGCAATCCACAAGATGCGAAGTCTATGGCTGAAAGAATTCAGGCGTTAGAAAAAGCCTTGGTTCATGCTCCAGAGCGGGCCTTTTTGCTGTGGCGGGTGGGGCGCTTGCTATTGCGCCTGGAGCAGCCCGCTGCTGCGCAGCAATGGCTGTCCAGAGCGATGGCGGGAGATCCCCTGAACAAGCACCTTGCCGCCGACTGGCGGGAGGCCATCGAGAGAAGCCATCTGGTGTATCGTTGCCTTTCCTTTCCCTGGCGTTCCTGGCAGCGGGTGAGAAGGTTTTTTTTGGTGCTTCGTGTGCGCCCGGACATCTGGCCTCATGCCCTGGTGCTCAGCATCTGTTGGGGCCTCCTTCTTCCCTGGTGGCTGCTCTCCTGGGGCTGCTTAGCGCCTTTGGGAGGACTGGTGCGGTATTTTATGCTGCTTCACCCGGCTTTTGATTTTCGTTGGCCTTCGCGGCATTGGCTTCGCTCGTTTTCGGCGGGGAGGCGTGTGGGGTTTATGGTGACTGTACTCCTGTTGATTCTGGCTGCACTCTGCCTGGTGATGCCCTGGGAATATCCGCTGGGCTGGGCAGGCGTGGCAGCGGTGCAGCTTTACTTTCAGGCATACTTTAAATCTGCCGCGATCCAAGCTAGGCAGGACATGTATCCCAGTCCGCCCTCTTCATGGTTGAACCCCGGATGTTCGCAGTCGTCCTGATCAGGGATCAAGGTTCTTCGCCCAGGTAGGCAGCCAGATGCTTGCGCAACTCGGCACGGGCGCGGAAGAGCAGGCTTTTGACGGCCGGAAGGGACATTTTCAGGATCTCACAGATCTGCTCATAAGGCAGTTCTTCGTGGCGGCGCAGCACCACGGCGAGGCGCTGCTTTTCTGGTAGGGCGGCGATGGCTTTGTCCAGCGCCTGCTCCAGTTCTTCCTGCTGGGTGATCTGGTCGGCCGCCGGCGCGGTATGGTCGGCGAACTGCTGCGGGGCGTGCCCGTCATCCTCCTGCTCTAGGGGGATTTCTTTGCGGCGGGAGCGGCGCCGGGTTTCGTTGAAGACCAGATTTCTTAAAATGGTAAACAGCCAGGTGGTGAATTTGGCCGTGGCTTCATAGCGCGGGGCGCTTTTCCAGACCCGCAGAAAAACCTGCTGTGCGATGTCGTGAGCATCCTCCATGCTGCCGAGCATGCGGCAGGCGGTGCCGATGACCATGCTCTGATGCATTTCGACGAGCCGCTCAAAGGCCTGGATGTCGCCTTCCTTCACGCGCAGCATCAGGCGTACATTTTCTTCATCATCAGAAAATGCATCGTCACCTGCCACGCGGGTGGCAGGCAGGGCAGGGGAGTCGGGCCATTCCGGTTCCGGCATGACAAGGGTGGGCAACAGGCTCACGACGCTAAGGGCGGTCATCTCCGCTATCAACCACGCTCGTGCGGATTGGTTGCAGATTTGTCGTGAGGGACTGTATTTGCATCCGGCGGGAGTTTGCGCTTTAAAGGGGACGTGACCTTCCGCCACCCCAAACACGACGTCTTCATCCCTGATCAAACCGACCCCTGGACAGCGCTGCGCCGCGTGACTCACCTCGGCATCGTTTCTCACCAGGATGACCTGGAAATCGCCGCTTATCATGGCATCACCGAATGTTTCCACAGCGGTGACCAGTGGTTCGGCGGTGTGGTGGTGACGGATGGCTCCGGCAGCCCACGCCGTGGCCCCTATGCGGACTACACGGACGATGAGATGCAGAAAGTGCGCCTGGTGGAGCAGCGCAAGGCCGCCTTTGTGGGCGAATACAGCTTCATGGCGCAGTTGGGCTACCCCAGCGAGGAAGTGAAGGAGCAGCGCCACGGCCCTGTGGTCGAGGACCTGAAGTTCATCCTGGAACACTGCCAGCCCCAAATCCTGTACGTGCACAATCCCTGCGACCGGCACGATACCCACGTGGCCACCTTTCTGCGCTGCCTGGAGGCCATCCGTGCGCTCCCTGTGGAGATGCGGCCCAAAAAAGTTTACGGCTGTGAAGTCTGGCGCAAGCTGGACTGGCTGCTGAGCGACGACAAAGCCATGCTGTGGGTGGATAAATACCCGCATCTTCTGCGTCCGCTGCTGGGGGTCTTTGACAGCCAGATCAGTGGCGGCAAGCGCTATGACCTGGCTGAGGAAGGCCTCCGCCATGCCAATGCCACCTACTTTGACTCCCACACCACGGACAAGACCAGCCTGCTGACCTTTGCCATGGATCTCACGCCTCTGGTGGAGGACGACCAGATTGATGTGCAGGAATATACTTTGAATTATGTCCGCCGACTTCAGGAGGATGTGGCCCAAAGATTGAAGAAATTCGTCTGATGACGGTTTTAAATGCGGTTTTCCGTCTTGTCTGAAGAAATGACATTGACGCAAAACCCGCGTCCCCGCTAAATTCATAATTCTGTAATATTTGTCGTTTCCCCCGTCACCATGAGCGAATCCGAAAACACGCCCACTCCGCCACCTCCCAGCACACCCAAGACTGCGGCTGTGCCCCTGAAAAAGGAAACCGTGCGCATCACCCTGCGTTCGCGTCCTGGTGCTGGAGCTACACAGCCCCGTGAAGCCACGGCTCCTGTGTCCCCAATCTCCCTGGGTGTGGCCGCGCCGGACATCACTCCCAAGCGTTCCACCGCGCCGATCCAGTTGCCTTCCGCTCCTTTGCCACCGCCTGCGCCGAAGTCGGCCACAGCCCCGGTGAAGCTGCCTCCAGCACCTATGGATGTTTCCCGCAAAACCACCTCGGCTGTGCCTGTGGTTGCTTCTCCTGCGCCTAGCGCTCCTCCGCCTTCCATGCCGATGCCTCCGGCACCGCGTCCTCTGGGTGCTCCGCCTGCGGCGACTGTGCCCATGGCCGCTCCACGTCCGCCTTCGGCTCCTGGGGCTCCCCCATCCGCTCCTGGCGCACCGCGTCCTCCGATGGCCCCTGGCGCTCCAGGTGCCGCGCCGGTCGCTCCTGGCGCACCCCGCATGGAGACAGGTGCCACCACGGCCCCTCTGAAAACGATGCCAACTCGTCCTGCGGTCAGTGCTCCGCGCACTCCAGGTGCCGCTGGCACAGCCCCGCTGGCCGCTGGCCCTGGTGCTGGCACAGGCTCTCTGCCCAAGGCTACCGTCAAGCTTCAGCAGACGCAGCCGATGGCGCGCCCGAGCATCTCGGCTCCACCGAGTGCCCCTGTGAAGCGTACTGCAGCTTCGGACTCCCAGCAGTTCTACGAAGAAAAAGATCCGGAAGAAGGCCTGATGCCTCTTTCCGTGGTTTGCCTGCTGTTCTCGGTCGTCCTTTTGGTGATCCAGATGTTCGGCAGTGATCGCATCTCTGCCAGCGCAGATTCGCCAATCATGGTGCCCCCAGCGGTTCCGGTGAAGTGGGAACGGCCTCTGCCAGATGGCTCCTGGACCAATGAATTCATCTCTGGCGGTCATCTTCCTGCGCTGCCGCAGTAAAGGATCTTCAGGTGTTTTAATTCTTCGTAACTTTTTCGCTCTCCCCCTATGATTCTTGCCTGGGTTGTCTTCCTTCTTTCGATCGCCGTGCTTGCCCTCAACTTCATCGCCAAAAGCGGTGGGGCGGGCTTCTGATCTGGTTTAGTCCAGTCGCGGAAACGCTTCGGTCTGCCTGTGATCTCCACCACCTTCAACCTCGATAGGCTGGATGTGGTGGGAATCGGTGCAGCCACCTTGGATGACCTCTGGCTAGTGCCAGATTTCAGTGACCAGGAAAGCGTTACGCAGGCGATTCAGTATCTTCAAATGGGCGGTGGTCCTGTGGCCACCGCTCTTTGCGTACTTGGTGGCTTAGGCCGCAAGGTCACGCTTTTGGATACCTTGGGGGATGATGCTGCCGGGCAGCTTATCCTGGAGGGATTGCAGCGAGATCATGTCTCTACCGCAGGCATCTCCTCCCTAGCTGGGGCTTCCTCGGCCCGTGCTGTCGTCCTGGTGAGGCAGAGAGATGGGGCTCGTCAGATCGTTTATCAGCCTTCGAGTGCAGGCGAACTGAGTCTGGATTCTAGGCAACGGGAGCTGATCCTCAGTGCCAGGATGCTACACCTCAACGGCCGTCACGAATCGGCTGCCCGAGAGGCTGTGCAACTCGCTTCGGCGGCGGGTGTTTGCGTGTCGTTTGATGGTGGTGCAGGACGATATCGAGATTCGATTAGAGACTTGGTGTTGAAGAGCCAGATTCGGATTGTCTCGCGGCAGTTTGCGCAGTGCTTTTGTTACTGCGAGGAGGTGGATGAAATGCTCCGCCAGCTCATGGCCTCTCCCGCTGAGGTGGTGGTGATCACTGACGGCGCCCGGGGAAGCTGGGTGGCCTTGCCCGACGGGACCAAGTTTCATCAGCCTGCCTACTCTGTTGACCAATTAGTGGATACGACTGGCTGTGGGGATGTTTACCATGGAGCCTTTCTCCATGGCTGGCTGGAAAACTGGACAGCCTCAGCGTGTGCAGATTTCGCCAGCAGACTGGCTGCCCAAAACGCCTGCGGGCTGGGCGGGCGCGCGGTTTGCCACGAACTATCTCTCAAGGAGATCTGAAGCCCGCAAATCCTACTGAAGCTTTTTGACGTCTGCTTCGGCGGTCAGCATCTGGGTCTTCAGATCAGCAATCTGCTTATTGAGTGAATCCAGCCGATTTTTAATGTAAAATCGTTTGGAAGGAGTGGTGGCAGAGGCTGCTTCCGCTTCAGTCTTGGCCAGTTCAGACTCAAGATAGGGGAGCTCCTTTTTCATTTTTTCCAGATTTCGTCTGGCTGTTGTGAGCTGGTCTGAGATGGACTCCACGGGGGCCGTGGTGCTGGCAGGCGGAGTCGTCGCGGCAGGAGAGGAAGGCTCTGCTTTAGCTTCCTCACTGCCCATGGCCATTCCGAAACGGAAACGGTCTTTCAGTTCCTTGGGCAGCATTTCAGGGGTGAGCTTGGTGATACCTTCGGAGTGGCTGATCGTGGTGATGTCACCTTCGACTTTTTCAACCCGCACATTGCGCAAGCGGATGCCGCTGGGCAGGACAGGGTCCACCAGCACGAGACCTGAGGCTTGATTGCGAGAGACGGCAACGGCCTGGTCAAAATCTTTGCGGGCGGAGATCTGGGCCTGGCGGTGCTGCTCGATCTCGGTGCGGAGGGCATACGCTTCTTTCTGCATGATGCCGTAGGCGGTGAGCAGGGCCACAGCCTCCTGGCGCAGCTCGATGTATGCTTTCTGCTTTTTGACCAGATCTTCCAGAGAGCCGATCTGGCTGGTGATCGCGATCAGTTCTTTGTTGGCATCATCAATCTCAGTCGTGTGATAGATGCCGTAACCGGCACCCAGCATGGCGAGAATCAGGAAAAAATAGACGACGAATTTACCTTCCATGGAAAACAGAATTAGAAATTGCGGAACTTAGAGCGGTAGGCATCAACTTCTGCCTGCATGGACTCAGCCTTGATTTTTGCGGCCTCGCTTTCGGCCTTGAGCTGGACCAGCTCGTTTTTCTGGCGCTCAATCAGTTGTTTGAGTTCCACGATGTGAGCGGGCTGGGTGCTTTGATAACGCCCTAGGTTGCCCGTCGAAAGGATCTCATTTTCCAGCCTTTTGGACTGGCTCTGAAGCTCGGTCATGGTCAGCCGATGCTGTTCCGTCTCATAAGTAATTTGGGCTTTCTTGTTGCAGCCAGTAGCCAGCGAAAGCAGCAGCATAGAAACGGCGCATTGCACCGAGGAAGAGAATAAACCTGAGCGGGTCATTGGAAATTCAGTAGGTTCAATGCGAGTTTTAGCAAGGTTTTTTCTGGCTCGAAACGTAGGTTTTGCTCAGGTGTTAGCGAATAGGAGAAAAATCTGTGGCACGCATGTAGATGCTTTTGACCCCATCTGGCTGCGGCAAAGTCAGTGAGCCGTCTTTCTCACTTTCACCCTTCGCCTTGATCCAGGCTGGATCTGCCCGAAAGGCGGTGAAGGAGGCCAGTCCCGCTTCATGGCTGGCGTGGGAAAGGATGTACACCAGCTTGGAGCCTTCATCTTTCTGCCCTGCTGCCGGGACCCAGTAGGCGACATGGTTCATCCCGTGCTTGCTAAAAAGGGCCATGGTATGGTTTTTGAATCGGGCGTGTAAGGCATCCAGCTTGCCTGGAGGCGTGGTGTAGGTGCGCAGTTCAAAAACTCGGCCGCCCTCTGCCGTGCCGATTTTGACCGGCGGCGAATAGTCGGTGCTGCTCAAAAACAGGGATTCCGGGGGCTTAGCGAGGATTTTGCCTCCTTCTTCGCTGGCTTTGCGGGCGGCCTGCCATTCGGGATCTTTGCCAAAGTTGGCGAAGGCGGCCTTGGCCCCTTCCACGCTTTCATGCTTCAGGATGTAGATCAGCGTCGTGTCAGCCCCATCGGCCTTGGCCAGGGGGACCCAGTAGCCTACATTGGTGATGCCATGCTTTTCAAAAAGACGGCAGGTGTGGTCGCGGAACCGGGCCAGCAAAGCATCCAGCTTGCCCTCGTTGGTGGTATAGATGCGCATCTCATAGACCTCGGCTTTGGCTGGCAGGGCAGTGGCTGCGGAACAGGCGATGAGGAGGGAACTGAAAATGGGGAAAAGTCGGCGGCGGGTCATGGCAAAGGAAACTCACGGTCTCCCATGAGTCTTACCGCTTCGCGAGTCATTTGTGACAGCATTTACAGGCATTCAAGCAGATGCAGATTCCGATTTGACAGGTTCTAAAGAGTGCTCTATACACTCCGCCCTCTCTCTCAGCAGAATTTTATATGGCTAACATCCGCTCTTCAGAAAAAGACATCCGCAAGACCGCCAAGCGCACGGCGGCCAACCAATCCGTGAAGAGCCGCATCCGCACGCTTCGCAAGAAAGTGCTCAGCGCGATTGAAAAGGGCGATGCCGCCGCTGCCAACACCAGCCTGAGCGAATTCTCCGCCGCTACGGACAAAGCCTCCAAGACCAAGGTGCTTCACAAGAACACCTCCTCCCGTCTGAAGAGCCGCCTGGCTCTCAAAGTGGGTGCCCTCACCAAGAAAGCCTAACGGACATCCCGGCTTCGATTTCTAAAAACCCACCTCGCTTAACAGCAGGTGGGTTTTTTGTGTTCCCATAATGCTGGATGCGAGGGAAGGTAAACTTTTGCGTTTTCAAACGCCCGGTTACCCTCTTCAATCGCTCACTCATGATTCCCCGTGTTTCTCTCTCCCCCCAAGGTCCTGCTTTTTCCCGTCTCGTTTATGGCACTTGGCGCTTTCTGGATGATCCCGCGACTGCACACTCGGACGATCTTCTGAAGCGTCTCCATGCCTGCCTGGACTTGGGAGTTACCACGCTGGACACTGCTGAAATCTACGGACTTTATCGCGTCGAGGAATTCATCGGCCAGACCTTAAAAAAGGAGCCAGGCCTGCGCGAGAAATTTGAGATCGTCACCAAGTCTGGTATCTACGTGCCTTGTGATTTTCACCCGGACCGGAAGGTGGCCCATTACAATGCTACGGCAGCCCGGATCGTGAAGAGTGCGGAGAAATCGCTGCGGCTGCTGGGGACGGATTACATTGATCTGCTCCTGGTGCATCGTCCAGACTGGCTGACTTCAGCCGATGAAACGGCGGAAGGCCTGAACCGCCTGCTCAAGGATGGGAAGATCCGCAGTGCCGGCGTATCCAACTACAACGTTCATCAGTTTGAGCTGCTGAATTCGCGAATGGACCAGCCGCTGGTCACCAACCAGATTGAATTCAGCCTGCTGCACATGGACCCGATCTATGACGGCACGGCAGACCAGTGCCAGAAGCTGGGCATCAAGCCGATGGCATGGTCTCCGCTGGCCAAAGGAGCACTCATGAATCCTCAAGACCCGGCGGGTGCTCGTTTGCTAAAAAAGGCGGTGGAGCTGTCTCCCAAGTACGGGAATGCCACTTTGGACCAGCTAGCCTATGCCTGGATTTTGGCTCATCCGTCCCAGCCCTTGCCCATCATTGGCACAAACAAGCTGGAGCGGCTCATCGCCACGGCCCAGGCCGCAGACATCCGGCTGGAGCGGGAAGACTGGTATGGCCTCTGGGAGGCCGCGCAGGGCCATGGCGTTCCTTGAAATGACGGGCTTCGGCGCAATGTGAACCATGAAAGCACTGCCTGCTGCGACAGCGGATCTGCTGGCGTTTTTAGCGACTCAAAAGGCGGAGATCTTTGACCTTTCTGGGCGCATTGATTCACGGCGTTATCTGGGGCGGCGGTTCCCTGAGCCGCTGCCTTTGATCATGAGCCTGCAGCAGTATCCGGGCTACCGCCGCATGGTGGGGGAAAACTGGATGCACTGGCATGACTACTATGAGTTCTTTGTGGCCTTGAGCGGCCGAGGGGACTTTCGCAGTGGCAATGATCGCTTCCTTTTTGACCCGGGTGATGTGGTCATCGTGGATCCATTGAAGATCCACGGGGTCATGCGCATGGATGCAGCCCATACGGCCTTCGTCATCTTGTTTCCTGCCCATCTGGTGGCGCAGGCTGGGGCTGTGGTGGACCAGGGCTTTCTGCTGCCCTGGGACCGTCGCCGTGCAGGGGTGCTGCCGCTCCTGAAGGCGGACAATCCGCAGGCTCCTGCCGTGCATGAGGCCCTGTTGCGCCTAGCTCAATCTTGGTTCCAGGCGGAGGTCGGAGAGGAGAGATGGGTGGCTTTGAAATTCCATTTCATGGCCGTTTTGTTCCAGATGCGGCAGGCCTTTGCCGCAGCCTCCAGCCAAAGCATTCCCACCACTGACCGCGCGGTGCGGGAGGAGCGGCTGCGCCGATCACTGGACTACGTTTCACTGCATGCGCATGAGTCCCTTTCCCAGCCTGAAGCGGCGCGCGCAGCGGGCATGAGCACCAGTCGTTTTCGAGCCTTTTTCAAAGAGACCACTGGCTGGGGTTTTGCCCAGTATGTTCGGGAACTGCGGGTGGAGCGTGCGGCCAAGCTGCTGCGCGAGACAGATGACTCTGTGGCCACCATTGCGCACATGACTGGCTTTGCGGACCAGAGCCATCTGCTGCGCTGTTTTAAGGGCAAGCATGGAGATGCACCACTGGCCTATCGTCAGCGCCATCGCTCTTAAGTTGGCGAGCGAAATATTCTAATCTCCAAGCGATTCGTTCAAGCGGTGGGAAGCGTGGTTTCCTATTCTCATTGGAACCAACCCAACCCGTGCCAATGACCATGAACTGGATACGACCTCTCGTAATGGCAGCCTGTCTGCCCTGTGTGCCTGTTTTCAGCCAGCAGGTGATCCCGGAATCTCCAGCCATTTGGCGCGAGGTGACGGGTGTGATCAAAAACTACTCCGGTACGACTTACCTGAACAGCAGCTTCACCCGCCCGCACATGCCTGGTCTGCGCGTCACGCAGGACGGCCGTGTGGGCGTCATTGTGGAAGGCGGCGGGACCGAAGGTGGCACACCACGGTTTGCGCTGATGATGCCCGAAAAGATGTCTCAGCCGTTTCTGCTGAATCCCGCAGGCTCTCATACGATGAGCAGCACGACCTTCAAATGGATGGACGGTTTTGCCAGTGCCTCCGCCAGCCGCTTTCAATACACCGATGGGGTCAAAGGTGTGTCCCATGCCTGCATGTGGGATGATGCTCCGCCGACGGTGAATGGCAGCGGCCAGGACGTGTATGACATCAAGCTCTTCGTCACCAGCAACACGACAGACCCCGTGACGGCAGACAAACGCACGCAGTTCTTTGTCACGCCTATTCGCGTGATCGTGAGCAATCCCAAGACGACCAGTGCGGCGATTACTTCCATCACCAAGACAGGCACCACGCTGGCCGGGCCTGTTTACAGCTTCTCAGCCCAGGCGTTTGAGCCGATGGTCGTAGGGGATGGCCGTCTCCTGGTGGTCCGTGTGGGCGCAGGTTCCATGCCTTGGACAGATCCGGTGACGGGCGTGGCCAAGGCCGCCCAGGGCTGTGACATTGTGTACTCTTATTATCCCACCGGAGCGACGGCAGATCCTGCGCAGTGGACGAATCTGATCCCCATCACCCATGCGCCGTATGACACACGGATTAACAACAAGTTTGGTTTCGCCCGGGCGCCTTTCCGCGATACGGAAGGTAACTTGATCCCCGATGGTGAGGACATCGGGGGTTCCTATCCCTGGATGGATCGCCACGCGAAGAACCTGATCATTGAGGCCGGCTTTGACCGCCTGCACTACCTTTCAGGCGGCACCTGGAACAACAGCCGTTATCCACAAACTGGCGTGCCGGAAGAGACTCCGATCTATGATGCTGAAGATGGTGGCAAACATCAGTGCCTTTCCATCATCGGCCTGTGGACGCACGGCAAGCTGGTGCAGTTCGACAACCTGAACAATGACATGGACTACGCTGTGGGAGCAGGGGATACCACCATGGGGCCTCAGTCGCGCATGGTCACCCTGTTCCAGCCTGCCACGGGTCCCCTCGGCACGGAAAACGGCAAGATCCGTCTCGGCTTTGGCCGTGCCACCAAGCAGATGCCAGTGGGCGAAAATGACAATGGCAACATCATCGATTCCCTGGAAAACCTTTTCAACTACCGCACCAAGTTCATGCCCATCAGCCTGCGCGATGTGGCCTGGCCCATCACCAATGGCAAGCAGACGGATGAGCTGGCCTTTGATGATTACCTGGATCCGGATGCCTTCATCATCGCCAATATGAGCGGCCTGCTCACCTTCGTGAATTCGGGCACCGGGCAGAATTATTACACCCACCACAGCGGGTGGAACACCAGCACGAACACCTTTTCAAATCCGGTGAAACTGCAGAATGCGGCCACTCCTCTGGCGACGAACTGGGTGGTGCCCAAGCACGGTCTGGTGATCGGCAACGGCCGCCTGGAGCCCGCCGCCACAGGCGGTGTGCATGGCAAAGGTTTCTGGATGAATGGCAGCATCGGCCTGGAATTCAATGTGCTGACCCAGCCCCAAAGCGTGAGGGCGAAGAACTGGTACATCGGCATGTTTGTGGACTGCCGCACGGCGGATGATGCAGTGGAGCGTCATCTGGTGACCTTCCCAGATGGCACCTCCATCCGTCTCAGCGGCCGTCGCCAACTTTTCTATGCGAATGCCGCAGGCACCGTGATCAGCAAGATCACCCTGCCGCCGGTGAGCGCCATCACTCCGGCCAGTGCCATGGATGATCTCCTACCGGACACAGGCTGGGCACACCTTGCCTTCCAGGTGCGTAAAAACGGCACCGAGGTGGATTTTCATCTCAATGGCATCCTCTACCATCGCTGGCAGGACATTTATACCTCCCTCTTCCAGCCAACCGTCGGCAAGCTCACGCTGGGCAAACCTGCGGGCAGTTCCGTCACCGGGTTCACCGGCTGGATGGATGACTTCAAAATGATCGCCCATGCCGTGGATTATGAAACGGCCTGCAATCACGCCGGTGGCACGTTGATCGGCCTGCCTGCGACTTACACCGGTGAGTTCAAAACGAAGTTTGCCGACCGCTTCCCCACCTGGGCTCACGATGAGATCTCGCTAGCTTTGAAGCACAACGGCGAGGTCACACATCCCCGTTATGCGAACTTCTACAACTACCGCGCGGACAATGGTGTGCATCGTGGCAACATCCCCAGCGGCACGGTGTCTCTCCGCCAAAGCATCCACTTTCCCGAAGGGCCGCTGTTTTACAATGCACCCCGTCCGCACTCGGTGCAGAACAAGTTCTGTCTCACCTGCCATCACAGTGCCGGACAACCTGGCCTGGACCTGGACGCGATCACTTGGGACAATACTTTCAATGCGGCGGATGACAATCGTCGCCAGCCCATGCAGCCGCCGAAGCGCATCCATGGTCAGATCCCAGCCGGCCTCATTGACAGCACCAACCAGCCCGCCACAGCCACCGCATTGGCCGCAGGAGGCAAGCTGATTGACGAGTGGATGCTCCCTGCCAAAACGGCTGCACCCGTGGTGCAAACCTTCACCGTGGTGGATGCGAACACGGGCAATGATCTCATGCAGTTGACTGCCGGAGCCACCGTGGACCCTGCACGTCTGGGCAGCAACAATCTGACGATCCGCGCCAACCTCAACAGCGCCCAGGGCGCTGTGGTGATGCAGTATGACACTGCGGCCACCAACTCCCGCCCTGTGCCGCCTTATGCGGTCTTTGGCACCGTTGGGAATCCGCTCCAGGGCGCGGTTCTCACTGCGGGAAGCCATACGGTGAAGGCCACGCCTGCTGGCGGCACGATGTCCTCCATCACCTTCACGGTCGCAGGTGGTGCCACCCGAGTGGTGGCTGACTATCGTGATGACTTCAAGCCGGTGGCCCCGATGCCCGGGTGGAGCTACTGCTGGAATGCCGCCTCGGCGATCAGTGACCCCTCTGGCTACATCTCTCTGAACTGGAGCCCGACGGCGAACCGCTACATGTCCAATGGCTTGGCTTTCCCAGATACCACAAGCTTCTGCTCTTACGGTTCCCTCAACTCGACCGGCGGCCACCCTGGAAAGGGATCTACTCAAGGAGCCACGGTGGACCGTTTTGCCATCGTTGGTTATACCGTTAAGTATGCAGGATACTATGGCATCAACAGCAGCTATGTCACCCAAAGCAGTGCCCTGGGGAATGGCGGCCAAGTGGTCGTTTACAAGGACATCGACAACGGGGCGACCTTTACCAACACCTTCAGCGGCACCTATGCCCCGGCCACCACATTGAACTTCAATGGCAACGTTGGTTACCTGGAGCCGGGCGATACCATCTATGTCGGTGTCGGTCCGAATACAACGGATGGCAACGATGGGTTCAGCGTCGATTTCAGCATCGTCTATAAGGAAACCGGAAATCCTTTGTGATGCTAAAAGCAGAGGGAGGGAAGCCGGTTCACGGTCCGTGCTTTCCTCCCTTTGTCATGTTCAGGTGGTTGGCTGTAATTTCAGCGGGCAGGCTGCCGGACCCAGGCTTCATTAAAGCGCGCGACCGTCAGGCGGCTGTCTCGTTCGTAAAAGCAAAGGATGGTGCCATCTGGTAGCACGGCGAGGTCTGAATAGGCGCTCTTGCCAGATTCGAGCGTCTTGTTCACTTCCCAGGTCTGCCCATCATTAGCACTGAGCTTGATGGAAAGGTTCTCGCGCAGGCCGCGCCCGCCCGGGATGGGTTGGCCTGCAGCATCCAGCTTCTGCGTATGAGGATTGGCAAAGACCAGGGTGCCTGGTTTTTGCGGCAGGGCGGTCAGGCTGCCCATGCAGATGGGTTCCCACAGGGCACTGTCAAAACGCGGTGTGCTCCAGCCCGTGGCTCCGTCCGCGCTGGTGGTGATGAGTCGGCGGCTGGCCTGGGAGACGCTGCGGGAGTTGAGCATTACGCGCCCGTCCGCGAGCAAGGCCAGGGTGGTTTCATTCGGGTTGGCAAATTCGCCTTCATTCGGCACGGCGATATCGCCTGCCTTCCAGGTTTGGCCGTGATCATCACTGTAAAGGGTTCCGGCCATGGAGGGGGCGTGGTCGCCTGGCTTCGGGCCGTAGGCCAGCCACACGGGCACCACGAGCCGACCGTTTTTCATCTGGATGCCGTGGCCCGGACCCGTCGCCAGGACATTCCAGGGGCAGCGTGGTTTGAAACCTTCAAAAGCAGCGGTAATTTCTTTGGGCGAACTGAATGTTAGGCCGTCATCGCTGCTGCTCATGTAAAAGCAGCGTGCATAGTTCAGGCAATAAAGGAAGTGGATCGTGCCGTTCGTGTCCACAATGGCCACGGGGTTGTTCACGGTCTGTTCTTTTTCGCCGCCCTCTTTTTTGCGTGGATTGCCCTCGGCACGTTCTGCCAGGTGAGCAATGTGACGGGCCTTGTCCCAGGTCTTGCCGCCATCCATGCTGCGGCGCAGATGCACCTCGATCTCGCCCCAGTCCTTGCTGTCGTGGATGCGGGCCTCCGCATAGGCCAGCACCGTGCCTTTGCTGGTGACGACGATGCCGGGAATACGGTAGAGGGCAGCGCCTTTACCGCCTTCAAAGACATCCGTTTTTTCCAGGAAAGGCGTGGCCGCGTGGGCTGAAATGGAGAGCAGGGTGCTGAACAGAAAGGTCTTTAGCATAACAAAAAAGAAAGGATGCTGGTTGTTATTTAGATGTCGTAGGTGTCGTCATTTTTCATCCATCCGTGTGGAAGTACGAGCCAGAGTGGCTAAGGCGGCGAGTCTCTTCACGGCAACAGATGGGTGAGACAAAGACGGTGACCAATCATCCATGTTGCTGGTAAAAGCGTGTGACCATTGAAGAAGCCACTCTGCTGCCTGCGTACTCCTTTCCGCATGAAACTGCTTTTCCTTGCCGTCTCCCTCCTGCTCACCAGCCTGCCCACCCTGGCGCAGACCATCCCACCGCACACAAAGACAGGCGATGTGGTCTATGGCCGCAAGTTCGGCTTTGCCCTGACGCTGGATGTTTACCAGCCGGAGAAACCGAACGGCTGCGCCATCATCTACATGGTCAGCGGTGGCTGGGTCTCCGGTTATTCCCCCAACACTCCGCCCATCTATGCCCCCTTTCTGGAGCGCGGCTACACAGTCTTTTCCGTGCGCCACGCCTGCCAGCCGAAGTTCACCATTCAGGAGATCACCCAGGACATCCATCGCGCCATCCGTTACATCCGTCACCATGCCAAAACCTGGAATCTTGACCCTGAGAAATTCGGCATCAGCGGTGGCAGCGCCGGGGGCCATCTTTCCCTGACGATGGGCGTCCAGGGAGGGCCAGGAAACCCGGAGTCCAAAGACCCGGTGGACCGCGAGAGCAGTGCCATCCAGGCCATTGCCTGCTTGTATCCGCCAACGGATTTTCTGAACTATGGCAAGTCCGGCGAAGATGCCGTGGGTGTGGGCATTTTGAAAAACTACAAGGCCGCCTTCGGCCCTGAATCAGACACACCGGAAGGCCGCCAGCGTCTGGGCAGGGAAGTCTCTCCGATCTACCGTGTTTCTGCCAAGCTGTCCCCCACCTTCATCATCCACGGTGACAAGGATGAGCTGGTGCCGATCCAGCAGGCGGAAACCTTTGTGGCCCGTGCCACCGCCGCAGGTGTGGTTGCCAAACTTGTTGTTAAACCAGGCGCTGCCCATGGCTGGCCTGACCGCCAGCCCGACTACAACCAGTTTGCCGATTGGTTTGACGAGCATCTGCGTGGTCTGAAAAAATAGACCTTCACCATGACGGAAGCCGACATCGCCAAAATCGAATCCGCCCTGGGGCTGACGTTGCCGCCAGACTATCGCTGTTTTCTCACAGGGGAGGCAGAGCTGGATGGCGACATGGATGACACCACCGCGCTGCGTGAGGCAGACTCGATCATTGAGTCCACGCTGGAGTATCGCCAGGGTTTTGCCGGGCTGCCGCCCTGGCCTCAGCATTGGCTGTATGTGGGTGATGAGGCCGATGCCTGCCCCTACGTGCTCGATTGTCAAAACGGTCGGCTCCTGCGCACAGACAAGGGAAATCTCCATCGCCCTCTGCTGGATGAATACCCGTCTTTTGCGGACTTTGCGGCCAGCCGTGAAAACACAGCGATTGAGATAGATGACACGCCTGACACCTGGCGGGAAAGGATACGTAGTTGGCTGGTGATGGCAGCCGCTCTGCTGCTGGTTTTTGTGGTGCTGCCAGCAGTGGCCTTCAGCATCAAGCTTCTCTATCGCTGGCTCATCTATGGGGAGGTGCCACGCTATGAGCCCTGATGATCATGCTCGTCATGGTGGCCGTAGGGCTCCACGTGTACGATGACATCCAGAAAGCGGCGGTCGGAGGCCAGCAGCGCACGCTGCACATCGTGGCCGATGCGGTGGCCCTCATGCACGCTCAGGCTGCCATTCACCTGCACATGAATGTCCATGTGATAGCCCAGGCCGGATTTTTTCATGCGCAGTTTTTCGATCATGCACACGCCCGGTACCGCGGCCCCGATGGCCCGGGCTTCCAGGTACAGATCTTCCTGTGCCGCTCCATCCATGGTCTCATGCAGGGTGGCTTTGAAAAGCTGCCCCCCATTGATGAAAATGATGATGCAGCCCACCAGCGCGGCCACATCATCGGCCATCTCAAAGCCATCCCCACCGATGAGGGCGATGCTGATGCCCACCAGAGCTGCGCCCGAGGTGATGGCATCCGCCCGGTGATGCCACGCATCTCCCTTGAGGGCCGTGCTCATCGTCTCATCACTCTTCCGCATGGCATAGCGGGACAGGCCTTCCTTGACCACGATCACCAGCACCAGCACCGGCAGCGTGAACCACGCGGGGGAAGAGTGTCGGTGCAGGATGTTATGAATGCTGTGGTAGGCAATGGTTCCCCCGGCCAGCAGCAGGGACAGCGCGGAAAACAGGCCGGCAAGCTGCTCCGCCCTGCCATGGCCATAGGGGTGATTTTTGTCCGGTGGTTTTTCAGCCACCTTCAGCCCCACCAGCACCATCAGCGAAACAAAGATGTCATTCACCGACTCGATGCCATCTGCGATAAGCGCATAGGAGTGCCCGGCAATGCCCACGCTGACCTTGATGCACGCCAGCACCGCATTGAGCGCAATGCTCCATGCGACGGCTTTGATGGCGACCTGGTTTTGGCTCATGCGCGGGGAGGGGGACTAAAGCGGGGGGCGAGTATCGGAACCACGCCTGATAAGTCAACCGCAGCTTCATCCCTGCTGGCCTGCCTTTAGCCGAATCCATACGGCGGCAACAAGTGCCCCCACCAGATTCGCCACCAGATCCCAGCCCGTGTTTTCATAGCCGCCCACGTTTGTGTTTGGGATCGTGAGCACGGCGATGAATTCAATGACTTCGTTCAGCGCCCCAAATCCCACACCTGCCGCAGCACACAGCGTCATCATGCCCAGCGTCGGCCTCAGGCGGATGGCAAAGGCCTGCTTCAAGGCTGTGCTCAGCCCATGCCAGCAGAGCCAAGTAGTGACGCCAAAGCCATAAGCGTGGACGATCTGGTCATACTTCAGCTTTTCCGGAATCAGCCACAGGCTGTACAGCACCCCGTGTTCACCGTGGTAGGGCCAGCCTTCCGGCACAGGCACCAGCCCCCCGGCCATGTGCATCAGGCCCCACACAGAAAGCGCCCACAAAAGCGGCGTGCTGAGCCCCACCCGGCGATGGACCAGGGCCATGACACCGATGAGCACGCACATGATCACGATGTAAAAGATGAACTCACGATTGCCCTTGATCATGGAAGCCGCCACAGCCGCTGCCATGTAAGCTGCATTGAACAGAAAGACGGGCAGCAGGCGCGGAGCGGGGGTGTCAATCATGCGTGCATGACATCACGTCCCACTGGCTCTGTCCAGCCAGACTTCCCAGAGCGGGCCGACTTTAGTTTGGCCAAAAAAGCCCGGGCAGAAGGCCAAAGCCGCCACTCAGGACGATACCCCTGGTATGAAGTGGAAGCGCCTCCGGCAGAACCGCGTATTGAACTTGCTCTATCAGGCGGTGTGCAACTGGATTGATGACGGCGCACTGCAGCTCAGCGCCGCCTTGGCCTACTACTCGGTTTTTTCCATGGCCCCATTGCTGATCATCGCCGTCAGCATCTCTGGCTTAGTCTTCGGTGAAGATGCCGTCCGGGGCCAGTTGGAGGCACAGTTGCAAAACTATGTGGGAGACCGCGTGGCGGGCACCGTACAGCAACTGGTGCAAAGTGCCGCCCGCCCGAATCAGGGTTGGATGAATGCTACCACAGGCTTTGTCATCCTTTTGGTGGGGGCCTCCAGTGTCTTCGCGCAGTTGAAGGATGCCTTGAACACCGTCTGGGGTGTCAAAGAAACCAAGTGGCGCGGCTTCATGAATTTTATCATGACTCGCCTGCTGAGCTTCGGCATGGTTTTGGTCATCGGCTTTCTGCTGCTGATCTCGCTCTTCCTCAGCACCGCCGTGGCAGGCCTCAGCAAATACGTCAGTTTCGTCTTTGGCGTGCCGGTGGAGGTCTGGGGCATCGTGGGGATGATCATCTCGTTGATGCTGGTCACCCTGCTGTTTGCCATCATCTTCAAGGTGCTGCCCGATGTGGCCGTGAGATGGCGGGACGTCTGGGTGGCCGCTGCCATGACCGCCGTGCTCTTTGAAGTGGGAAAGCACGGGCTCAGCTATTATCTGGGCCGTGAAAGCGTGACCTCCAGCTACGGAGCCGCAGGCTCGCTGGTGCTGCTTCTGCTCTGGGTCTATTACGCCTCCTGCCTGCTGCTCTTCGGGGCCGAATTCAGCCAGGTTTACTCCCGTACCGTCAGTCCTGACGTCATCGAAGACCCCGAAGAAATGCCTCCCAAAAAACGTCCAGGCGATCTGGATGCCGAACCTCTGAAAAAACACGGCGACCGCAAGCCGTGGTGACAGGATGGAGTGCCCGATATCAAGCTTACAGAACGAAGTGGCTGCCTGAAATGCTCCCCGGTTGCATTTGCTGGCGAAACGTTTTAAACAGCCCCTGTCAAAAGGCGCTTGTAGCTCAACGGTTAGAGCAGGGGACTCATAATCCCTTGGTTCTCGGTTCGAATCCGGGCGGGCGCACTTGTGGATGTCACTGTGCAGGTGAATGAACGGCGGGCTGGCGGGATTCGTAATCTGCGTCATAGTTCTTGCCACATGGTCAATGGTGTCGTCAGCCTGCGCTGCCCTGCTTGCACGCGTCCGTTTCTTTCTCTGCCTCAGCAGGCGGGGGCGAGGGTGACTTGCCCGCATTGCGCAGGCAGTGCTCCTTATGAGGCTTTTCCGATTGCGGCGAGCGCTACGGGGCAGGCCGTGACCAGTCTGCCGATTCAGCGAAGGGTGATTCCTGCGCGGCCCGCTTTCCAGCCGACTCCTCCATCAGCCAATTTGACCCCGGCGGCGGTTTTTTCTCCGCCTGCGCAGCTTCCTGCGCAGCTTCCTGTGCAGCCTCCGGCGTGGCCGCCTGCACCGGAGCAGCCGCCGATTTTCAGTCCTTCACCGCCATCTCCATCTCCTTTTCCACCAGCTCCGGTGGCGACGCCTGCTTGGCCGCCGGTGATGCCAGCGGGGGCGTCGCCTTTCGGGGTGGCGGCAACTGCTTCTCCTGCTTTGTTTCAGCCTCAGTCGGGGGCACCTGTGGCGGATCCTGTTGGGCACGCATCCCCGATGCAGGAGGTGCCTTTGATGCCCCAGCAGCCTGCGGTGAATGCATCCCCTGCGGATCAGGCTTACACGCCGGGGCCTTCCTGGAAGCCTCAGCGGGATGAGCGCAATGTGCCGCTGGGGATTCTGCTGGTTTTGGTTCTGGGCTTTGGCGGGTGGCTGTTTTGGCAAAGTTTGCAGACTCCTTTGTCGGTTGAGTTTGAGGCTCCTGAAAAGCCCTCTGCGGTGGCAGAAGGTGCGCCGGAGGAAAAGCCGACTGCTCCTGTGCCGGAGGCTGCCATGGTGGCCTCGCCTACGGAGCCTGCGGTCATGCCTGCGCCTGAAATCCGCCGTGCGGAACTGCCCCTGACTCCTGGGGCGGTGCCTGTGGCCCAGGCTGCGGCGGAGGTGGATCTGGTGGCGGCTGGCAAGGCGGCGGAAAGTTTGGTGAAGGTTCTCTTGGGGGCCTCCACCCTGGACGAGCGGCTTTCAACCATTGCCCAGGCGGATGAGCACCGGGTGGATATGGAGGAGTTTTTCGGTGAGGGCTCGCCGAAGCTCAAGAGCTTTAAGCTTGCGAATGCGACGCCCCGCACTCTGCCGGGACAGGAGCTGGTGCCGCTGTTTCAAATCACCACGGACCTGAATCCGAAGGCTGGGGCGCTGATGCGTGGGGTGCCGCAGGAGGGCGGGGGATTTCTCATGGACTGGCCGCTGTTTGCTGAAACGCATGCTCGCCGTCTGGACTCTTTCTTGGAGAAAAAATCTGAGCAGCCTTCGTGGTTCCACGTCGTCCTGCGCCGCAGTCACGGGCTGGAGCTTCCGGAGGCTGTGCGTGTGCAGCATCTGTGCGTGAATCTCCAGGCCAGTGCGGATGAATCTGTGCAAGGGGTGGCGGTGACTCCGGCGGACACGCCGCTGGCGCGTTTTTTGGAGCGGGAAGCGGAGTGGGGAACGGTGTATGTGGGGCGGCTGCTGTTGCAGCATCGTCCGCAGGCGGGGGGCGGTTCGCTGGTTGTCATTCTTGACTGTGAAGGGGCGGTGACGGGGGCTGTGTTTCCCAGTGGTGCGCTGAAGCGCTGAAGGCCTTTTTGGCCTGGTGCGTGAGGACGGCACGGAGATGCAATTGCGTGCCAGGAATGTTTTTTCTCACCAATCCTCAAGGAAAGTGATTTTTGGCCCGATCTCTGCTTGATAGTGTTGTGCGCCAGTGAAAGGGGTGCCGCCAACCAACCATGGCAGATCAAGGACTTTACCAAACCCAGACCCAAAAGCTCGCCATCGGCCCCCAGATGCAGCAGAGCCTGCAGATTCTGCAGGCTCCGACGCTGGAGCTGAGGCAAATCATCCAGCAGGAGATCGAGATCAATCCAGTGCTGGAGCTTGAGGCTCCTGAAGTGTCTCTGGAGGATGCTGTGCCGGATGATCCCGATGATCGTGACGGGGGGGAGCGGGACGAGCTGGATGTGATGTCCCAGATGGATGAGGAGTGGCGTGAATACTGGGCGCAAAGCCGCATGCAGACCACGAACCGATCTGCGGAAGACCAGGAGCGCTGGCAGTTCCTCATGGACTCCATTGTGGCTCCCACGACCCTGCAGGAGCATCTGGTGACGCAGCTACGCACGGCGGAAATCACCGATCCTCTGCTGGTCAAAAATGTGGAGTTTCTGATCGGCAGCCTGGATGACCGGGGCTTTCTAAATTCCTCGGTGGAGGACATGAGCTTGCTGCAGGGCATTCCTATTGATGACCTCCATGCGGCCAAGGCGGTACTGATGTCGTTTGACCCCGTGGGGGTCGGTTCCGATGACTTGCGTGAATGCCTCATCGTGCAACTGGAGCGGCTGGGTAAAAAGCACAGCCTGGCGCACCGGCTGGTGGAGCAATATCTCGAAGACCTCGCCAACAAACGTTACCCCATCCTGGCGAGGAAGCTGGGCGTGCCTTTGGAGCAGGTGTCTCGTGCGGCGGATTTCATCAGCACGCTGGACCCGCGACCTGCCTCCCGTTTCAACCCCAGCAGCAACAATTACGTGAGCCCTGACATCATTGTCGAGCGGCAGGGCGGTGAATGGGTGCCGGTGATGAACAATGACGACCTGCCCAGCCTGCGTCTCAGCAATGCCTACAAGGATTTGCTCGGGCAGGCCAGCAGCAGCGGCGAGGTGCGTAACTACATCCGCGACAAGATCCGCAGCGGGAAGTTTCTCATCCGCTCCATTCATCAGCGCCAGCAGACGATTCACAAGATCGCTACCCAGATCCTGGCCCACCAGCGGGAGTTTTTGGACAAGGGGACCAGCTTTCTACGACCGCTCAACATGGCGCAGGTGGCGGATGAAGTGGGGGTCCATGAGACCACGGTCAGCCGTGCCATCTCTGGCAAGTACATGGCCACGCCCTATGGCGTTTTTGAGCTCAAGTTCTTTTTCAGCCACGGCGTGAAGACGGATTCTGGCGAGGACCTCAGCAACACCAGTGTCAAAAACGCCATCGCCGATCTCATCAAGACTGAGACCAAGGCCAAGCCGCTGAGTGATGACAAGCTGGCCAAGCTGCTGGACAAGCAGGGCATCAAAGTCGCACGCCGCACCGTGGCCAAGTATCGCGAGGCTCTGGGCATCCTTCCCAGCCACCTGCGCAAGTCCTTCTCATAAGGGAGTCTGGCAGATGTGAAGGGCCTCTTTCGGTCCTCCAGTCCACCCTGGCCACCAAAAGCGTTCAAGGATATAAACCGCGCGTCTGTTTGGCCTCCCAGACCCGCTTGATGCCCAGGCTGAGCGCCGCAAAGCGCATGGAGACTTGGCGTTTGCGATGAAACTGCAAAGTCTGGGTGAAGGACTGTTCCAGGATGCGGAACAGTTTGTCCATCACCTCGCCCTCGCCCCAGAAAAAGCTCTGGAGGTCCTGCACCCACTCAAAGTAGGAAACGATCACGCCACCGCTGTTGCAGAGGATGTCCGGGATCAGGAAGATCTCCGGGCGCTGTTCCAGGATGAGGTCGGCTTCAGGGGTGGTCGGCCCATTGGCACCCTCGGCCAGAATCCGACATTGGATCTTGGCCGCATTTTCACCGGTGATCTGTCGTTCCAAGGCCGCAGGGATGAGGATATCGCAGGGAATGAGTAAGAGTTCCGAATTGGTCACGGCCTCTGCCCCCGGGAAGCCGACGACAGTCCGAGTCCTCGCCACATGGTCATTGAGGGCGGTGAGATCCAGCCCGGCAGCATTGTGAATGCCGCCGTAGGCATCGCTGACAGCCAGGATCTTCACGCCTTGTTTGGCCAATGAGGTGGCCGCGACAGAGCCGACATTTCCATATCCCTGAATCACAGCGGTGGCTCCTTCGGCCCGCATGCCTAGGGTGTCCATGGCTCGGGACACCAGGTAGGCCACGCCGCGTCCAGTTGACTCGCGACGTCCGAGTGAGCCGCCCAGGCCTACGGGCTTGCCGGTGACCACCCCAGGCACGCAGTGGCCAATCTGGAGTGAATAGGTGTCCATGATCCAGGCCATCACCTGCTCATTGGTCCCCATGTCTGGAGCAGGCACGTCCAATTGAGGGCCGATGAATGGGATCAGTTCCTGCGTGTAGCGGCGGGTCAGCCTTTCCAGTTCACCGGCGGAGAGCTGGCTGGGATCACAGCAGACGCCTCCTTTGGCACCTCCGTATGGCAATCCTGTGAGGGCGCATTTCCAGCTCATCCACATGGCCAGCGCGGCCACCTCTCCCATGGTCACATCGGGATGAAAGCGGATACCGCCCTTGGTTGGCCCAAGGGTCAGGTGATGCTGCACGCGGTAGCCGGTAAAGACGGTGGTGCTGCCATCATCGCGGCGGACAGGGATGGAAACTGTCAGTGCCCGGCGGGGCATCTTCAGGCGGTCCCGAAGACTTTCAGGGATTTCGAGGAAATCAGCCACCAGGTCAAATTGATGGCAGGCCATGTGAAACACAGGGGAGTCGTAAACGGAGGTGCTCATAGCAGATGTGATTAAAGAACGTCTCAGGCGTTTGCCAAGATCATTGATAGACCGTCTTTCCTTAGTTCTGTATGCATTCTGCCGGAGGCAGGTGAGATTGCATAAAAAATGCGAAGCCGATGAGGGCTCCGCATTCTTCAAATGCTAATAAATTTGCGAGGGCTTAGTTGCCTCCGCTCGCGTTATTGGCCGGTCGAGGCCCCTGGGAAATACCGCCACCGAGACCCATGCCATTGGCACTCGGTGCTCCAATGGTGACTCCATTGATGGTCGGTGCCTCCCCTGACTGAGCCGTGTTTTCACCGTTGACGTCCACGGAAGGTCCGCTTGCACCAGGGCCTGCGTCGCTGCCAGTCACAGTGACGTTGCCATTGGCATCCACAGTGATGGTGAGGTTGGTTTGGCCATCGGCTTCCACGGTGGTCACCTGATCACCTTCGGCATTGGTGGTGGTCTTCACCGTCACGCCAGAGCCGCTGAAAGTTACGTTCGCTGCACCCGTGATGGAGACCGAGTAGGAAGTGAAAGCTGGTGGGTTGAAGTCAGGTTCCCAGCGCAGGGCGATGTAGCGGGACTTGATGGCCTTGCCGGGTTTGGCTTTCACAAAGCCGGAACCGGAGGTGTCTTCGGCCTTGGCCACGGGCTCTGCGGCATCAAAGACGGTGGGGTCAAAAGCCAGGCGACCGCGCCAGTCTTCCTTCTCAGGCAGGCTATCAAAGGCGTAGACAGAAAAACGAACCGGACGAGGAGAATGGACTGAACCAAACTCACTCAGCGTGCGCACCTGGCCAAGATCGTAAACCGCCGTGCGATATTTTTCGTCAGACTCTGGGAACTCCAGAACGCTGCTCTTGACTGCATCGTTGCGGGAACCGAAAAGCTCAGGGCTGATGTAAAGCAGACGGCCACCACCGATGCCGGCGGCAAAGTTCACCGGAGCTCCGGTGCCATCGGCGTTTTGGCTGACGGTGTAGTTGGCATCGGTGCTGGTGCCGATGGCCTGGAAGCTGCGGATCACACCCCCGCGGACCAGGTCAAACTGCATTCTCAGGAAGCGTCCCTGGGCAGCACCGCCATCCAGCTTGATCACGCGGTCAGTGGCGGAGAAAACTTCATTGTCCACGGGGCTCCAGGCGTTGCCGTCTGTGCTGGTGGAGAGGGCGACCTTGCCTTCGATACCGTCGTTCACGAAGGAGACATTCTTGACCACAGACTGCTTGGCGAACTTGAGGACCGCTTCGCTCTTGCCAGCGGCGAGGTTCACAGGCTTCACGGGATCGCCCATGAGCAAGGCGTTGGCCGGATTCAGACCTTTGGAGTCGTGGACGGTAGTGCCGGCGAGAATCCCGGCGATGCTCACAGGTTTCTCATCCACAGAAGGCAGCCTGCTCCACTTGGCCTGGGTTTGCAAAGTCAGGGAAGCCAGGGCTGCCAGGGTGAATAAATGGTATTGTCTCATGATAGGCGGTGCTGGGGGGTATGGGTCGAAACGGCTCAGCGCAATAAACGGACCATGTCCAAAGAGATTTCAATCACAGCGTTGATCGGGTGTAAACACTTTTTTCGTGAACAATCTTACTCTAAAGAGAATTATATTGCTGAAGTTGAATTTTAGATTTTATTGAAAGTATGAATTGTCCACATTGCTCGGCCCCTCTGGCATCCGATGCGGATGAATGCCATCAATGCCGATTCAGTGCCACGGCCATTCGGTCCTACCTTGGCTCTGAGTGGGTGCGCCTGGAGCGCCTCACGGACAATTCCAATGCGCTCAGCCTCAGGGAGCAACGTCAACTGGAGGTGGTGCTGGATGATTTTGAGCGCAGTTTTCCGCAGTGTTTTTTCGCCGTCTATCTTGGCGTGCTGCCCACGATGATCACCGCCCGGGACCTTGGGTTTTGGCTGATCAACCACGGGGCTTTTCACACGCAGCAGATCGCCAAACGCAACGATTTTGGCTGCGCTCTGGTGATTGACAGTCAGCGTGGCATTGCTGCCCTGACCTTAGGTTATGCGCTGGAGCCTTATGTCAGTGAAGCGGATGTGACCCTCCTTCTTGAGCAAGTGCGGTCCCCGCTCATTCGGCAGCTTTACGGGCTGGCGGTGGAGCGTGCGGTGGCCATATTCGGGAAAAAATTGAGTCAGTCCGCCAGCTCCGCTTCGCTGGATGGAGGCATGATTTCCAGCCCGACCGATTTGAACGGACTGGGACTGCAAACTTTGCGAAACGCGCATCGCTCCTCCCGGCCGATGACCAAGCATTGATCTACGTATGAAGGCTTTTTTGACAGCATGGGCGTTCTGCTGCTTGTCGGCAGTCTCCATGCTGTTGCTTTCCAGCAGCCCGTTGGCGGCTGCGGATGAACCCCCGCTACCGACTTGGGATGGGCAGGCCTGGGAGTCTCCTGTGCTGACCCCTGGGAGCCAGTTTTCGGATTTGCTTCCCGAAAATACGGCCTCTGACAGCGTCGATGGATTTTTCCTGGAAGGGTCCGGCCCTCTGAAGTCGCCTCGGCTGATGGTGGATGATTCGGGACTCAGTTCCCATGACCTGTCGCTGTTTCTGCGTGGAGGTCTTCTGAACACGCCTCAGGAACCAACTCTCCATCGCCCCACACCCAGCCTGGCTCTCCGCGATGTACCGACCTCCGTGCTGGAATCCCTGAGGCAGGTACCGGTCAACGAATACCTCATCAATCCGCAGTCCTTGGTCACTGAAATGCCGATGCTGGATCTGGAACGGCTGTTGCAGTTCCATTCGACGGAATGCCGCATTCGCCTTTACATCCTGGTGCTGGACCGTGACCAAAAGCTCGCTTCCACAGCTCTGCTGAATCCGCTCATTTCGAGACTGCGCAACCAGCGCGAAATTTGCCTAGCCATCTACCCCCTGGGCGAACCATGGCGGGCACGTTTCATGGTCAGCCCTCTCATCAGTCAGACGAGCTCGCTGGCCAGCATGACTGAGATGGCTGAGGACTGCATCCAGGATGCGATGCAGGTGAATGATGCAGAGCAGCAGTTGCAGCGGTTTGCCGTCCGGCTTTCTACGCGTCTGTTTTGGTTGGAGAAATCCTTGCCACCAGCAAACAGCACCGTCCATGCGACTGTGGCTGGATTGACGGAGGTGGTCACCTCGCCGCCTGGTGCTGTCAAAGCTTCGGGTGACGCCACTCATGGCGGCAGCTTTCTCATGACGGTGGTCACCAGCCTTCTTTCCCTGGCTGCGGCTGTGGGCATCTATGGCGGCATCCGCTACTGGTTACGACTCCGCGTGGCGAGGGGAAAGCAACGTGTCTGGATGCTGCCGGAAACCGAAGTGGCACCGCGGCTGGGCGGGGCCTTTTCAGGTGGTGCCGGTGCGATGATTCAATATGGCAGCAAGACTCGGACTTCTGGGCAGTGAGCAGACTGGCGAAGCCACCATGGCCAGGAGTCTCGAAATGAAACAGGTCTAACAAAAAGGGTCGCTGAAGAGCGACCCTTTCAAATGTAATGTATGAGAGCCGGAGCTTACTTTTTCGCCAGGCTGAGGATCTGGTAGTTCTTGGCGTAGGTGCCCAGGGCCTCGGTGGCCGTTTCCTTGGTGATGCTGTCATTGTGGGCCACAACGATGAGCTTCTGCGTCTCAGGTGTCTCGCCAGCCTTCACATCCACACTGACGACGTCGGTGAGTTTCTGACTCAGGGCAGCGGTGATGTGGGCCTTGCAGGAAGCGCAGACGACGCCGGTGATCTGGCCTTCGTAAGTGACGGCCTTGGGAGCATCAGCAGCGTTAAGGGTAGCCGTGACGAGGAGGGAAAGGGCGAGAAGAAACTTTTTCATGAGCGCAAGGGATACTACGGATATAAAAACGCCGGGATGCTGGTTTGTCCAGCACCCCGGCGTGAATCAGTTCAGAGAATTACTTCTCCAGGGTTTCGCCAGCCTTTTTCCAGCCGGAGATGCCAGCGGAAAGGTGCTTCACGTTGGTGTAGCCCAGGGCGGTGGCCTTCTTGGCAGCAGCCTTGTAGGCGTTGCAGCTAGGGCCGCCACAATAAGCGACGACGAGGGCGTTCTTGTCAGCAGGAAGGACTTTCTCGAGTTCGCCACCTTTGGCTTCGAAGTCCACTGCGGTTGGCACGCGGCCTGCCGTGAAGGAGTCGGAGCCATTGACATCAATGACAGTGACTTTCTTCTCAGCGATGGCGGTCTTCAGGTCGGAGATGCTGATGTCCGGATACTCAGCGGCCATTGCGGAGGCGGCGATGAGGGAGAGTGCGAGTGCGAGCAGTTTCTTCATAGGATGTTCGTTGGTTAGTTTTATCGGTTTGGTCAATTGCACGGATTCCTCCAGTAGAGGGCTGTCGTGCACAGCTTTCAGACGCAAGGCCTGGAAATTTATTCCCGGTCAGGATGATTAGTTTTCATAACGAAGCGAAACGTTGAATCGTGCACGGAATCGTCACGTTAGCGCCACCAAGCAGGCAGACCGGGCAGGGTTTCTTTCAGAATGGCGCGGATGGCACGTTTCTCTTCTGGCGGGAGGTGTGCATAGGCGGGGTTGGGGTTTTGATCACGCAGGCCCTCGGCCATTTTGAAATAGACACGCTCCCGCAGCATGGAGGGCAGCTTTTGCCAGGAGTCGGTGTACAGCATGTAGCTGCAGCGGTATTTGAAGATGCGGTTCCGGAGGTCAAAGTCCTTCAGGGAGGGGCCGGCGTTGACGGGCTTTTTGTTACGCTGAAATTCGCGGATGAATTCCGGGTCGCCCTCGATGCCATCGGGAGGCAGCTTGGCCTCATCGGCGAAGAGGACATATCGGGCCAGCTCTTCAGCCAGTTCTTCCATCTCCGGCTTGGCCTTCATGGGCAGGCTGCCGCGCCCTTCGGCTAGGAGTTGGCGCATGACGTAGGCGGCATGGAAGACGCGGTTTTCAAAGCCGATCTGGTGCTCATGCACCAGGTGGGGCAGGATGTCGCTGGTGGGCAGCAGGTGCAGGCCGAGATCAGACATCTGGCCTGGCTCGATCCGGGTCTTTTCAAAGCCGCGCGAGGAACTGGTGCGGCCCATCATGTTGGCCAGGTTGTCTTTGAGATGGTGCTGGCCTGTGAGGTGCCAGCCGCCAAAGCGTTTCTCCAGGGGGATCTGGTGTCCCTGCTCATCGCGGCGGTAGGTCTCCAGGCTGGCTCCACTGAGCATGGGCAGGAGGGATTCTGCGATCAGGCCAGGCACCCGCCGGGTGGCATTTCCGGCATGGCAGTTGAAACATTTGTCCGACCTCATCATGGGCGGCACCTCTCCTCCGGGCCGAAGTTTCTCAAAGATATAAAACATGGCTCCCATCTCGGGATCCATGGCAATGATCTCCACCTTTCCTCCAGGAACAAAACCCACGTAGGTGTCCTCATTGAAGTACAGCGCCCGAGGGTTGCGAGGGTTGATGATCTCACTCTGGAGGGAGCTGGCGGAAAACACCAGGAGCTGGGATGAAACGGGGATATCCAGTGACTTCAGGATGCTGGTGAGGAAGCTTTTATCATCGGACGTATCCAGCTTCACCTCGCCCTTTTCGATCTGTTTTTGAAGCCGGGCAAAGCGGTCATCGGGCTTGTGTTCCAGGTATTTGTGAGGTGCCTCCCGGAAAGTCACCGGCGTCTCCAGCGCCTCCAGGGAGGAGGCTAAAAGGAGGAAGGATAGAAGACCGAGGCGAACCGTCATGCAGCACATACGAAGGGGAAACGGATGAACATCGCTCTTTTTTGATTTCATTGTTTCCAATCAGGCACGGAATCACCCCATGACCTTGTTTTCAGCATGAGGCTTAGCTTTATGGACGAGGGGGGCTGCCGCTTTTATTTCGCCGCGTGGATGCCGCGATAGGCGAAGGCAAAGAAGAGGCAGACGAGGGCCGTGAGGGCGGATTCCCCTAACCAGAAGCGGGTCCAGTCTGTGATGCCGCTGTGGGTGCAGGCGGCATACCACCAGCCGCCACCGAGGTAACCGATGAGGTTGCCCACACCGCTCATGAGGAGGTAGAGCAGGGCCTGGGCGCGGACACGCCATTTGCGGTCAATGCGCTCTTCCAGGTAGATCTGGGTGGTGATGAAGTAGAGGGTGAAGGCGAGGCCGTGAAGGGTGGTACCGACCATGATCCAGCCCTGGGTATCCAGCGCATTGATCGCGTAGCGTAGGACACAGATGATGATGCCGCCGAGGAAGACCCATTTCAGCCGGATGCGGGCCAGGACGCCGGCAAGGAGCAGCATGGCGATGATCTCCGTGGTCTGGGCGAGGGAGATGACGGCGGAGATGTTCTGGGTGCCGAGGTCTTTCAGGTGCCGCGCTGTGTAGGGGTAAAAGGCGGCGAGCGGGATGCTGTAAAGGGCGGCGGTGATGAAGACGACTCGGTGGTCGCGATGGCGGAGAAGATCCAGGGCATCGAGGCCGAGGATCTGGCGGAAGCTGCGTTTTTCCTGAATGTCGGCCGGCTGGATGAGGGGCAGCATCCAGGAAAGGCCCATGACGACGAGCCAGAGCCCGGCGGCCGTGTAGCCTGCGACGAGGGATTCATCGGCATGGAGGACGAGAGAGACGATCCAGCACCCCGCCATCCAGCCAAAGGTGGCGCAGGCACGCAGGGGGCCAAACTGGACTTTGGGACTGTGGAGCTGGGAAAAGACGATGCTGCTGGCGATGCTCCAGACTGGGGTGGCCACGAGGGCCTGGATCTGGGCGCAAACGAGCACGGCGGAGTCGCTCCAGCCCAGGGCCAGGGAAGTGCAGGTGAGGGCCAGGGCGGCACCAGTGGCCAGGGCCAGCCAGCGGAGCAGGAGGGTGGGGGAGAGTTTTTGATCTGCCAGGGCGCCGACAAAGAGGGGCGAAATAAAAGCGGCAACGGCCGTGGTGGCTAGAACCCAGGGGACCAGATGCCCGCGCCCATAGGCGGTGTAGATGTTGGCGAGCGGCACGCTCCACATCCCCATGGGCATGGCGGTGCAAAAGAAGAGAAGGGCGAGCTTGCTGCGGCTGGTGGGGACGTCCACGGAAGGTTAGGTAGGAATAAGGGAATAGCGCAGGACTTCTTTTCCTCCAACTGACAACCTCTGGAAAAAGCACATCTTGCACCCGCCCTTGGCCTCCCCATCATTCGTTACCTCTTTTACACCCTCATCATGGAAAACGTCATCATCATCGGCACCGGCTGCGCGGGTTTCACCGCCGCCATTTACACGGGACGCGCAAATTTGAACCCTCTGATTCTTTCTGGCAACCAGCCGGGTGGGCAGTTGACCACGACCACGGAAGTGGAAAACTTCCCCGGTTTCCCGAATGGCATCATGGGGCCTGAGCTGATGATGAACATGCAGTCGCAGGCGGAAAAATTCGGGGCACGCATCGAGTATACCTTGGTCAACAGCGTGAAAAAGACGGCGGAAGGCCATTTCGAAGTGGTGAGCGACGATGGCACGGTGCGTGAGGCACGCACGGTGATCATTGCTACCGGAGCTTCCCCCAAGCACCTGGGCCTGCCTAATGAAAAGGGCCTGATCGGCCATGGCCTGACGAGCTGCGCGACCTGTGACGGCGCTTTTTACCGCAATGTGCCGGTGTGCGTCATCGGTGGTGGCGACAGCGCCTGTGAAGAGGCGGGCTTTTTGACCAAGTTCGCGAGCAAGGTCTATCTGATCCATCGCCGCGATACCCTGCGTGCCTCGAAAATCATGGCGGACCGCGCACTGGCCAATCCAAAGATCGAACCCGTGTGGGACAGCACCGTGTGCGAGTACCTGACCGACGAAAAAGGCGAGATGCGCGCCGTGATGCTGGAAAACCTGGTGACGGGTGAAAAGCGCGAACTGGAACTGAAGTGCGTGTTTGTGGCAATCGGCCATGTGCCCAACGCTGGCTTCCTGGGAGACCTAGTGGACACGGACGAAGGTGGCTACATCCTGCAGACCCAGGGCACCCGCACTAAGACGGAAGGCCTCTTTGCTGCTGGTGACGTGGCTGACCACGTTTACCGCCAGGCCATCACCGCCGCAGGGCAGGGATGCGCAGCGGCGCTGGAAGCCGAGCGTTACCTCGCTGACATCGGCGTGCATTGAGCCGCCCAAACCGAGCAACAAAAAGCCCCGCTGTTTTCGGACAGCGGGGCTTTTTATTGGGGAGGTTTCCTCAGCGGCTTATTCAGGCCCGGGGCTGCACGTCAGGGACGGAGGGGCCCATGGCCTGGGCAAAGCGAGTCTTGGCGCGTAGCATGAGGGTGCCCAGGCAAAGATCCGCCAGAGGGAAGACCACATTGAAGTTTTTGTGCATGTAGCGGTGATGCAGAAGGTGGTGGCCATTCAGACGACGGAAGAGCCAGGACTGCTCCAGGCGACGCGACTTTGGCAAGTGCATGCACCAGTGGATGCGCTCATACATGACGTAGTAGCTGGTCATGCCGATGGCGGCTCCCGTGACGAGGCCCCACTGGCCGATGAACCAGGAAACGAGGGCAAAAGGGATGGCGCTCAGCAGGATGAGAACCGGGCCATTCCACCATGCCATGGGTATGGTCTCCTTGTCATGGTCATGAATGAGGTGGTAGGTGTGGTCCGCCTTGAAGACCTGATGGTGAACCACGGCATGGGCGCGGAAGGCATATTGAAATCCACCGAAGGGACGGTGCATGAGGAACTTGTGAACCGACCATTCAAAGAACGATCCGTAAATAACTGCGAGTGCGAAGCCAATGAGTGACCAGATCCAGAAAAAATCCATACAGGTTGATGAGAGCGCGGGCATTCGTTGCAAATGCCTTGCTAGTCAATACGAATTGCAGAGCGATAATGGGACAAAAAAGCCCGCCGACCCTCTCGGGAAGACGGGCTTCAAAGGAGAACGAAGGGCGATTAATTGTCGCTGCTTTCGTCGTCGCGGCTGTCGCGGCCTTCGCCAGAGCCGATCGGCTTGGCTCCGCTGAGCTGGAGGGCGCGATTCATGAAATCTTTGCCACCCAGTTCCTGAACGGCACGGCGAGCTTCATCCACGCTGCCCATGGTGACGAAGGCGAAGCCTTTGGAACGCTGGGTGCGGTTGTTCACCACGACTTCGCAGTTGCGCACGCTGCCCAGACCGCTGAAGAGCTCGAAAAGGTCGCTCTCGGTGGCATCATAGGACAGGTTGCCGACGTAGAGACGCTCGGTGGTGATGTCGGCCGGACTGACGGAGGCTGGCTCACGACGGGGTTTGGCCTCGCGCGGTGGGCGGCTGTCACGGTCGCGGTTTTCGCGGTTGCCGGAAGATTCCGAGCGGGGGCTGCTGTTGCTGGTGCTCCGTGGCTGCGGGGTGGCAGCACGGGGAAGGGACTTGGTTTTGCCGAGCAGGCCAAAGGAGATGGCGCTGAGGAATTTCTGAAGGCCGGTTGGCTCCTGGTGGCCGGCACGTGGGGTGCTGCCTGGGCGTGGACCCTGGCTGTTAGAGCCTGGGCGATTGCGGCCACCACGGTTGCGGCGGCGGCGATTGTTTCCTTGGGTAGTCGTGTCTGACATGGGTCGTTCGTTCTGGGGTGGGTTGGGTTCTGGGCACCGCGCCATGAGGCGTGCTGGGGTTCGGCAGTGGGGATGGACTCCAGGTCACATCCACGAGGCCGGGCCGGGTGACGGACCGCCGATGCGGATCGTCGCAGCCCCATTGGGTGCCGCAGTCGACTGAGCCGGACCACACGGGGTCCCGGTGCGTGTGACCACAAGTCACGATGAGGCCGCCCCGCGATGCTATCGCTGGTCCATTCATAGCTTTAGGCACGATCAGAGGTCTGGCGTGGCACATTCCGCAAGGTTAGGTGGGGGTAGTCGGCCTCAGAGCACCGATGCTCTGATTAACTGCAAAATCAGCCTAACTGTCTGGACGAGACTGGTCAACTGCCGATTCTGAGGGGGCGGGGAAAGTCTTTGGCGAAAGAAAATGGGCCTCGCCAACGATACAAGCGTCCGTCATTCTGCCCGCTATCCATGAAAGTCACCTTCGCCCTTGCCCTCCTGTTTGCCACTTTCGCCTCAGCCAAGACGGACTGGAGCCGCTTTCGTGGACCTAACGGCACGGGGGTGGCTGAAACCAGCGGCCTACCAGAGTCAGTAACGGCGGAATCGACGCTCTGGAAGGTGGAACTGGACAAGGGGTGGTCTTCCCCTGTCCTTTGGGAGGACAAAATTTTCGTCACGGCAGAAACCGGCCCAGGAAAACATGCGGTGATTGCCCTGAGCGCTAAAGACGGCAGCGAGCTGTGGCGGCACGAAGAAAGCTTTGCGGAGCATAAAAAGCATAATTTCAACAGCTTTGCCAGCAGCTCGGTCTTTGTGGATGCAGAGCGCATTTACGTGAACTGGGGGACGGGCACGACCATTCAGGCCCTGGCCTTGGACCACAGCGGCAAACAGGTGTGGAAGAATGAGCATGTGGCCGATTACATCCATGAGCACGGGACGGGGATTTCTCCCATCGTCGTGGACGGCATCATGATTGTGCGCAGCGAGTTCGACTGGCAGCGTGACGGGAAGGTTTACACCGAGGACCCTGAGCAACAAAAATGGAAAAGCTGCGTGGTGGGCCTGGATTCCAAGACGGGCAAGCAGGTCTGGCGTCTGGAAATTCCGAATTGCCTGAACACCTACTCCACCCCTGTGCTGAATGTGCGGGCCGATGGCAAAAAGGAAATCATCTGCACCAACAATGCGAGTGGCGTGATGGGCATTGACCCGGCCACGGGTAAGATCAACTGGCAGCATAACGAAGGCTACAAGCAGCGCAGCCTCGGCTCCGGCGTCCTGCATGATGGTGTGTACTTCTGCACTTTCGGCACAGGTGGCGGAGTGAAGGAATTTGCCGCTATCGACATCACTGGCGCCAAGCCCAAGCCTGTGAACTTCACCTTCAGCAAGGGGCTGCCCTATGTGCCCTCACCGCTGGTGATGGGTGACAACATGTATCTCCTGGGTGATGGCGGCATCTTGAAGACCGTCAAATTCAAGACGGGCGAACTCATCTACGAAGAGCGTGTGAATGGCAGCAGCGGCAGCAGCAAGTTCTTCAGCAGCCCGGTGGCCGGCGATGGCAAAATCTACTGCGGCAGCCAGCAGGGCGATCTCATCGTCCTGAAAGCCGGTGACAAGTTTGAGCAGCTTTCTGCCAACAAACTCGACAGCACCATCAATGCGACTCCCGCCATTGGCGACGGCCGCATCTATGTGCGCACGGAGAAGATGCTCTGGTGCATCGGGGCGAAGGGTTCCCCGCTGCCATAAGTCGCCGACTGTGCGGCTGTGAATATGGTTTCTCGCCTGACTTGTAATCAGGCGAAATGCCCGATTGGTTGCAATGGCTGGGGCGTTTTGCCACGGATGTAACCGACATAGGGCTGGGCATTCGGATAGACTCTCCTGGCCAAGATGGAGATTCTTCCCCTGGTAAATGCGGGTTTTAGACCCGTGCAGAAGGCGTGAAATGAGGCGGATGTGAACAAACGGCCCCGGCCTTGCTTCAAAAGTAGAGTATGAAACGAATCTTAACGTTCGCTCTGGTGGCTTTTGCCGCGATGACGCAGGCCCAGACTTCCGAGAAAAAGGGCAGCAAGTCCGGCTCTTCCTCCAAAGCTGCTGCGGAGAAGAGCAGTGCAGCCAAACCGAAGGCGGATGCGGCCAAAGCTGACACCAAGGAATCCGATGCCATCAAGGAAGGGCCATCTACGGAAGGCCCCGCTGTGGCAGCCGTCAGCAGCATTGAAGTGGAAGACATCCAGAATTTCGAACACTACGCGCCTCAGATCCAGCAGCTCATTCGCAAATCGCTGGGTCTCACCAAACTCAACCTGACCTACACCTTTGGTTCGGCGGATCCGAAGAAAGGGGGGATGGATTGTTCCGGCACCATTTATTATGTGCTGCATGATTTTGGATTCAAAGGCGTGCCCCGGCAATCGAATGAGATGGCGGCTTGGGTGAAGGATAAGACCTTGCTGCACCGTGTCCAGAAGGCCGATGCCCTGACGCACCCCGAATTCTCGGCTCTCCAGCCGGGGGACCTGCTTTTCTGGTCCGGCACTTACACAACCGCTCCGCGTGAAATCCCAGTGACCCACGTCATGCTCTATTTGGGCAAGCTGAAAAATAGCGGCAAGCATGTGGTCTTTGGTGCCAGCGATGGCCGTGCGTATCAGGGCAAACGCCGCACAGGCGTGAGTGTCTTTGATTTCTCTCTGCCTAAGTCCACCAGCTCCGCCAGCTTCTATGGTTTTGGCATGATCCCTGGAGTGGGCAAGATCGAGATCAAACCTGAGCCTCCTAAACCGGAAGTGGTAGTGGCGACTTCTACCGAAACCGTCGCTGCTGACGACGCTGGAAAGATGGCCCAGCCCTCTAAGGTCGCCGAGTCCCCGCCTGAACAGAAAACAGACATTTCCAAATCTGAGAGCCCGGGGGGCAAGAAGACTGAAGTCGCTTCCAGCAAAGCCCCGGCCTCGAAACCGGACCTGCCGCCTGCTAAAAAGGAGATGGTGGAAACTTCCGTGGCGTCGGTTTCTGAGGAGGTCCGTCCGGCGATTCGTGTGGAGTCGGAGACCAAGTCCATGGCTTCAACCTCTTCTGAGAAAGCTGAGGCAGACAAGCCTGCGACCTCTTCGAAATCCAAGGCTTCGGCAGACAAGCCGTCGTCGGCCAAGGTAGCGAGCACCTCAAAATCAGCTCCCGCGAAGCCGAAGAGCACGACTCAGAACCGCTCGACAACGACCAAGTCAAAGTCGGTGGCGAAGGCAAAACCCGCACCGCCGCCCCCCACTCCTTTGGACAAAGCTAAAAGGGCCGCAGGTGACTTTTTTGAAGATGTTAAAAGGTCGCTCCCGTCCGGACGATGAGGGCAGTGTGGATGGGGTGGATGAACGCACGGCGGGTTCTTGAGCCGTTGCATTTTGGCCTTTGAGCAGGGCAGGGCACCAAGTAGCTCTTGCACTCTGGCGTTTTCCCCCGAATTTCCGCGCCCCTTTCAGCCATGATTCCGAACGCCTACCGCTCCCTTCACTGCAACGCCGTCCGCCCAGAGCACATCGGCCAGACCGTCACACTTTGTGGCTGGGTGAATTCGGCCCGTGATCATGGCGGCGTGATCTTCATTGACCTGCGCGACCGCGAAGGCCTCACCCAGGTGGTTTTCCGCCCGGAAGAAAACGCGGAAGTCGCTGCCCAAAGCCATGTCCTGCGTGACGAAGACGTGGTGCAGATCATCGGCAAAGTTTCCGCCCGCCTCACCGGTACGGAAAACGCCAAGCTGCCAACGGGCAGTGTTGAAGTGGTGGCCCTGGAACTCAAGGTGCTGAACAAGTCCGACGTGCTGCCTTTCCATCTGGATCGTGAGCTGTCCAACGAGGACATGCGCATGAAGTACCGTTACCTGGACCTGCGCCGTGAGCGGATGAACAAAAACATCCGCACGCGTCACAAGATCACCAACGCAGCCCGCAACTACCTGGACGGCAACGGCTTTGTGGAAGTGGAGACCCCCATCCTTTCCAACCCGACCCCCGAAGGTGCCCGCGATTTCCTGGTGCCGGCGCGTCTCAGCCCGAGCAAGTTTTTTGCCCTGCCTCAGGCCCCGCAGCAGTACAAGCAGCTCCTCATGGTGGCTGGCCTGGAGCGCTATTTCCAGATCGCCCGTTGCTTCCGCGATGAAGATCTGCGCGCCGACCGTCAGCCTGAGTTCACTCAGATTGACATCGAGGCCAGCTTCATTGAGCAGAACGACATTGTGACCCTCGTCGAAGGTTTGCTCGGCAGCATGTTCAAAGCCGGACAGGGCGTGGACATCCCCACTTCGTTCCCGCGCATCACTTACCAGGAAGCCATGGACCGTTACGGCTCTGACAAGCCGGACACCCGTTACGGCCTTGAGATCACGGACATGGCCGATGTGTTCGCGGAGAGCGGCTTCAAAATTTTCCGCAGCACGCTGGAAAACGGCGGTGTGGTGCGTGCCATCAACGCCAAGGGCTTCGCGGGCATCACCACCGGGCAGATGATTCGCCTGAACGAACTGGCGATCCAGGCTGGCATGAAGGTGAAGCAGCTGGCTTTCATCAAAATCGAAAACGGTGAGTACAAGTCTCCGCTGTGGAAGTTCTTTGGTGAGGTCGAGCAGAAGGCCCTCGTCGAGAAGATGAATGGCGAAGAAGGCGACATCATTTTCTTCTATGCCGGCACCTGGGAAGACGCCTGCAACATCCTGGGCAAGGTCCGTCTGGAAATCGCCAGCATGATGCAACTGACGAAGGGCAGCACCGCGCTGAACTTCCTCTGGGTCGTGGACTTCCCGCTCCTGGCCTACAGCCCTGAAGACCAGAGCTGGGTGGCGGTGCATCACCCCTTCACCCGCCCGAAGGCGGAGGACGTGCCGCTGCTGGAAGCTGGCGAATACGGCAAGGTGCGTGCAGAAGCCTATGACGTGGTCCTCAACGGCTACGAACTCGGCGGCGGCTCCATCCGAATCCACGAAAGCGACCTCCAGGCCAAGATGTTCAGCGTTCTCGGCGTCACGCCTGAGGAACAGCAGCTCAAGTTCAGCCACATCCTGGAAGCCTTCAAATTTGGCGCACCTCCGCACGGTGGTCTCGCCCTCGGTTTGGACCGCATCGCCATGCTGGTTTGCGGTGAAGACAGCATCCGCGAGGTGATTGCCTTCCCGAAAAACAACAAGGCCTGCGACCTCATGACCGACAGCCCTACGAACGTGGACTTCAAAGCCCTCCGCGAGCTCTACATCCAGAGCACTTGGAAGGAAAAGAAGGCCGAGGCCGCGGCGGGGACCGTGCCCGGGGCACCGATTATCTGAGAACAGTTGATTTGATTTAATTTTGGGCCGTTGGAGTCATTCTCCAACGGCCCTTTTTCTTCCTGCCAGAAGTGTCACGATGAGGACGAAGAAGCACATCACGACGGAGAAGAGCGGGAACTGGAGAGCGGCGGGGAGGCTGTAGATGAGTGCCAGGGCTGGGATCCAGACGAGCCAGTTGGTGACCATGACGGCTGGGCAGGTGCGCATCCAGAAATGGCGGTCCAAGGAGGCCCAGGTGCGCTTCCAGCTGGCTCCCAGATCAATCCAGCGAAGGGCAATGAGGTAGGTGGGTACAAACCAGACCGGGCTGAAAAGGAACTGGTCGAGAGCCACCTTTTTGAGGAGGGTGAAGACATCATTGCCATCTCCAAAGACGAAACCCTGAAAGCGGTAAAACAGGTCGATTTCCATGCCGCGATAGCCCCAGAACAGCATGCTCAGGATGAGGTGTTTCCACCGTGCGCCCTCTGGCAATGTGCCCATCAGCGCCTGAACACAAAAGGGAAGAACGGCGGCGGCAAAGATCGTGGAGGTGAGTGAGAAGGCGAAGGACCAGCGCAGTTTAAAATTGCCAATGGCCTCCCAGACTCCCGCCACTGCGGGGACTTGGTAGTAAGAAGTCACCAAGGTGATCACCAGCACATTCAGCAGCAGACAGGCGGTCCGGTTCTGCCGGAAGGCGGCTCCAATCATGGTGAAAATTCCTGATGATTGGGGAAGAGGAGATTGCATGAATCGCAGGCAGGGAAGAATGTAAAGGTGGCAAGAATGCCATTGCTATGAGTCAGACTGCTGCGCAACTGGAGCTTCATTACGCACGTTTATCTACTACCCATGCCTGAAGCCATTCTTGCCGCTACCGATCTTCATCGCAGTTATGCCTTGGCTGAGTCGGCCGTGCCTGCGCTGCGCGGGGTTTCATTGAGCCTGGATGCAGGCGCTTTTGTGGCGGTGATGGGGCCTTCAGGGTGTGGCAAGTCCACCCTTCTCCAGCTTTGCGGGGCGATGGACAAGGCGGACTCGGGCTCGCTGAAACTCGACGGTCGTGAGGTGACCACGATGAATGATGCTGACCTCACCCGGCTGCGGCGGGAGAGGATCGGCTTTGTGTTTCAGTTCTTCAATCTGCTGCCGACTCTGAGCGTGCTGGAAAATATCGCCATGCCGCTTTTGCTGGCACGGGTGAGTGAGAAAACGGCTTTTGAAAAAGCCCGCTCTTTGGCCCATCGGGTCGGCATTGACCATCGGCTGGACCATTACCCTAACCAAGTGTCTGGCGGGGAGGCCCAGCGTGCCGCCCTGGCCCGTGCGGTGATCCATGAACCGGCGCTGCTGATTGCCGATGAACCGACGGGCAGCCTGGACAGCAGCAATGGCCAGCGGGTGCTGGAGCTTTTCCAAGAACTGAACCGGGATCTCGGCATAGCCATTCTGATGGCCACTCATGATGCCCAAGTGGCGGCGGTGGCCAAACAGACTCTGCGAATGAAGGACGGCCGAGTGGTGGAATGAAAAACGCGATTCAGCCTATGAACCGTTTTTCTTTATTCCGATGTTTCATCCTTCGCCCGATGCTAGCCGAGCCTGTACGCACGGCATTGACTGCGCTGGGGGTGATGTTGGGTGTCGCGGTGATGCTGGCCATCCAGCTGGCGAACAGCGGTTCGCTGCGTGGCTTTTCAGCGGCCTTGGATGCAGTCTCTGGCAAGGCCGCCCTGGAGATCACCTCGGCACCTTTAGGCGTGGATGAAACATTGCTGCCTGGCCTGTCTTGGTTGCGTGAGTTTGGCATCGCAACACCTGTCATAGAATCCGATGTCATGGCCGTCGCTGGAGAAAGCCGTGAGATGCTGCGGATCATCGGCGTGGATGCCATGCGTGATCCTGCGCTGCGTGACTATGCCGTCTCTGGCGGGAACACGGGCACAGCCTCAGGGATGGAACTCATGGCGCTGCTAGGGAAGCCTGATTCGCTTCTCCTCACCCGCACCTTTGCTCAGCGTCATCAGCTCAAGCAAGGCGATTCGCTGAAGCTGCTAGTGGGCGATCGTGAGCGGATGTGCGCCATTTCGGCGATTTTGGGGACAGGGGAGGCTGATGGGAAAAAGGGGCCCCAGTCTGCCCTGGCGGCGCAGTCTTTGGCCATCATGGACATCGCGAATGCGCAGGTGATCCTGGACAAACCTGGGCGCATTGATCGCATCGAGCTTCGCCTGCATGAGGGAGCCAAGGTGGAGGATGCCGAACAAGAAGTGAAACAACGGCTGGGAGTGGGCCTTTCTGTTTCGCGACCCCAGCGCCGCAGTGCCGCCGTGGAAAAGATGCTGGCGGCTTTTCATTTTAATCTCACCATGCTCTCTGGCATCGCCCTCGTGGTGGGGCTGTTCCTGATCTACAACACGGTTTCTGTGGCGGTGATGACCCGGCGGCGGGAGATCGGCATGCTGCGCACATTAGGGGTGACCCAGGGACAGGTGCTGCGATTGTTTTTGGGGGAGGCAACCCTTCTGGGACTCATGGGAGCTTTGCTGGGCGTGCCTTTGGCCAAGGTGATGGCTGAGGCGGCCATCGCGCTGACCTCCACCACAGTGGACACGCTCTATGTGGCGACCGCCGCCCAGGTGCCTGCTTTGGCATGGGGGCATTGGGCCATGGCGTTTGGGGTGGCCCTGCCTTTGTCCCTGCTGGCAGCTGCGCTGCCTGCACGCGAGGCGGCCCAGGTGACACCGATGGAAGCCATGCGTGAGAGTGGTTCCGCCGCGCAGAGCCACTCGGTTGGATCCAAAAGGAAGTGGGGGCTGTGGCTGCCTGCTGTTCTTTGTCTCATCGTTGGTTATGCTGCGGCAAGGCAGCCCGCTGTGGCAGGTCTGCCCTTGTGGGGCTATTTTGCCTGCCTATGTGCCATTGCCGGAATGTCCCTGCTGGTGCCGATGGTGCTGCGCGGAACGGCGCAACTGCTGCGCGGGATTTTAGGGCGAATTTTTGGCATTGAAGGCCGATTGGCGGCTTCGCAAATCCGGGCCTCGACCCATCGGCTTTCTGTGTCTGTCGCAGCGCTGGCGGTAAGCCTGGCCCTGACGGTGGCCATTGCCGTGATGGTGGGCAGCTTTCGGCAGACGGTGCTGTATTGGGTGGATCAAACCCTGGGTGCGGATCTCTATGTGCGTCCAGGTACTCCGCCGCGCAGCCAAAGCCCGCCGACCTTTTCAGAAGCCACACTCAAGACGCTGCGCGAGCACCCTGCTGTGCTGACCTTTGACGGGTATCGTTCCATGGACCTGCCTTATCAGGACCGCATCATCAAGCTGGGCACCGGAGATTTTGAGGTGCAGATGCAGCATGGACGGATCTCGATGAAGACGCGTGGGGATGCCAAGGCGATGATGCGTCAGGCCAAGGACAAAGGGGAGGTCTTCGTCTCGGAAAGTTTTGCGCTGCGTTTTGGCGTGAAGGAGGGAGATCTGGTGACACTGCCCACTCCGAAGGGGGATCACGCTTTCCGAATCGCGGCGCAGTTTTATGATTACTCCAATGACAGCGGCACCCTGACCATGGACAAGAGCTTGTTTCAAAATTGGTTTGGCGAGAGTCTGCCCACTCATGTGGCAATGTATCTGAAGCCTGGGACCGATGCTGAGGCGGTGAAGACAGAACTGGTGCAGCAGCTCGATGGACGGGGTTTTGTCGCCATCTTTACCAACACCGGTTTGCGGCAGGAGGTGCTTCGAATCTTTGACAGCACCTTTGCCATCACCTGGGCGCTGGAGATCATCGCCATCCTCGTTGCCATGGCGGGAGTGGCGGCGACCATGATGACGCTGGTTCTGGAACGGAAAGAGGAGATTCGTTTGCTGCGGATTGCAGGGGCGGAGGCTGCGCAGGTGAGGCGCACGATTGTCATCGAGTCTGGGTTGCTGGGCGCGGTCAGCCAGGGACTGGGGCTGGTGGTGGGCATGCTGCTTTCGCTGGTGCTCATCCATGTGATCAACCCGCAGAGTTTTGGCTGGAGCATCCAGTTTTACACGCCCTGGCTCTTTCTTCTGGGCTCGACATTGCTGACCATCGTGGGCACCATGATCGCGGGACTGTGGCCTGCGCGGCGCAGTGTCTCGCGCACTTTTGTGGCCAGTGCGCTGTTGGTTCTGCTTTGTCCCTGGGGTGCTGGGGCCCAGGAGTGGAAACCCTCGGTGCCGGGTTACACTTATGCATTCCCGCGAGATCACGGGCAGCATCCGCAGCACAAGATTGAGTGGTGGTATTTCACGGGGAACGTGAAGTCGAAGGGAGGAGATCGCTTCGGCTATCAGCTCACCTTCTTCCGCATCGGTGCGGTGGCTGAGCCTGCGGTGAAATCTCCCTGGGCGCTGCGCGATGTGTGGATGGCGCATCTGGCCCTGACCGATGTGGCCGGGAAAAAGTACTATCATGCTGATCGCCTGAACCGTGCAGGCCCCGGCCTGGCCGGGGCGACGGAGCAGCGCGTCTGGAATGAGGATTGGCAATGCCTGACTCTGCCTAACGGGAAGTTTGCTATGAAGGCGGGGGATCGAGATTTTGCAATCGAACTGGAACTGGACTCCGGAAAGCCGCCTGTCATTCACGGGGCGGATGGCATCAGCCAAAAAGGTGTGACGGCTGGCAATGCCAGTCATTATTACTCACTCACGCGCATGCCCACGCGCGGCAATATTCGGGTGGGAGACACCACCTTTGAGATCACGGGCGAAACCTGGATGGATCATGAGTTTGGCACCAGCTTTCTGGAAAAGGGCACCGTCGGCTGGGACTGGTTCAGCGCGCAGCTCAGTGATGGCAGCGATCTGATGCTTTTCCAACTGCGTGGCGATGCCAAAAGCGATTCCAGTGCGGGAACCCTGATTCGTCCCGATGGCCGTGTGGTGAGCCTGACGGCCAAGGACTTCAAGCTGTCTCCAGGCCAGGTCTGGAAGTCGCCCGGAGGGGCTGCCTATCCCATCCAGTGGCAGATTGAGATTCCTGGCCACGGCATCACTTTAAAAAGCAGTGCTGTTTTGCCCAACCAGGAGTTTAGAGCGGAGGCGACTCCGGGGCTAGGCTATTGGGAGGGGGCTGTGGATTACAGCGGTAAGTCCAATGGCCGCGAGATCACAGGGCAGGGGTACCTGGAGATGACGGGCTACTCTGGCAAGGCCATGAGCGTGTGGTTCGGCCAGGAACCCTGAGGTGCTGCGGGCTATTTGCCAAAGGCCTGAATGAAACCGACTTCGAGGGCCAGGCCTTCGTTCACATTCGTGTGCAGGTGAGATTCCAGCTGACGCAGGGTGCGCAGCCGTTTGGTGGTTTCACCTGGATCCCAGCGTTGGGCGAGGGCTGCTGTAGCGGCTGCGTATTCGGGGAGATCGAGATGCTCCGCCCCGACCTGCTGCCGGGCGATGTCGCCCATCCAGGCGAGCAAAAGATCCATCAAAGCATCGCGCTGCTGTAGGTAGGTGGCCTCGATTTGCGCCGTCACCTGCTCCTCACGCTGCTTCAGCCAGGCCCCATCGGTGGTCTGCTTGTAGTGGTCCTGCTCCTTTTCGAATTCGTCTTCCTGCTCCTCTTTGATGTCGCCATGCAGGTCTTCTAGGATGGCTTGGAAATCTGCTTTCAGCCCAAGTGCGGCAGAGATGCTGCCGCCAGCCTGGCTGCGGGTCAGCTTTTCCAAAACGGCCAGCAGCTTTTGCTCGTGCTCCGTGAATTTGCGCAAGCCTCCTGGTGGCAGCAGGGGAATTTCGATGACGCGGGAGCGGATGGTGGGCAGGAGCTGGCCGGGCTGGGTGGTGAGCAGCAGCAGCAGGGTGCGCGGAGGAGGCTCTTCCAGGGTTTTGAGAAAGGCATTCTGTGCCTGGTCGTTCATGCGCTCGGCATCCACGATGACTCCAAGCTTGTAGCCGCCAGGGCCGGTGGTGCGGTGAATCATGCGCTCCAGGTAGCGGATGGTGCCCACATCATCGGCATCGTCCCCCACCTTGATTCGTCGGGATTTGCTCTGCGGGCGCAGGATGATGGCCCCTTCCTGGGACCAGGAATCCAGATCCGAGTGCCGGGCGGCAGTCACAAGGCTCATGACCTGGGCCGCAAAGCCTTCACGGTCGGCTTCGCGAGGGCCCGTGATGAGGTAGGCATGCGCCAGCCGACCCAGCTTTTGGGCGCGGGTGATGAGGTTCAGGGCGTGGTCGGGCTTAAAGGGCATGGCGGCGGCGACTTAACATCTTATCAGGATGTATTCCAAACCAGAAATTTTGGCTCATTAAAGCCGAGTTTCACTTTTTCCAATCGGCTGTTGTCTTGACGAATCCTGCGCATAGACTGCACGCTTTATATGTTTCGACCAATCCCAGGAGGTCTATTAATTGCCGTTGAGGGCGTCGACGGAGCCGGAAAAACTTCCGTCGCCTCTCTGCTTGCGCAATGGTGCGGAGAAAGGGGACTTGGTTGCGTTATCTCAAAAGAGCCCACTGGGCTAAAGTGGGGGACAGAGCTCAGGGCTTCTGCAAAAGCTGGAAGATTAACCCTGAAACGGGAGCTTGAACTCTTTGCTTTGGACCGCCAGGATCATGTCAAAAGATCGATAATGCCTGCGCTAGTCGAAGGAAATATCGTTATTTTGGACAGATATTATTGGTCTACTGCCGCTTACCAGGGGGCAAGGGGTGCAGATGCAGATCAAATCATTATAGAAAATGAGATTTTTGCTCCTGTCCCTGACCTAGTGCTAGTTTTAGATGTCGACGTCGAATTAGGGCTAAGTCGCATTAGGAGCCGAGGAGACAGCCCAAACTTGTTTGAAGCTCAAGCAGCTTTGGAGGAGTCTCGACGGATCTTTCTGATGTTGGCGGATAAGCACAAGAACGCTATTTTGCTAGACGCGAGCGGTCAAATAGGAATCACATTTCCTAAAGCTTTACAGGCATTTCAGAAAATTGCCCTACAGAAGATAGAAAAGCATTCTGGCGAGATTGGTCTTGACGCTGAAAATACGGCGAAACTCTTTTTTGGAGGCCAGCAATTGGCTGAAGAATATGAACCCGTTAGAGCGTGAAACTAGCCGACAAAAGCGTTTTGGTTTTGGCAAAGTCGCGTATCTTCTTCGCCCCCAATGACAACCACCACCCCGTACCAGTTCGGTCCCCGAGAAAGCAAGCTGGCCATCGAAGAAGGCCTCGTTTTTGCCCCCAAGTTCGATGAGCATGGCCTCATCGCAGCCATGGCCGTGGATGCTCATACCGACGAGGCACTGATGCTGGCCTACATGAACGAGGAGTCCCTGCGCATGACCCTGGAAAAAGGCCAGGCCGTGTACTGGAGCCGCAGCCGCAAGCAGCTCTGGCACAAAGGGGCGACGAGTGGTGAATTCCAAGAAGTCGTCGAAATCCGCACGGATTGCGATCAGGACGCCATCATCCTACGGGTGATCCAGCACGGCGGCGGCTGCTGCCACACCAAGCGCAACAACTGCTTTTACCGCAAAGTAGTGGCCCCAAAACAGGGCGGACTGGTGAAGCTGGCGATGGTGGAGTAGGCTCGTCCCCTGGTTCGAATTTTAAACCGCCGTCCTTTCGAAAGGGACGGCGGTTTTGTTTTAGGGTATGAATCAGTCAAAGATCCCGACTGCCGGGGCGATCCTCCAAAAGGGAATGATTTTATTCAGGACCGCTCCTTGACGCTGCGTGCCGAGTTTCTATGATGGCGTGCCCAAGCCTGGGCAGCCCAGTTTTACGCCCCCTCACCATCATGGCCATCCTCGTTGACACAAACACCCGCATTCTCGTCCAAGGCATCACGGGGGACTTCGGTTCCCGCCACGCTAAGGCATCGCTTGATTATGGCACGCAGCTCGTGGCCGGTGTGACCCCTGGCAAAGGCGGCCAGACCTTCGATCACGGCAGCCATAAGGTGCCTGTGTATGACACCGTGGCCGAGGCCGCCAAGCAGAGCGGAGCCACCGTCAGTGTGATCTTTGTGCCGCCTCCCTTTGCGGCGGATGCCATCCTGGAAGGTGTGGATGCAGGTCTGGACCTCGTCGTCGCCATCACCGAAGGCATTCCTGTCAATGACATGATCCGCGTGAAGGCCGCCATGAAAGGCAGCAAGACCCGCCTCATCGGCCCGAACTGCCCCGGTCTGGTCACCCCAGGTCTGGGTGAGAAATCTCACGGTGGCTGCCGTATCGGCATCGCCCCGGGTTACATTCACAAGCGCGGCAACGTCGGCGTCGTCAGCCGCTCCGGCACCCTCACGTATGAGGCCGTCTGGCAGCTCACCACCCGCGGTTACGGCCAGAGCACCTGCGTCGGCATCGGCGGTGACCCGGTGAATGGCACCAACCACCTGGACATCCTGAAGATGTTCAATGAAGATCCTGAAACCGAAGCCATCATCATGATCGGTGAAATCGGCGGCAATGCCGAAGTGGAAGCCGGTCTCTGGGCGAAAGACAACATCAAGAAGCCCATCGCCGCCTTCATCGCCGGTGCTACCGCCCCTCCAGGGCGCCGCATGGGCCATGCGGGTGCCATCATCGGTGGTGCGGACGACACCGCCGAAGCTAAGAAGCGCATTCTCGCGGAGTGTGGCATCTCGGTGGCTGATTCCCCTGCCGACATGGCTGCGGCTCTGCTGAAAGTGTGGGGCAAGTAAGTTATTGCCCGGCAATTTTCCGCCGTGATTTTCAAAGCGCATCCTGGGACCAGGATGCGCTTTTTAGTAGGCTGTGGTGATTACTGGATCGTCAGATGGCAGGCTCCGTCAAAATATCTCGAAGCTTCGTCAGCAAAGTCTCGGCGGTGTAGGGTTTGGGGATGAAATGTTTGACTCCGGCATTCATGGCTTTGGCCACCATGCTGTTCGCATTCAGGCCGCTGGCGGCGATGATGCGGACGTGAGGGTTCATGCGGATCAGGACCGGGATGGTGGACGGGCCATCCATGACCGGCATCATCATGTCAGTCAGAACGACGGTAATGTCCTGCTTTTTCGCCGCGTAGAGGGCCGTCGCCTCGGCCCCATCAGCCGCGGTGAGCACCCGGTAGCCGAAGGCCTCCAGGGTCTGCTGGGTAATGTTGCGCACGGCTTCTTCATCATCCACCACCAGGATCATCTCTCCTTGTCCACGTGGCAGTTCTGCTGCGAGTTCGCAGTCTTCAGCGCAGGCCGATTCTGCGGGGGCAGGCAGGTAGACCCGGAAACGAGTGCCCACGCCCACCTCACTGTAAACACGGATGTAGCCTCCATGGCTCTTGATGATGGCCTGGGTCGTGGAAAGCCCGAGTCCTGTGCCTTTGCCGTGTTCCTTGGTGGTAAAAAACGGCTCAAAGATGCGCTCCAGAACATCTTGTTTGATCCCTGTGCCGGTGTCCTCCACCTGGATGACAACGTAAGGGCCCGGTACGGCCTCCAGGTTCATGGCGGCGTAGTGTTCGTCCATCCGCCGATTGCAGGCAGAGAGAGTCAGCATGCCGCCTTGGGGCATAGCATCGCGGGCATTGACACAAAGGTTGATCAGCACCTGGTGGAGCTGGGTGGGATCTCCATGCACAGTCCACAGGTCTTTTTCGATCTGGGTGTGGATGGTGATGCTTTTAAAGAAAGTCTCATTGGCGATCTTTTCCACCTCATGGACCAGGTGGCCCACATCCAGTTCTAATTGCTGTCCCTCGACTCCTCGGGCAAAGGACAGGACTTGTTTGACCATCTCAGCTCCCCGCCGGGCACTTGCCTCAATGGTTGAAAGGATGCTGAGGCGACGGCTGCTGGTTTCATCCATTTGCAGGATCTCGATGGACATCATGATTGGTGCCAGAATGTTGTTGAGGTCATGCGCGATGCCTCCCGCCAGGGTGCCGATGCTCTCCATGCGCTGGGCGCGCAGGAACTGTTGCTCCAGCTTCTTGCGCTCGCTGTGGTCTGTCATGCCGCCGATCATGCGCACGGCCTTGCCATCGGCGTCGCGGATGATGTATCCGCGGTTCATCACATGGGCATACTGATCGTCCTGACGGCGGAAGCGGTGCTCGGCCATCCAGGATTCTTCCCCACTGTTAATTGCATGGTGGATGCTGGCCATGATGTTCGCTTTTTCCTCGGGATGAAGGAGGTCGTACAGGGAGCGTATCGTGGGCGCAATCTGGTTTCTTGGATGGCCAAAAAGCGTTTCCAGGCCATCGTTCCACCAGATCATGTCCGTCAGTAGGTTCCAATCCCAGATGGCATCATTGGTGGCTTTGGAAAGCAGGCGGAAGCGTTCTTCGCTTTCGCGGATCTGTTCGTCCGCCAGCTTGCGTTCCGTGATGTCACGCATGGTTCCCACAATACGTTCCACCCTGCCTTCGGCGTCCATCACGGGAACGCCATGCTCATGCACCCAGCATTGGCTGCCATCCGGGCGTATCACGCGGAACTCCACATTCGTGGCTTGCCCGGCTTGCTGGAGTTCAAAGGCCCTTTCTGCGGCAGTTAGGTCATCAGGATGGATGTATTTGAGATAGGAGGTGGGATCTGCATAAATGCTGTCGCAGGATCTGCCCCAAATTCCAGCATACGTCTGGTTGGTGTAGAGTAGCCGTTGGTGGATGACATCGTAGTTGTAAAAGATCTCGCCGATGTTTTCCGCCATCTCTTGGAAACTTAGCTGCGATTCCTGCAAGGCGTCCTCCGCCTGCACTCGTTGCTCCTCTTTCAGGCGGGCTTCGATGGCAAAGGAGATGTTGCTGGCCAGGGCACTCAGCAGTGCGAGTTCTTCTTCTTGGAAGTAGTCCGAATGATCTCCGTAAACGGTGTAAACGCCCACTGGTTTTCCTGATACGCGGAGAGGAAAGGCCGCGCAGGAGCAGTAGCCCCTGTCCCGCGCCTGCTGCTGCCAGACCTGGGTGTCCGGGTCTGCCGCCAAGTCGTTGCTGAAGACGATCCTGTCTTCATGGTAGGCACGCATGGAAAGGCCGCCTACGGCTGGCAGGGAGCCAAGCCCCATCTCCACCGACGCCAGAAAACCTGCGTCATGGCCATGCCTTGCCATCACAGACATCCTGTCCCCGTTCGCCATCACCATGCCCAACCAGGCCATGCGCAGGCCGCCCAGTTCAGCGGCGATGCGGCAGGCCTGCTCATAAAGTTCCTGCGTGCTCTGCAGCCGCACAATCGCCTGATTGATGCTGCTGGAGACCGCGTATAGCCGGTTGAGCCGGTGAATCTTATCTTCCGCTTGCCTGCGCTCCGTGATGTCGTGGACAATGCCGATCATCTTGGTCGGCTGGGCATTTCCCTGGCTGTAAAACAGTTGGGCCGTTTCATGCAGGATGCGTTCCTGCCCATCCGCCCGGATGAAGCGATGAATGATGGAGTACTGTTGCTGCTCACGGATGGCCTGTGAGACGGCCTGGCGGATCGGCTCATGGTCTGAAACCGGCACCATGCTGAAGAAAAGCTCATGTGTCGGCTCTACCTCGCCGGGCTCAAACCCGGCGATGCGGAAGACTTCGTCAGACCACCGCAAGGTGGAGGCTGTGGGGGTGCCCAAGCCCACAAAGTCCATCTCCCAACTGCCAAAGCGCGAGATACGCTGGGCCGCCGCCATGGTGGCCTCGCTGGCCTGCAGGGCCTGTTCTGCCCGCTTCTGTTCGGTGATGTCTGTGTGGGTGCCCACCAGCCGAACAGGCCGCCCAGCCTCGTTTCGGGAAATGGCCTTGCCGCGATCCAGGATCCAGCGGTAGCTACCGTCTTTGGCCCGCAGGCGGTGTTCGGAGACGTAGTGGGGGGTTTTGCCTGCCAAATGTTCCTGGACCAATTCAAGAGTGGCTTTCAGGTCGTCTGGATGTATCCGCCCCGTCCATTCCTCCAACCGGTTGCTGATCTCCGCCTGTGTATGGCCCAGCATGCTGCACCAAATTTCGGAATAGAACACTTCGCCGGTTGCCGCATTCCAGTCCCACACCCCGAGATCACTGCCGAGGAGGGCGAACTGCCAGCGTTCCTCGCTCTCTTTCAGCGCGGCTTCCGTGCGCTGCTGCTGGCGTAACTGGCGCCGCAACTGCAACTGCGTCATGACCTGCTGTCCCAGCACCTCGAGGCCGTACTTTTGGGACTCGGTCAGCTCACGGGGCACCACATCTACCACGCACAGGGTTCCCAGGGTTTCTCCTTCAGGCGTCACCAGCGGTGCTCCGGCATAAAAGCGCACTTTGGGGTCACCGGTCACGAGTGGGTTATGGGCAAACCGCTCGTCGTTCAGCGTATCGGGCACCAGCAGCAGTCCCTCATTTTCCAGCGCGTAGGCACACAAGGCCGCCTCACGGGGAATGAAATCCACCTCCAGCCCCACCTTGGATTTGAACCACTGCCGGGCATCATCCACCAGGGTGATCGTGGAGATCGGGGTGCTGCAAAGGCTCGCAGCCAGTTTCGTCAGCGCATCAAACTCCGGCTCCGAGGGAGTGTCGAGAATGGCATACTCTTGCAAAGCCCTCAGGCGTCGGGGTTCATTGATGGGGGGCGTTGCCTTCATGAAAACAGGGAGGAAATCAGCAGATCAAAACAGCGGGCGGAAAGTCGATGGCAGTATCCCAGCAGCCCCATCGAAGGCCCTCGGGAGTCGTCAGAAGACGGCCATGAAAGGATGCCCGGTTCTTTCGCATCACTTGGTTTAGCGTATGCTAGGCCGATAGCGCACTTTATTTCGGTATCTAAAAAGTATGATTTTTTCTGTCTTAGGTGTTTTCAGATAAGACGTGGCTGCCGAAAGAGCTTTTACAGGTCCCAAAAGAAGGTGAATGCAGCGGTGCATTCTCAAAGATCGCTCTTGATTTGCCTCGGGTCTGACCCGATGGGGAGGGCGGAAGGCGGCTGCGTTTGCGATTCTTTGTGAATAAGACCGAGTTTCCGTTTGACACTTCGCGGGAAACTTTTACTCTCGCGGCCCTCATTTTAACGCGGCGGCTCGTTGCCACTCACCGCGCTTTTCTCAAGAACCTTATGAAGACATTCTCTGCCAAAGCCGAAGACATGAACCGCCAGTGGTGGGTCATTGATGCCAAGGACAAAGTCCTGGGCCAGGTCGCCGTGGCTGCCGCTAACCTTATTCGCGGCAAGACCCGCCCTACCTTCACCCCCCATGTGGACACGGGTGATTTCGTCGTCGTCATCAATGCAGACAAAGTCCGCGTGACTGGCAAAAAAGAGACTCAGAAGATTTACACCAGCAAGCGTGGTGGTTTCATCGGTAACCAGAAAGTGGAGACTGTCGAAAAAGTCCGTCAGCGCCGCCCTGAGCTTCTCGTTCACCGCGCAGTCAAGGGCATGGTTCCTCACAACCGCCTCGGCAACGCCATCATCACCAAGCTGAAAGTGTACGCTGGTGAAGAGCATCCTCACGTGGCTCAGAACCCGAAGGCTTTCTCGGTCGCCTAATTTCTTTTTAGATCACGTTTCATGAGCAAGCCCATCACCAACGCCACTGGCCGCCGCAAGACCGCCATCGCCCGCGTGCACATCCTGGCCGGTTCCGGTTCAATCACCGTCAACGGTCGCGACTTTGAGGAATATTTCCCAACCGTCGCCCTTCAGAATCAGATTCTGACCCCCCTGGCCCTGACGAACACCCGTCAGCAGTTTGACTTCAACGTGAACGCCTGCGGCGGTGGCATCACCGGCCAGGTTGGCGCAGTGAAGCTCGGCATCTCCCGCGCTCTGATCACCGTGAATCCTGAGCATCGTGGCATTCTCAAGAAGGCTGGTCTTCTGACCCGTGACTCCCGCGCCAAAGAGCGTAAGAAGCCAGGTCGTCCAGGCGCCCGCAAGCGTTTCCAGTTCTCCAAGCGTTAATCGCTTCCTGGTTCCGTTGGTTGTTTTCAAAGCCCCGCCTTTTTGGCGGGGCTTTTTTTGTTTTGTGCGAGTGAAGGAAGGGCACCGAACCAAACTCCTGCCGCCTTGCTTGTTTCGGGACTCGATTTCCTAATTCGCTCTAATGCGTTGCTGCCTCAAAGCCGCAGTTGCCAGAAGCCCCCCTCCGCACGTTAGTAAAGTACGCATGAAGGCCACCCCATTCCTCCCCAGCCTCCTTTTCATTGCCAGCGCCACCACTGCTGCCTTTGCGGCCGATTGGCCAGTTTGGCGAGGCCCTGCCCGCGATGGCATTTCTGCCGAAAAGGACTGGCAGTTGAAGGCCGACCCCAAGGTTCTCTGGGAGGCCGAAGTCGGCCTGGGTTTCTCCTCCTTTGTCGTGTCTCAGGAGCGTGTGCTCACCACCGGTCACGCGGATGAACAGGATACACTCTTTTGCCTGGATGCCAAGACTGGCAAGCAACTCTGGAAGCACAGCTATCCCGCAGATCTGGGCGACAAATATTATGAAGGCGGCACCTCTGCCACGCCGACTTTCGATGATGGCAAAGTCTATCACCTGAGCCGCTGGGGTGATCTCTTCTGCCTGGATGCCGCCACCGGCAAAGTTCTCTGGGAAAAGAATGTGCAGAAAGAGACGGAGGCCAATATCCCGGACTGGGGTTTTGCAGGTGCACCGTTGGTCCAGGATGAGTTGCTTATCCTGAATGTGGGCAAGGCTGGCATGGCTGTCGAGAAGGCGACGGGCAAGACCGTCTGGAAAAGTGAAGTGGACAATGCCGGTTACTCCACACCCTATCCCATCACCCAAAATGGCAAAAAGCTCGCCGTCATCGGTTCCGGCGATTCCTACATCGCTGTGGATGTGAAGACGGGGGCTCAGCTCTGGTCTTTCAAGTGGAACACGCGTTATGGAGTCAATGCCGCCGACCCCATCCTGGCCGGCGACACTCTTTTCATCTCCACCGGGTATAACAAAGGGTGTGCCCTTTTGAAACTCGGCGCGGGCGAGCCTGAAAAAGTGTGGGAGAACAAGGCTCTCAAGAACATGTTCAATTCCAGCATCGTCCTGGAAGGGCATGTTTACGGCATTGATGGTGACCATAACAGCCGTTGTGCCATGAAGTGTGTGCGCCTCAGCGACGGGCAGGAAATGTGGGCTGAAAAAGACGTCGGTTTTGCCTCGCTCACCGCCAGTGCGGATGGCCGTCTCCTGGTTCTCACCTCCAAGGGCGAACTCATCGAAGTCAAAGCCAGCCCTGAAAAGTACACCGAAAATTCCCGTGCCCAGATCCTCAACGGGAAATGCTGGAGCACTCCAGTTTTGGCCGATGGCCAGCTCTATGCCCGCAATTCCGAAGGGCACGTCGTCTGCCTGGCACTTGGAAAATAAGTCTGCGGGCACAGCCCTGCCAGATCCTTTGAACAACTGTCTGTTTTCGCAGCAGGGGCGAAGGCTCTCCGCCTGTCACTCTTTTTTGCAATACTTTCCATCCGCCCAATAGACGGCCCTTTCTCGCACCGTTCTCTGCCGCCCGCATGTCCCTCCCGACCGTCCGTTTTAAACACGCCCGATTTTCCGCCCGTTTTCCTGAGGCCTATCGTTACTCCCGTTCCCATTACTGGATGGCCCCAGTGGAGGGTGACCCGGGTCTCTGGCGAGTCGGCTTCACCAAGTTCGCCACACGCATGCTGGGCGAGCTGGTGGACTGCGAGTGGCCGACCAAGGAAGGGGACCCTGTGGAGCCAGGTAAAAACATCGGCTGGGTGGAAGGATTCAAAGCCGCCTCGGATGTGTATGCGGTCATGCAGGGCCAGTTTGCCGGAGGCAATCCCTACCTCAAGCAGGACGCCTGCGTGGTCCGCACGGATCCCTATGAGGTCGGCTGGCTCTACGCCGTCCGCGGCGAACCTGAGCCGGACCACCTGGACGTCCATGGCTACATCGAGTACCTTTCGGGCATCATTCAGCGCATGGCCGAAGAAGGCCACGGCGAGGAAGGTGCCCCCGAGGACTGAAACGCGAGTGTCTCCGCTGAAGGTTCTCTGGCTTTGGCCAGAGGGTCACTTCAGGGGCTTCATCAGCACCTTCGAATTCCGGCCGCTGATGTCATACTTCTCGCGGCGTGGAGCCGGGAGTGAATCTGGCGTGGTGACTTCAAAGCCCATCTTTTCTTCAAAGAACCGGAAGGCCTGGGTGCTCAGCGCCACCAAAACATCGCAGCCGCGCTGGCGGGCGATCTCCTCCGCGTAGGCCACCAATTTCTGGCCATGGCCCCGGTTTTTGTGGCTGCGCCGAACAAACAGGCAGGCAAGTTCGCCGATTCTCTTGCCGCCTTCATCGTAGCTGTGGACGGCGACGGAGCCGATGGGGTTTTCATCCACCTCCAGTACAAAGAAGTCCTGAATTTTTGCCAGGATCTCCTCCCGTGTCCGTGGCACCAGCGCGGCATCGTCCATGGACTGCTGCATGAGGGACAGCAGGGCTGGTACATCCTGGGCATAGGCCTTGCGGATCTGCTGATAGTCATCGGCATGGATCATGGTGCCCACGCCTTCGTTGCTGAAAAGCTCTGACAGCAGCGCTTCATCCTGGCTGCCATCCACGATGTGTACGCGCGGCACGCCCTCCTGGCAGGCCAGGGCCGCGTAGCGTAGCTTGGACAGCAGGTTCACATCATGACGGGGATCCTTCATCCGGTAGATTTCCCGTGCACCGGCTACGGAAATCTGGGCCAGTCGGGTGCCATCGGGAGCGGTGAGGCCCGCTTCGGAGACGAAAATCACTTTGGCAGCCCGCAGTGCGATCGCTACCTCCACGGCCACGGCGTCGGAATTCAGACGCAGCGTTGTCCCACGGCTGTCATAACCCAGAGGCGGCAAGACAGGAATGATGTCCGCCTTCAGCAGCGCACTCAGTGTTTCCGTGTCCACGCGTTCGATCCGGCCCGTGAATTCCTGGTCAATGCCATTGATCACGCCGGCGGGGTGTACAGCCAGGGCGTTGGAGACTGCCACAGGCATCTCCAGTGCGGTCAGGTCCGCCATCAGGGCGCTCGTTTGGCGCGTGATTGCATCCACGGCCACCTCGAGGGTCGCCGGATCTGTACGGCCCATGCCGTCGTCGCTGCTCAGCTCCACACCGCGTAGATTCGCCAGGTAGCGCAACTGCGCCCGGGCACCGAAAATGAGTACCACCTCGATGTTCAGAGACTGCAGCACGGCCACGTCTTGCAGCAGGCTGGCAAACCCGGGCTGGTGCATTAGCGCCCCGTCAATGGCGATGACAAACACACGCTGCCGGAATTGCGGCACATAACGGAGGATGCCGCGCAAATCTTCAAAGCGCGGGGCGGGTTTGGTTGGGTCGGTCTCTGCCACCCGACAGTTTCGCGCAAACCCACGTCTCTGCAAGGATCAAGGGGCCTTGCTGCACCCCATCCGGCGGCTTTTTCTCACTCCACATCCACCGTCGCCCGCGCCGTGGGTTTTGCTGTCAGTTCCAGCACCACCAGGGCCTCCACATCATTCACCGCCTTGGCGGTCAGTGGCAGGTGGTAGGTCACATAGCCCTCGGTCCCTTGCAGCGTCAGCCGCACGCCCAGGCCCATCTGGCTGTTGCCATTGTCTAGCGCCCACTCGTGTAGATACAGATAGCTGCGTGGCACCGTCAGCGTGATCTGCCGTCCTTCACTGCCAGTGCTCAGCCCAGCTTGAAATTCCTTGGGGGCAAAGTTGGCTGCATAGCCCGTGCCAAAGGCCCACTCTGCCACTGGATGAACCTTCCCGGCTCCATCCACCGCCATGCCGGTGGCCCGCACGGTTGCCGTGCTGCCTTGTTCCAGCCGCTTGCCATAGCTGCGCGCATCCAGATTCATCTCCACCTGCCAGGAGGGGCCGCTGCCGTCAGGCGCATCCTGCAGGGCTCCGTCTCCAGGCAGGTCGAAGGTCAGCGTCAGCGCCTTGGCATTGGCCTTTGCTGTCAACGTCACGGGGGCAGGGGATTTGGTTCCGGGCGTGGCCGTCAGTGGTATCGCCTGGTCCAGGCCCAGGTTGCGGGTCAGGGTCACCTGCCGGGTCGCCGTCAGTGTCTGTCCTGCGACATTCAGGGTCAGCTTGAGGGGCACCCGGTTCACCGCCGGGCTTTCCTTGGGCAGGTCAAATCGCAGGTTCAGGGGCTGGGTCCCCTCGGAGGGTAGATCCAGGGTGCCGGTCAGCTTCTGCCCGGCGAATTCCGCCTGCCAGTCGCCCTTGATCAAGGTCTTGCCCGGATTCACCACCTGGCAGCTGGCCAGGAATCCTGTCTCCTGGTTAAACTGCGTCTCCAGTCCCCACACGATCCCCACTGGCTCCACGCTGGCACGCAGGGTTTCCACGTGGGTATAGGTGCCGCTGCAGATCAGCAAAGGCAGCCGCAGCACGGCTTCTTGCAGCGGTGGCACTCCGTTTTCGGCCACATAGCGCACGGTCATCACTGGGGCGGCTCCAGGCTCCACCTTCACCTTCGCTTTCGCTTCCACGGGTTTCCAGCCGCTGGCGATCAGCGGCAGGGCCGTGATTTCCATCGCCTTCGTTCCTGAATTTTTCAGCGAGTAGGTCAGCGTCAGGCCATCGCCTCCTTCAGGCCTCACCTTGGCCCCTGTGGTTTGCCAGGGCAGGCTCGGCGGGGCATCCAGCAGATCTTTGTAGATGAGCCGCCCGAGGGCCTGGTGCAGACCCACCTTCGGGGTGAAACCTCCGTCTTCCTCCAGGCGAAAAAACTCCCGGTAAGCACTCTCCACCCGCTCAAACACCTGCGCCTCATCCTGCGTTTCCGGTGCGGGAATCGTCAGCAGGCGGGACAGATCCCCCAGGTCTGCATAAAGCACACCCAGCTCCTGTGCGGCCTCTTTCAACGCATCCGCCAGAGGGCGGGTCAGCCCCAGCACGCTTTCAGACTGCGCCGCCACGGGCAGCCACGGACTGCATAAAATCACCTCTGCCCCCAGTTGTTTCGCCCCCGCCAGCGCTGCATTCACCGCCCTGGCAAAGGCGGGTGGCTGCATGCCCGCATCTCCCTGGCCATAGCAGATCATCACCACATCCACCGGGGCCTGTCTGGCTGTGGATTGCAGGATCGACGCCGCATCCAGCACACTCCCACCGGGCCTCGCCAGCACCCGCAGGCCGATCGTCGGCGCTTCGGCGGCCCCCCGCGCAGGTCCCACCTTCACCCCGCCGGTGTAGTAAAACTGGGCTGCCAGGGCCTCGGCGAATACACCCGGAAAGGTCTCCACCGGTTTTCCCTCATGGATTTTCAGCGCGCTGGCATCGCCCAGCACCAGCACCTGCAACGGCTCCCTTTGGGAGAGCTTCCGGTAGGTTTTGGGCAAGAAGGTCTGGAACCGCTCCTGCCGCGCCGGGCTCAGATCAAAGCTCACTTTGGGGGCCAGCGTCGGCACAGGCAGCCGCTTCTCCAGCGCACGTGCTTCCGCCTTCTGCGCCGTCAGGTCCGGCGTCGTCTGGCCCAGGGCAGCCCCGGCCATGAGGCCCAGCCATCCTGTTGCCCACGCTGCGCTTCGGATCCTGCGTTTACCTGCAATCATCATCCCCTCACTTCAGCGAGTTGGGCCAGCTTTTCCAGCGAGAAGATGCCCTCTGTTCCACGCTCATTGGCAGGGATGAGAAAGGTCACCTCTATCGTCTGGGCATCATCAGGACTGCAGCCCCGTTTTCCACCGGAAAAGCCGCCGCATCCACCGGCACCGTCACCGGATACAGCAGGGCGCGCCCCACCATGCCCGCACGGGACCTCGCCATCCAGGGCAGTTCGACCGCTCCGGCGGCGGTCACGTAGCGGTCTCCCGGCCCAGGTTTGTAGCCGAGGGTGCAGGTCATCACCTCCGGGCCTGGTCCCCGCTTCTCCACGTGCAGGCCCAGTACTAGCTGTGTGGGCAGGCCCAGGTCCTGGGAAAAATGCGTCTCTCGGTTGATCACCTCAGAATTTCCATCAAAGACGCCCGTCAGCATCACCAGGGTCACGCTTTGGGCATGGGAGCCTGAATTGGCAGCCGACGGCAGGATGGCCACCTGGGCATCTCCACGGCGAGTGCGCCCAGGGTTCTTGGGAAATCGGATCGTCAGATGATGGCCGGACTCCAGGAGATCTATCACTCTCAGGTTCCAGTGGTCATTCTCACTCCACAGCAGCCCCTGGCACCCTGCCAGCCAACCAGGGCGAAACTCTTGCTCGGGCTCCTTGGCCTCCCGCATCCCCTGCGTATTTTTGCGGGTCAGGCTGCAACCCGTCAGTCCCAGCAGGTACCCCAGCGCCAAGGTCAGGACGATCAGGACTTTTTCGTGAAGGCGAAATTCGCGGCGTGAATAGAGATTCATATCCGCTCATGCGGATTCCCGCCGCCCATCGGATCACTCTTGGATGGAAAGTGGGGCTTCAGATCTGGGGCAGGCAAGAGCGCGCCTCCCACGCCTGCCGTTCCATCTCCTGCTGCTGTGCCGCCTTACGGCTGGTACAGTTCGCCCCAAAGGTGCATACCACCCCAAGCGCCAGGAGTGGCCAGATACGCAGCATCCGGCTTGGCAAGAAACGTAGAAAAGAATTCATGGCAGAAGATCATGCGTCTTTTCCTCGCCGGAAAGATCATTTTCACTCCCAAAAAGCAGGTCCGTCACTGGCAGGATGGATTTCGCCTGCCGGGGCGTCTTTGAGGGACTGGTTGACGTAGCCATTGGGGGCAGGTTTATTTTTCCACATGAGAGCTTTTTTATGCCTGGGTCTTTTGGCGGGGCTGCTGCCAATGGCGGCGGTGGCGGAGCTGGCGCTGGAAGTGCCGGTGATCGAGCTGAAGCCGAAGCCGGAGGATGAATCCATCACGACGACGTTTGTGTTCCATAACAAGGGGACAAAACCGGTAAAGGTGCTTGATATCGAAAGCGCGTGCAGTTGCCTGAGTGCATCGCTGGACAAGGCGGTGTATGCCCCTGGCGAGATGGGCACGGGAAAGGCCGAGTTTAAGGTGTCGAGCTTCGTCGGCAGGCATGAAAAGACCGTGCATGTGCGCACGGATGATCCGGCGCAGGCGGAGTGGGTGATCCCGTTTGTCCTGGAGGTGCCGGAGGTGATCCGGATCGAGCCGAAGACATTGCAGTGGTGGTTGGGAGATGAGACCTCCCCGAAGACGACGCGGGTGACGATGACAGGCAGCGGACCCATGAAAATCAAGGCCATCACTTCCACGCGGGAGAATGTCGAGTTTAGCTGGAAGGAGATCGAGCCAGGCCGGGTCTATGAGGTGACGCTGCGTCCGAAGTCCACGGGAGAGGTGATGCTGGGGGCGTTAAGGATCGAGACAGACAGCACCATTCCGAAATACCAGCGGCAGATGGCGTTTTTCTCCGTGTATCGGAAACCGGAGTCGCAGCAGCCATGAGGTCTCCCTGGATCCAGGCTTTGATGTTGTTGATGCTGGCGGTAGGTGCGGCGGGGGTGACCCAGGCGCTGCACCCGCGGGCACCGGCACTCTATGTCAGCGATGCCCCCAGGGCAGCGGATGAGGTGAATCTCAAAGACATCCAGGAACGCTGGCAGGGGAAGGTGCTGTGGATTGATGCGCGGCCTGCGGAGGTGTTTGAAAAAGGGCACATTCCGGGGGCGATGCTGCTGAATGAGCAGGGATTCATGGAGCAGTCACTGGCGTTGCTGGATGTGCTGCAGACGACGACTCTGCCGGTGATCATTTACTGCGGCGGAGAGAAGTGTGAGGCGAGCCGGGAGGTGAAGCGGCGGCTGCTGGAGGTGGTGCCGCTGGATGAGTGCTATGTGCTGAAAGGGGGCTGGCCAGCCTGGGTGGCGGGCCAGAAGTGAGGAGGCATTTTTGACTGACTATGACACCGATGCTGCCGCTGCATGAGGCCCACAGTTACCGCGCGCTGATGCGCCGCTGGCGCGAGCTGGCACGGCGGCTGGGGGTGCGATTGCAGACGCTGGCGGTGGTGGAGGATCTTCCCGTGTGCTGGCTGGAGACCGGGGCCAAGGGGGCGATGGCGGGGGAGGCAGCCGTGTATCTTTCCTCCGGCGTGCATGGGGATGAGCCTGGGGCTGCCTGGGGGCTGCTGGTGTGGGCGGAGGAAAATGTGGATCGGCTGCGGGCGGGACGCTTTTTGATTTTTCCCTGTCTGAATCCGCATGGGCTGCAGCGCAATACGCGGGTAGACCATCTGGGGCAGGATCTGAACCGGCGATTTCACGTGGCGGAAGATGCGGTGTGCGGGCCGTGGCGGCAGGTGGTGGCGGGGCGGCGGCTGGCTGTGGGCCTGTGCCTGCATGAAGACTATGACGGCCAGGGCTGCTATGTCTATGAACTGGGAAGGCGGGGACGGCCACGGCTGGCACCGGACATGCTGGCGGGAGTGCGGGCGATCCCGCCAGATGGGCGGCGGCGCATTGATGAAAGCCGGGCGGCAGGCGGGGTGATCCACAAGAGCCGGGTGCCGAAGCATTTGCCAGGGATGCCGGAAGCCGTGGTACTGCATGAACTGGGCTGCGGGCTGACGCTGACGTTTGAAACGCCGTCGGAATTTGGTCTGGATGTGCGGGTGAGGGCGCAGGTAGAGTTTGTGAATGCGGTCTTGTCAGGCATGTGCATTGCAGGGAATACTGGGGAATGACCAACCTTGTCTGCCGGTGGCTGGCGCTGTCCGCGCTGGGGCTGGTGTTATTTTTAGCGTCCTGTTCGTCCATGCCCACTGGGCAGGCGCGGCCGGAACTGCGACCAGGCGGCTGGGTGAGCTATGACGGCAAGGTGATGCCGTGGCAGGAATGGCCGGCGGCTGCGGGCCTGAAACCGCGCGGGGTGGTGATTGCGGTGCATGGGCTCAGCGGGGCGGCCTCGGACTTTTGGTTCATCGGTGACAAGCTGCCAGCGCAGGGCTATGCGGTGTATGCCTATGACCTGCGCGGGCAGGGAAAGGACCCGGTGAAGGAGGAGCGTGGGGACATCGGCTCGGCCCGGCAGTGGATGCGGGATCTGGAGGCCTTTCACCTGCTGGTGCGAAAGCGGCATCCCGGGGTGCCGGTGTTTTGGTATGGGGAGAGCCTGGGCAGCCTGATCTGCCTGCACACAGCAGCCAGCCGACTGAATGACCGGCAGGATCCGGCGGGGATTGTGCTGGCTTCGCCAGTGGCGGGGCTGCGAGTGACGGTTTCCGGCTTCCGGCGGTTTTTGCTGGAAACGGCTGCCACGCTGTCACCCCGGTCACGCTATTCGTTAGGCGATCTGGCGGGGGTGGATGAGAAGAAGATCCAGGTGACAAGCGAGACGACGCATGGGGCGCAGATGGCCGTGACGGAGCATCACATCAACAGCTTCACGCTGCGCCTGCTGACGGAGATCGGGCGGCTGCTGGATGCGAATCCGGATGCGGCGAAGCGGCTGCGGATGCCGGTGCTGTTTTTGGCCTCGCCCAATGATGTGCTGTCTTCGCCGGACCAGGTGCAGGGGTTGTTCAGCCAGGTGCGGTCGCCGAAGAAACGGCTGCTGTGGTACACGCGGAGCTATCACCTGCTGCTGCACGATGTGCAGAAGGCTGAGGTGACAGCGGACTTGGTGCGCTGGTTGGACCGGAAGGGCCGCTGAGGGTGGCTTGAAGAGTCTCGATTTTTATCCGCGCTTTTTGTTAGGTATGCCTGCACTGTCTCTGCTTTCCACTTTCCGCATTTCTGCTTTCAACTCAAGGCTGCGGGAGCAAGTCGGGTGAGCTCCTGAGGGAGAGGGGAGTGGAAGGTGAGTTCGCGCTCGTCGGTGGGATGGAGGAGGGTGAGGTGGCTGGCGTGGAGAGCGATGCGTTTGACGGGGTCGGTCTTGGCCCCGTATTTTTCGTCGCCAACGATGGGATGGCCGATGGAGGCGAGCTGGACACGGATCTGGTGGCGGCGGCCAGTTTCTAGGGTCACCTCCAGGAGGCTGCGGCCATAGGCGGTGCCGAGGAGACTGTAGTGGGTGGTGGCCTGGCGGGCGGTGGGACTGGCGTGGGCGGTAGAAAAGACGCGGTGAGGCTGGGTCTCGTCGATGTAAGTGGTGATCTTGCCTTCAGCATTCGGGACGATGCCTTCGACGATGGCGAGGTAGCGTTTGTCCATGCGGTGCCAGTTTTCCTGGAGCCAGGTTTTGGCGTCTTCGGTCTTTGCGAGGACGAGGAGGCCGGAGGTTTCGCGGTCTAGGCGATGGACGATCCACAGGCGGTCGGTGCGGCCATGGGTGCTTTCGCGGAGGTAGTCGGTGAGGATGCGGAAGGCGGTTTTGTCGCGCTCCGTGTCGGTGGCGATGGTGAGAAGGCCGGTGGGCTTGCGGATGACGAGGATTTCATCGTCTTCGTGGACGATGCTCAGTCCGGCAGGCAGCGGGGTGGTCTTGGGAGGGGCCTTTTGGGGCTGGATGCTGACGACGTCGCCGGGCTGCAGGAGGTGATCGTGCTGCGTGATGGGGCGGCCGTTGACACGGACGGAATCAAACCGCAGCCACTGCTTGATTTTGGTGCGTTTGACCTCAGGCCAGTGGGCGATGAGGAAGGGAAGGAGGGGGGCGTTTTCGCGGGCGGTGTGGGATGTCATTCTCCGGTTTTTCTGACGAGGCGGAATTGGCGCTGATATTTCAGCGGTGTGATGCCGACGTGGCGGTGGAAGTGCTGGGTGAAGCTGCTTTGGTCGCAAAAGCCGAGGGCGGTGGCGACCTCGATGATCTGGGCGTCTTCGTGCTGGAGGGCATCGCAGGCGGCCTGGATGCGTAGTTTCATAATGAAGGTCTGGGGGCTGACGCCGAAGGTTTCAACGAATTTGCGATGAAGCTGCCGGGTGGAAAGGTGGACCATGGAGGCGAGCTCCTCAACAGTGATGCGCTCGCGGAAGTGCTCGCGGATGTAGGTGAGGGCGCGCTCGATCTGGTGATAGGGGTGGACGGTCTGGGAGGCGTGGCTGTAGCTCTGGGTGGTGCCCATGATACCGATGACGCGGCCCTGGCGATCGCGGACGGGGAGCTTGTTGGTGATGAACCAATCGGGGATGCCCTGGGAGTTGAAGAAGAGTTCGACGAGGTTGAGCCGGGCCTCGCCGGTGGTGAGGACCTGCTGGTCGTCACGGCGGAAGTTTTCAGCGAGGCGGATGGGGAAGAGGTCAAAGTCTTCTTTGCCGATGAGGTCGGTCTCATGCTGGAAGCCGAGGGATTCGACGAAGTGCTGGTTGGCGCAGACAATCTGGTAACGGCTGTTTTTGGCAAAAAAGGAGATGCCAGGCAGGTGATCAAGCAGGCGGTAGAACTGGCTCTCCGGGGCGAGGGCGCGGAGAAAGCGGTCGCGGAGGTTTTGGGGGCTGCTGGGCGGCATGGGACTCAGTCCTCCATCAGCTTGATGGCGAGGGCGCGCATGGTCTGCCGATAGGTGGTGTGGTCGAGGCGGTCGAAGGCTTCGTCGAGATTCCGCAGGATGCGGAGGAGGATGGCCTCCGTGCTGGCGGGGGTGCGGACGACTTCTTCGATGGAGGGATTGGCCGCAGGATGGTGGCGGGCGACATCGCCGGAGAGCATGAAGCGTCCGCGGTTGAAGCAATCCACCAGCCAGGTCTGGCCGGCGTGCTGGACCTGGGCGAGGAAGTGGCCGGGGAAGTTGCAGCCGTGGATCTCAATGCCGAAGCGCTGGCCTAACAAACGGTAGAGACAGCAGAGGCTGATGGGATTGCCCAGGCCGGTTTCCAGCACCCAGAGGAGGTTGCTGTTGCTGGGGGTGTAGTAGTCTTTGCTGTTGCCGCGAAAGCGGGTGGCGCCGTTGCGCATGGTGAAGAGCCAGTCGGCGAGTTCGCGGGCATCCATGCGGCCTTGTTCATGGAAGGCTTCTTCGGCGAGGACATCCAGGCGGCGGGCGAGCTCCCCAGGCTGGGTGCGCCAGCTATGAAGGTAGGCGGAGATCTGGGCGATGCCTTCTTCGAGCTGGGTGGTGGGATTGTCGAGCCAGCGCCAGCGCATCCAGGTTTCTTCCAGCTCCACCCGGCGGGCGGGCTCCAGGAGGCGGCTCATGTGGCTTTCTTCGCTCTCGGTGAGCGGGCGGTCCATGAGGGCGAGCCGCTCCGGCAGGTCCTGGCGGATGCTCCAGAGCTCTTTTTGGACGGCTTCCTGGACGACCTGAGAGTCATCGTCCAGAAGGGAGATGAGGTGATCGAGTTTGGTGAGTCCGGGCATGGGGATTGTTTTAGCAGAGTGGGGGATGGGGGGAAAGGGCGAAGAGGAGTGAAAAGCAGAAATGGAAAGAATCAGCCGGAAGAGAAGTGATCCATTTTTGGGTTTCTTTGTGCGAGAAATTTAAGTAATGTTGATTAAATGGCTTTTCCCCCCCTTTTTCGCCGTTGGGTCGTGTGGGTGTTTTGGCTGGGTTTTGTGGCCCAGGCGCAGGCGCTTTCCTTTAGCACAGTGATCCTGGATGCGGGGCATGGGGGCCATGATGGCGGGGCGGCATGGCATGGGCTGGTGGAGAAGCGGCTGTGCCTGGATGTGGCCCAGCGGGTGGAGCGGATCCTGAAAGCACGTGGAGTGCGGGTGGTGATGACGCGGCGGACGGATGCCTTTGTGGCGCTGGATGCACGGGCACAGGTGGCTAACCGGTATTCGAGGTCGGTCTTTGTGAGTATCCATTTCAATGCGAACCGGAAGACGAGCATCCATGGAATGGAAGGGTACTACCGGAGTGCGGCGGGGAAGACGCTGGCGCGAAGTGTTTTGCGCAGCATGGACCGCCGGGTGACGGGGACAAACCGGGGCGTGTTTAACCGAAATTTTAAGGTGCTGCGAAGCACAAAGATGCCCGCGACGGTGATCGAGTGCGGGTACCTGAGCAACCGCACGGAGGCGAAGCGCTGCGGCAGTGTGGCGCACCGGCAGGCGATCGCCGAGGGCATCGCAGCCGGGATCATGGCGACTCGGGGATAGGGCGGCGAGTGAAGCCGCTTTGACGGCAGCTTGACCTTTGACGCTGCGCCACCCTTCTTGCACGAGTTCATAAATGATGGATGAGTAGGCCCCTATGGAAGAGATGACTCAACTGGTGGTGCGGGTGACGCCCAATGCACGCAAGTCTGAGCTTGCAGGCTGGGGCATGGATGAAAAGGGGAGATCCGTGCTGCTGATGAAACTGGGCGCACCGCCTGTGGATGGGAAGGCGAATGCGGAACTGGTGGCCTTTTTAGCAAAGACTCTGGGCTGTGCAAAGAGCGAGGTGACGCTCGTGCGCGGAGAGGGCAGCCGACAAAAGACGGTGGCACTGCCGCTGAGGGCCTATGAACGGTTGCCGGCCAAATGACGGGGCGTTTTCGCCTAACAGAAAGTGTAGATGATTCGGGGCTCGCTGGCCATTTGCAGGGTCTTGACTGTTGACGTTCTTGACCCTCCTCCTCACTCCGGCAGAGTAATGGAGAGATCGGCGGCTTTGATGACGGGCATGGGGCGGTAGAGAAAGTCGAGGTCGTCAAAGTGCCACCATTCGCCCGGCAGGGCCTTGAAACCGGCGGCGGTCATTGCGTCATGAAGGAGGGTGACGTGGCGGCGGAGGGTGGGATCTGCCGGGAGATGATGACTGGCGGTGTGGGGAAGGTCTTCATCGAAGCGGGTGGGCATGGGCAGTTCGCGCCCTTCCCGATCCACCAGGGTGGCATCGACCGAAATGCCGCCGCAGTGGCGGGACCAGCCGCGGGCGGGGTCGAGGAAGAGTCCGGTGCGGGCACCCCGGCTGTAGAGGCGCTGGTGGACCTCGGTGGGGCGCCAGGCGTCCCAGATTTTCAGGCCATAGCCCTGGGCGCGGAGGCGGGACTGAGCTTTTTTGAGCTTTTGTGCGGTGGAGGCGCGGAGGAGGCAGGGCATGTCTGCCGGGTAAAGCGGACGGCGTGTAATATTGTCCGAGGTGGCGTAGCGGAGATCAATGACGAGGCTGGGGATGGTGCGGCGGAGAACCACCAGGCCCTTGCGCGGAGGCGGGCTGGAAGTGCAGGCTGTGAGGAGGAGGCCGAGGGCCAGGAAAAACAGACGGGCGGGGGGCATCCGGCAAGTGATTGACATTGTGGTTTTTTTGCTTCCTCTGGAGCGGATGGCAAGGCAAGTTTCGCCTCGGCTGACTTTCCTACTTTTTGCCCGATGATGCGTTACCAGATCCTCAATGCCCTGCTGCACTTTTTGTTCTTCTTCATCGGGGCGGGCATCGGCTCGTTTTTGAATGTGGTGATCTACCGACTGCCCCGGAACATTTCGGTGAACAATCCACGGCGGTCTTTTTGCCCGAGCTGCCAGTACCAGATCCCCTGGTATCACAACATCCCGCTGGTGAGCTGGGTGCTGCTGCGCGGGCGCTGCGGGAACTGCGGTACGGGGATTTCACCGCGCTACCTGGGGGTGGAGCTGTTCACGGCGCTGATGTTCTATGCGGTGTTTTGGACCTTTAAAGGAGACTGGGCGACGATCCCCTTTTGGGGGCCTCAGGTGCTGTGCCTATGGGTGCTGATGAGCCTGCTGATCGCCGGGACGTTCATTGACATTGAGCATTATCTGCTGCCTGCGGAGATCACCTTTTACGGGACCATCGCAGGGGTGCTGGCCTCGGTGTGGGTGCCGGGCCTGCAAGCGCAAGAGGTGTGGTGGATGGGGGGGCTGATGTCCCTGGCCAGTGCGGCGGTGGGATTTGGCGGGCTGCGCCTGGTGGTGGAATTGGGCAAGCTGGCCTTTGGGCGAAAGAAGGTGGCGTTTGAAAAACCGGAGGACTGGTCCGTCACGCAGCCTGTGGAGACGGAGCCGCCGATCGTGACGATGGGGGAAGACAAGATCGAGTGGGCGGACCTTTTTGGCATGCAGCGGCCAACGGACCGCCTGGTGGTGGTGTGCCCAAAATTGCAGGTGAATGATCAGAACTTCCAGGAAGTGACGGTGGAGCTGTATGTCGAGACAATGAAGGTGCTGGGGAAGGACGGGAAGGTGGAAACCTATGACCTGGAAAATGTGACCCGCCTGGTGGGGACAGCCTCCAGTGTACAAATCCCGCGCGAGGCGATGGGCCTGGGGGATGTGCATTTCATGATGATGATCGGCGCCTTTCTCGGGTGGCAGGCGGTGCTGTTCACCATCTTTGCCGCGAGTGTGCTGGGCACGCTGATTTCGGGCCTGACACGGCTGACAGGCCGTGCGCAGTGGGGCAAGTATCTGCCCTTTGGCCCCTATCTGGCGGCGGGCGCGGTTCTCTGGGTGTTTTATGGGCCACAGGTGGTGGCCTGGTATCTGATGCAGGTGACCGGACGCGGAGCTGATTATTGAGTAAAGCTCCGGCCTTGAAGAAAGAGGGAAGCACACTGTCCAGCGCGGATTGCGAAGGACAGTGGCTTGACCAAGCTTGACGGCCTTTCTACTTCGGAAGCGGCACCTGCGAAGGGTGCATGAGGTAGGCGATGAGGTCGCGGACCTGGTCCGGTTGAAACGCCATGAGCAGGCCCTCGGGCATCATGGAGACGGGGGAGGTGTCCTGCTTGGTGATCTCGCTTTTCTCCACGGTGGTCTCTTCCGTCATGAGACGGAGGGTGAGGGTGCGGTCGTTTTGGCGGGCGATCACACCGCTGAGGACGCGGCCGTCTTTGAGGGTGAGCATGCTCATGCGGTAGTCAGCACTGACGACGCCGCTGGGGTCCACGATGTTTTCGAGGAGGTAGTCCAGGTTGGACCGGCCAGAGCCGGTGAGGTCGGGTCCCACTTTGCCGCCTTCTCCATACATGACGTGGCAGGCAGCACAGATTTGATACATGGTGCGGCCTTTGCTGAGATCGGCCTTGGCGAGGACATCGGGCGTGAGCTTGGCCTTGAGCTCTTCGATGAGTTTGGCCTTGTCGCCTGCCGAGTCGCGGAGCTCGCCCCAGACTTCAGTGAGACTCTTGGTTAGGCTTTCGTTATTGAGGCCGCGGATCTGGCGGGCGTGGAAGGCGGAGAGATCCGTGCGGGGGATTTTGCCAGCAGCGATCTGGTTCAGCAGAGCCTTGGCAAAAGTGGGGCGGGAGACGAGGGCGGCGATGATGGTGGGGCGATCCTCGGGGCTGAATTGGCGGTAGCTGGTGGCCAGTTTTTGACCGATGGCCGGGTCGTCAAATTGGGTGAGGCCTTGGGCGGCGAGGCCATTGAGGCCACGGGTCTGGAGGAGTTTTTCACAGACTCTGCGGAGGTCCTCCGGGCGGGCATCAATCAGGGTCTTGAGGGCGGCGATGCGGTTTTCCAGCGGGGCCTTGTCATTGAGGGCGAGGGCCTTGACTTCGTCCAGCGCACGGCCATCGCCAAAGAGGGTAGAGAGCTCGCGGATGGCGGGTGCAAAGGAGGTGGAATAAATGGCTTCATCTTTGGGGAATGAAGCGACAAAAGCATCCCAGGCTTCGGGTTTGGGAGCTTTGCGCCAGCCTTGGAAGGCTTCGCCCAGACCTTGGAGGATGGCGCTGCGGTGGGCTGGGCTGCGGGTGGCGGCATCAGTCAGCAGGGCATTGAGGGGAGCCGGGTTCTTTTCCAGACGGCCTGCGAGGTTGCGGGTGATCCAGCGGGTGGTCTCGGGCCACTGGCTGTCTTTGGCCACGGTGACGAGAGCCTGGGGATCGCTGTCACCCAGGGGGATGAGGCCATACCAGACAAGGGAGGGGAGGAACTTGTCTTCGGCGTCTCCCTCATGCTTCACCAGGGCTCGGGCCAGCGCGGCGCGGTGTTTCAGCGGCAGTCGCTGAAGGGTGCTGGCGAGGGTGAGGCGGATGGCGCTGGACGGATCGCTTGCGGCGATGCTAACCAACGATGTGTAAATGGATTCGTCAAAGGCGCTTGCGGCGTCAGCTCCGGCGGGGCGCTGGCTTTTGAGCGTGTCCAGCGGCCAGTGGTCGGTCAGGAGACGGATGGCCCAGGCGCGAACGTATTCGTTTTCGTTCTTCAGAAGGGTTTGCAGGAGGGCGGGGGTGGTCTTGCCTGCCTGGTATTGTTTCCAGAGGGTTGGCAATTTTCCTTCACCGATGAGGCAGCGGGGATAAAGGGCGGGCTGGGGAGCGGCTGGTTTCCCATAACTGATTTTGAAAATGCGCCCGCTGGTGCGATGCACGCCGGTGGAGTCATGGCATTCGCCCGTGTCGCTCCAGTCGAGGAGGTAGCCGCTGCCATCGGGGCCGGTGCTGATCTCGATGCCGCGGAACCATTCGTCCTCGGTGAGGAAGACATCGGGTTCGTGTTTGCCGACGTATCCCGAGCCATGGCGCTCAAGCCGCTCCACATTGGCACGGCGGCCATGCATGTTGAGGGTGAAAAGTTTGTCGCGGTACTGGTTAGGCCATTGGTCGGCCTGATAGATCATCATGCCGATGTGGGCATGGCCGCCGCCGAGGTCGTTGGCCTTGCCGTCGCGGCTGTCCTGCCAGGAGCCGGAGGTGTCGAAGTGATAGTGGTCGGCGATGGTGTCCAGCCGATGATAGACACCGGGGTTGAGAGAAGGGGAGGTGTCGTGCAGGTGGGCGCCGGGCATGAGGTGCCAGAGGTGGCCGGTGACGGTGTTGATGAAAAACAGCTCGCCATTTTTGTCCCAGTCGTGGCCCCAAGGATTGGTGGTGCCGTGGGTGAGAACTTCGACGGTTTTCCGCTGCGGATGGAAGCGCCAGATGCCGCCCTTCATGGGAATGCGCTCAGCCTCGGGGGTGCCGGGCACGCCCAGGCTGGCGGGGCAGGAGTGGCCGCAGCGGCCATAGAGCCAGCCATCAGGCCCCCAGCGCAGGCCATTGGCGAAGTTGTGGTAGTTGTCCTTCGCCACGGTGAAACCATCGATCATGACCTGCGGCGGGCCATCGGGGATGTCATCGCCATTGGCATCGGGAATGAAGAGGACCTGGGGCGGGCACATGAGCCAGACACCGCCGTGGCCTACCTCCACACTGGTCAGCATCTGGACATCGTCGGCGAAGACCTTGCGGGTCTCGGCCACACCGTCATTGTCCTTGTCTTCCAGGATGATGACGCGGTCACGCAGGGCGAGGTCGAAGCGTTTGCTGCGCTCTGCATACGTGTAGTTTTCGGCCACCCACATGCGGCCTTTGGCATCCCAGGCCATGGCGACCGGGTTTTGCACATCAGGCTCAGCGGCAAAGAGAGTGGCTTGGAAGCCTTCGGGCAGTTTCAGTTTTGCCAGGGCCTGCTGCGGGGTGGGGGGCTGGGCGTCACCGGGGTCGCTGTTATAGACTTTGGGGAAGTCGGCCAGGAGGGCACAAGGAAGGGCGAGGAGCAGGGGGATGAAACGCATGGGGGGCTGAGAGGCATAAAAAGATGGAAGCGTGTGACAATGCTGACAAGAGGATACGCAGCATGAAGGCAGCTTTCCTTCTTGCTACTGATCAAAGTCTCCGCTGGGATAGTCAAAACCAACTATGAAAATCACTTTCTGTGGCGCGGCTGGAACGACAACGGGGTCCAAGCATCTGATCGAAATCAATGGCGCACGCATCCTGCTGGATTGCGGCCTGTATCAGGGACGGCGGAAGGAGGCGATGGAACGGAACGCGGACTTTCCTTTTGATCCGGCCAAGGTGGACTGTGTGGTGCTTTCGCATGCACACATTGATCACGCGGGGAATCTGCCTCATCTGTACCGGAAGGGCTTCACCGGAAACATCTATTCCACACCGGCCACGCGAGATCTCTGCAGCATCATGCTGCCGGATGCGGCGCACATTCATGAGAGCGACATCGCGTGGCTTAACAAGCATCGCAAGCGCGATGATCTGCCGCTTCTGGTGCCGAACTACACGAAGCTGGATGCCGAGGAGGTGCTGCACCAGTTTGTAACCGTTGGTTATGGGCGGCCCATGCACATTGCCGATGGGGTGACGATGACCTTCATTGATGCTGGGCACATCCTGGGCAGTGCGCAGGTGGTGCTGGACCTAGAGGACCATTTGACGAAAAGGAAGTGCCGTCTGCTGTTCAGCGGGGATGTGGGGCGCCCGGGCAATGATCTCTTAAACGGGGCCACGCCCTGCGCGGATGTGGACTATGTGATCATGGAGAGCACGTATGGTGGGAGGCACCATGAACTGGCCGCACAGACGTCTGAGCACATCTGCCACCTGATCCGCGAGATCCATGAGCGGGGCGCGCGGATGATCATCCCGGCCTTTGCGGTGGAGCGCACGCAGCAACTGCTATACACGCTGGACAAACTGCGTGCGGAGAACTGCTTTCCCCCAGTGCCGGTGTATGTGGACAGTCCGCTAGCGGTGCGGGCCACGGAGATCTTTCGCCTGCACATTGAGGACCTGAAGCCTGAGGTGAGGAATGCGGTGTTCATGCGGGATGATCCTTTTGGCTTTGAGGGGCTGCGGCTGGTGCGGAGTGTGGATGAATCGAAGTCGCTGAACCTGCTGAAGGGACCCGCAGTGATCATCTCGGCCTCGGGTATGGCGGAAAGCGGGCGCATCTTGCACCACCTGCGCAACAATGTGGGCGGAGCGCAAAACATCCTTTTGTTCGTAGGCTACTGCGCGGAAAACACCCTGGGGTGGAAGCTGCGCAGTGGGCACAAAAAGGTGAATATCCTGGGCGATGAATTCACGGTGCGGGCGGAGATCGAAACCTTGGATTCCTTCTCGGGCCATGCGGATCATGAGGAACTGCTGGCCTACTTTGACCGCATCAGCGGGCCCAAGCGCCGGGTCTTTCTGGTGCACGGAGAGCGGGAGCGGTCCGAAGTGCTGCGCGAGGCCCTAGCGGCCCGCCATCCGGATGGGACGGTGGAGGTGGCGAACCTCATGCAGACGGTGGAGCTGTAAGGACGAAGTGTGAAGCCGTTCTGGACGGGCGAACTCTGGTAAGACCACCGGATTGAAACTTGTCAGGGTAGGGCACACTTTCTCCGGATCATATTTCTTAGATGGGTTTTTTGAGGTTTGAATCTCTTTGGCTAGATGGAGAGACTGCACCCGTTGATCCAGCTTTCTGGTGCCCGTGGGCTAAACTCCTTGGTTGCGAAATGGCCGGGGCGCGCCTTCTTGCGCGCCCCGTATGAGCAGCGAGCAGCGTAAAGCGTTTCCTTTTTCTGAGTTTGAGCCGAAGTGGCAGTCCGAGTGGGATGCCAGGCAGGCTTTCCGTACCCCGAACCCTGGGGATGCGGACTTTGATGCTACCAAGCCGAAGTATTACGTGCTCGACATGTTCCCATACCCCAGCGGCGCTGGCCTGCATGTGGGGCACCCAGAAGGCTACACGGCCACGGACATCATCGGCCGCTACAAGAAGATGACGGGGCACAACGTGCTGCACCCCATGGGCTGGGATGCCTTTGGCCTGCCAGCGGAGCAGTATGCCATCAAGACCGGCCAACACCCACGCGTGACGACGGAGGCGAACATCGAAGGCTTCCGCGGTCAGTTGAAGCGCCTGGGTTTTGCCTATGACTGGAGCCGTGAGGTGAACACCACCGATCCGGGTTACTTCAAGTGGACCCAGTGGATTTTTGTGAAGCTGTACAACAGCTATGTGAATGCCGAAGGCAAGGCCGCGCCGATCAGCGAACTGGAGGCTCAGGGCCTGAGCAAGGCCGAGCTGGATGCCCGCCGTCTGGCCTACGTGAGTGAGGCCCCGGTGAACTGGTGCCCAGGTCTGGGCACGGTGCTGGCGAATGAAGAAGTGGTGGATGGCAAGAGCGAGGTGGGCGGCTTCCCGGTGGAGCGTCGCCCCATGCGCCAGTGGATGCTGCGCATCACCGCCTTCGCCCAGCGCCTGATCGATGAACTGGACGGCCTGGACTGGCCAGAAAGCATCCGCCTGCTGCAGCGCAACTGGATCGGCCGCAGCGAAGGTGCTGAGGTGAAGTTTGCCCTGGTGGGCAGCGAGCAGACGGTGACGGTTTTTACCACGCGCCCAGACACGTTGTTTGGCGCGACCTACATGGTCATCGCACCGGAGCATCCGTTGGTTGAGGTGATTTCGACACCAGAACAGAAGGACGCCGTGGCCGCCTATCAGAAGAGTGTGGGCTCGAAGTCTGACCTGGAGCGCACCGAGCTTGCTAAGGACAAGACGGGCGTCTTCACGGGTGGCTTTGCTATCAATCCGGTCAATGGCGAGAAGATCCCGGTCTGGATCGCCGACTATGTGATGATGGGCTATGGTACCGGTGCCATCATGGCCGTGCCTGCGCATGATGAGCGGGACTGGGAGTTCGCGACGAAATTCCATCTGCCGATCCGTGAGGTGGTAGCCGCTGCACCCAAGCTGAGTGGTGAAGGCAGCTCCGTATGCGAAATGGAGCCTGCCGCTTGTTTTGCAAATGAAGGATTCGCCGTGAATTCTGGCTTTCTGGATGGCCTGTCCACCACAGATGCGAAGAAGAAAATGGCCACTTGGCTGGAAGAAAAAGGCCTGGGCAAAGGCATGGTGAACTACAAGCTGCGCGACTGGCTGTTCAGCCGTCAGCGGTATTGGGGCGAGCCCTTTCCCATCGTGTGGGAAAATGGTGAGCATCGTTCCATCCCGGAGACAGAGCTGCCGCTGCTGCCGCCGACGCTGGAAGACTTCAAGCCTACGGGCACGCCTGAACCGCCGCTGTCGAAGGCAACGGACTGGGTGAAGTATTCCGAAACGGCGACTCGTGAGCTGAACACGATGCCGCAGTGGGCGGGATCGTGCTGGTACTACCTGCGCTATTGCGATGCGCAGAATAACCAACGATTCGTCAGCGAAGAGGCCGAGAAATACTGGATGGGCGGTGGCAAGCCGGGCGGTGTAGATCTGTACGTCGGCGGCACTGAGCACGCCGTGCTGCACCTGCTGTATGCGCGCTTTTGGCACAAGGTGCTGTTTGACCTGGGTTTTGTGAGCACGCCGGAGCCCTTCCAGCGTCTGGTGAACCAGGGACTGATCATGGGTGAGGACGGGCAGAAGATGTCCAAGAGCCGCGGCAACGTGGTGAACCCGGATGATGTGGTGCGCGAGTATGGCGCGGATGCACTGCGCCTTTATGAGATGTTCATGGGCCCACTCGAGCAGGTGAAGCCGTGGAGCATGAAGGGCGTGGAGGGCGTGTATCGCTTCCTGGCCCGCGTGTGGCGTCTGGTGATGGAACAGAATGCGGAAGGCGTGTGGAGCATCTCCAGCGCGCTACAAGATGTGCCTGCGGACAAAGCCGTGACGAAGGTGCTGCACGAGACCATCAAGAAATGCGGCGAGGACATCGAGAAGCTGAGCTTCAACACGGCCATCGCACAGATGATGGTGTGCACCAATGCCTTCACCGCAGCCCCAGCGAAGCCTGTGCGTGAAATTGTGACCTTCCTGAAGGTGCTGGGCCCTTTTGCCCCGCATCTGGCGGAGGAGCTGAATTCACGCATCGCGGGGGCCTTCCCTGAGGTTGCCGTGAAGAGCCTGCTGAGCGATGAAACTTGGCCGGTCTATGATCCTGCGGCCCTGGTGGAGGACGAAGTCGAAATCGTCTTCCAGGTGAATGGGAAGCTGCGTGACAAAGCCCGCGTGGCCATTCAGGCCACCAAGGAAGAGATCGAAAAGATCGCCCTCGCCAGTCCGCGTGTGCAGGAGTTCATGGAAGGCAAACCGGTGCGCAAGCTGATCGTGGTGCCTGGCAAGTTGGTGAACATCGTGGTCTAAGCCCGATGATTTTTAAAGCCGTGCTTCCACCAGGGAGCACGGCTTTTTTGTTTATGAAAGGTGGGACGTTGCGCATCTTGGAAGCTTCGTGTGGGGCGGCAGCTCTTCATGGAGCGCGGGCGTCCCGCCTGCCGTTTTCTGCGTCTCGCGGAAAACCGTTCTGGCGGCTCGTCCCCGCTTAAAGCTGAGTGGTGAGGGGAACGTTTTCGCTGAGCTGATCGTCCGAAGTCCACATCTGTTTGTCCGGACCGGCGGAGCGGATCGTCATCTGCCAGGCGCTCTCAGGATGGAAACGGTAGGGCGTGCCGTAGCGGTCGAGTAGCTCTCCATCCGGGCTGATGGAGGGGTGGGTTTTGGGCAGGACGGCGATGCCTTTGGGATTCTCCCCCTGAAGGCGGCGGACGATTTCGTCATTCAGTTCTCCGGTGGGCATGGCTCCAAAGGAGCGGCGGAATTCTTCAAGGAGGGTGGTGACTGTCTGAACGTCGTCAAAGAGGGTTTCGTTTTTGGGGTAGCTGGCGTTGCCATACTTCGGGTTAGGTGTGCCTTCAGGGGCTGGCAGCGCATCGACGATTTCGATGACGGGAAGGGGATGGATAGTGCCCTTGGGCGTGGTGGCGTAGAGATGGATGCCGTCGGGACTGTCAATCGGGGGCGGCGGCATAGGGGGGCGCAGCGGGCCGCAAAAGGCGGGCTCGATAGGCCCCTGGGTGGCGGCGCGCTCGGCCAGGAAGTCACGGGAATTGGCTTCGGGTTCCCCGGCCATCCACCAGGCGAGAGCGAGGAGCGTCACCAGGACGAGGGCGAAACCGAGATGTGGGAGAGGTTTCATGGAGCGTTAAAGCGAGCGAGAAAGGCTAAGCTGTGACTTGTCCAGTCACCGCACTTTGCAGGTATCGGGATAGATTGTTCCATACCAAGAAGGCCCAGCCCCCTTTGACAAGGGCTGGGCCAGGATGTGGGCGTCTGGGGTTACACGGTGAAGTCAACGAAGCTTAACTCGGGCGGGATGGTGAGGGAGTTTTGGAATCGGCCCAGGTTTGGGAAGATGTCATTGATGTTGGCTCCAGTGACGCCGGGGACGTAGCTGGTGCCTTGGCTCATGAACCATTTGGCAATGACGGAGGCGTATTGGTCCACTGCGTGGGTGGGGATCCAGCGGCCACGGTTGCTGTCCACATCCTGTCCGGTGGCCCGGGCGAGATCGGGGAAGTTACCGTAAACGTTTTGGCCGATGACGGGGCCGCCCATGACGATCTGGTGACCGCCCCAGCCGTGGTCGGTGCCGGAGGCGGCGATGCCCCCATTGGGCTGGAGCGTGCGGGCAAAGTCGGAATGGGTGAAGAGGAGGGTGTCATTCCAGAGGTTGCCACTGCCTTCGGCGGCGGTGATGGCGGCGATGGCATCCTTGAAGCCTTTGAGCGCTTTGTCGAGATTGCCCATGAGGTTGGCGTGATCCGTGAGCTGGTTTTGGTGAGTGTCAAAACCGCCCATGCTGACGAAGAAGATCTGCCGGTTGTTCTCCAGGGCGGCCCGGCCTTGCATGAGGCGGGCCACCATTTTGAGCTGATTGGCCACATCAGGCAAAGTCGTGACACCCGGAAAGGCGGCGGCGAAGGCAGCATCAATGGCGGCTGTCGAGGAGCCAAGGGATGCGCCAACGACGGCTTCATTGTCTCGGGCGCGTTTCATGACGTCGTTGTAGCCTTCCTCGAGGTGGTGCTGATAATGGCTTTCGTTTTCGCCTAACTCCAAGCGTGTTAACTTGGTGATGGTGTCGAGCGCTTTGAGCGTATTGCCTGAGTTGTTGGCGGCATACTGCACCGGGCTGACGCCATAGTTGGCGGAGTTGCCATAAGTGCCCGTGTTATAGACGGGATTGGTGGTGGCGTTATAGCCGGAAAGACCGACGACACCGCCCGTGCTGACGGCGTATTGCACCACGCTGCTGCCCACCTGGAAGGAGTTTTGGCCGGCGATGGAGATGTTCATCGAGACCTTGCTCGTCGGGTTGCTGATGGCGTTCAGCAGCTCGGCAGTGCGGCCACCCCAGCCGTTTTGAAAGGGTTTGTCAGGGATGCTGCTCTGCCACTGAAGCTGCTGATCGCTGTGGGAAAAGAGCTGTGGCGGCACGGGTGTGGTTCTCGGAACGGCCACGTATTGAGCGCGGGTGATGGGCTGGACTAGGGTTCCTACATTGGCAACAAAGGCGAGGTCGCCACTGTTAAACATGCCCTGGGTGTGGGTCATGTTCGGGTGAAGGCCGAAGCCGCTGGCGCTGGCCTGATTGAACCCCCCGGCGGGAGCCGTGAGGGGCAGCGCAGCGCTGGTGCTGATGTGCAGCGGATGGGTGATAGGCCGCGCTGTATCATAGTTGGTTCGCGCGGTTCCGGCAGTGGGCACCAGCATGTTGTTGGCGTCGTTGCCTCCGTAAAGGAAGAGGCAGACGATAGCCTTGTAATCCGTGGGGGCACTCTGGGCCATCGCGCTCTGGACGAGGCGGAGATGGGCCAGGGTATTGACCACGGAGGTGACGCCAAGGCTGGCGCAGGCGGAGCGGCAGAGGAAGTTCCGCCGGGTATCGAAGTGATCTTGATGCTTGCGATTTTTCATAAAGGTCAAGTGGTTCGGGTTTCGATTGGGGCGGACTATTTCTGGACGATGAATTCGGGCGAGTTGGTGATGAGGTAGAGCGCGGTGCGCACGCGGGAGCCAGCATTGGCCTGGGTCACGGGCGGTGCGTCCACATAGGTGGCGGCCACCTGATCAATGATGATGCTGCGCGGATCATTGCCACCGACGACATAAGGATACTTGGCCTTCAGGGAACCTGCGCAGAGGAGGTCATCCAGCCGGTCCACAAGGTAGGTCGTGGCACTGATTTCCGTCTGGCCAGCGGTTTCACGCACCAGGCGATAATCCGTGGTGAGGCTGCCGAGGTTAATGAAGACATTGTCCAGGTTGCCTGTGGTATCACCCAGCAGAGTGCCAGTGGACTGGCCGCTGGCGGTGGTGGCGGCAGGATCAATGATGGAACCATTGTCAATCGTGCGGTGATAGTTCACGGTGCGGACGACGAGGTTTTCCGTCATGATCTGGAGTTCCGGCGCAACGAGACCAGCAGCAGCCACGCGGCCACCGGGGGTGTAGTCGGGCAGGTACCAGTTGAACACGCTGGGCATGTTATTCGGGATCTGGCCGAGGTCGGTCAGGGTGTCGCTATACCGGTAGCTGGTGGCCCCGGTGCCCAGATTGGCGAGCTGGCCCGCAGGGTAACCGTAGCTGCTGAGATCTCCCATGTTGATCTGGGACTTCGAATTGAAGGCGCGCAGGATCTGGGTGTAGCGGATGAGGGGCTCCTTCACCTTGCCAAAGCCAACGTTGACCGAGGTGGTGCTATTGACAACCTGGGGATCCACATTGGTGAGGCTGCGGGCTTCGTAGTCCAGCAGGATGGCTTTGACGACATCCTTCAGACTACCTTTGACACCGCTGCCGTTGTTCAGGAACACCTGCGAAACACGGTAAACATAGCCACGGCTGGGGTTGCTGGTGACCAGACGCTGGATGAGGCGCTTGCAGATGAAGGGCGCGGTGTTGGCGTGGTTGTAGAGGGTGTCGAGAGCCTTGTCGAGATCCGCCTCGGCATAGTTGGTTCGGGCGGTGGTGTCGGTGCTGGTGCCGGTGTAGGCATCATGCGCGACCCCGAGGATGGTCTTGGCCCCTTCGTCATGATAAGCGGGGAAGTTCTTCATCGGGTTTTCATACCCAGGATGGAAGTACTCCGCACCTTCGCTGGCATTCAGAAAAGTGTTCTGAACAAGGGTGGGCACATAGCCGTTGGCAGCGCTATTTTGGACATAGGCAAAGCTCCAGCCAGTAAAGATCTTGGAGAGCTCTTTAATGTCATCGTTATCATAGGTGGCGATAGGCTGGCCATTACCGCCAAGCTTGATGGTGCCGTCGGGGTGCAGTTCCAGCAGGCCGATGGAGAAGAGCTGCATGATTTCACGGGCATAGTTTTCATCAGGAGAGAGGGTCTGCACGCCATTGACATCAAACTGGGCCTTCTGGTTTTTCAGATGGCTCAGATACTTGCCCATGATGGGGCTCTTGCTGATGTCCTCCAGTAGGTGGCGGAAGGTGATGGCGCTTCCTGTGGCGCTGCTATACGTGCCGTTAGGCGGCTGAAGATGGCGCTGGCCATCAGCGAAGTCGCCCAGCATGTCATAGTAGCGGCTGTGACCATAGGTGCGGGACTGCACGGTGCCTTCGCGGTCAGACACGACGAAGATCTGCTCCAGGGCGTAGGCGGTGCGCTGGCGGAGCTGGTCATGGGCGCGGTTGGCCAGGGTCCACCAGGCGCGGCGGCGGTTGATGTGATCTGTGTCGTAGGACTCCTTGTTGAGGCCTGGAGGGATGGGGCGGTAGGTCCAGGCTCCGGCAGGGCTGGGGACGGAACCCCAGCGGGTCCAGTCGAGCGAGTTGTTAGGCGGCGGTGCGGCGGGATAGGTCTCGTTCACTGTGGTGGTGGCTGGATTGTCCACGACCGCTGGCAGATCTGCCTGGAGACCGCGTAGAGCGAACTCCTGGTTGTCTGCAGCGAGGTGGTAATCATACAGCGTGGTCTGGCTGCGGCTCCACTGGTCGTTGATCCAGGCGGTGTAGGCGGCGATGCGGTTGGTGGCCAGTTTCTTGTCACCGGAGATGGTGGCATAGAGGGCATCCGCATCGGCCTGGCTGGCACCAAAGGTGGCCTGGGTGAGGAAGCGGATGATGTCGCGGCGCACCTGTTCATCGGTGGTGAAGTTTTCCAGGCCGGGGGCCGCAGGTGGAGTGACGAAGGGACCGACGCCATTGACGCGGGTGAGCTCGGCCTTGATTTCACCACTGGAGTAACGGGTGGTGTGGACGTTGACGTAGAGGAGCTCGGTCGGCGTTTTGCGGAAGAGCGCATCAATGAGCTGCTGGGCTTTGTAACCGGCGGAATCAACGATGGTCCAGGGATAGTCCGAAAGCGGGCCGTTGGGCAGGCCGTCTGGGTCGCCATAAACAATGGTGCCGCCGTTGTAGTGAACGTGGCTGCCATCAATGTCGGCCTGCGGCGTGGTGAGGCCGTTGAAGACCGTGGAGATGCGAGCCTTGTTGTTAGGTCCGTTCAGGATCACCGTGGCGAAACCGGAGGCGCTGGTGACTGCGGTGCCCTGCGCGAGGAAGGTGCCCAGGAAGAGTTTTTCATTCGCCGGGATGTCCATCAAATCGTTGATCAGAACGACGGAATTTGTGGGAGAGGCAATGGTGTAGAGTGAGGCATTGGCCACAGCCGTCATACGCAGGCCCTCCGGGTATTCATTGAGACCGTCATCCACAGGGCGGATATAGATATCCACGCTTTGGGCATCGGCTGCGAGAGGGATGCTGCTGGTAACCTGGGTGCCACCGGTGGAGGCCGTCCATGCAGTGTAGTCTGCACTGCTAGCAGGAGCGCGGTTGGCATCGGTGGTGGCGGTGCCAGCCAGGGTGAAGTTTACCGTCATGGGGGCAAAACCACCGTTGCGGTTGATTCGCAGCCGGGCGTTCGTGCGGCTGGTGGGATTGGCGGTGATGTCGTTGATCTCATAACCGCTGGTGGTGACGGTGCTCACCGTGATGACGCCGCCAGTGAAGGTGGTGTGGTTGCTGGAGGTGACCAAGTCTAACCGGTTATGATATTCCTGCTGGCTGGTGAGGAGGTCGCTGTCTGGGTCCAGGCCGCCATCGGCGCCGTTGTTGGGGTCGAGCCCGACGGTGGTTTCCCAGGCGTCAGGTGCGCCATCTTCGTCCAGATCTTCAGCGCCTTGCACGGTGAGGAAGGCCACGGTTTCGGCGCTGTGGGTGTTGTTCACGGTGCCTTCGCCATACTGGGCGGGATGGGCGTCTTCCTGGGCCACGAGGTCCACACGATCCGCAAAAAGATAGCGCCAGCGGAGGGTGGCGGGATCAGTATCGTTCTTCGTCTGCATGGAGGCGAAGAGGTAGGGATCGGCATGTGGCCGGGAGAAGGTGCGGGTGCGGAAGGAGCTGTCAATGTTCGTCCCCGTGCCGGCCTGGAAGCGCATGCGGGTGGTGAAAAAATTGCTGCTGCCCTGCGTCATGGCCACCCAATGCACGGTCTCTGCTGCATGAGGCGTGGTATCGATTTCGGATTCATCCAACTCGACAGCAAAGCTGCTGGCGGTGACGGCGCTGACGCGGGACTGGACGGCCTGCGCATCCGCTACGGTGGTGACTTGGCAGAAGAGAACGGGCGCTGCTGGGAAGCCGGAAGCAAGGGCCTGCGATGTTCCCGTCTGCGTGACACCCGTCTTGGCCCCGGCCTGCCAGAGAGTGCCACCGATGGCATAGGTGCCGGATTCCATGACCAGATAGCTCAGCTTCTCAGCGATGTTGTGGCTCTGCGTGCTGTGGTGATCCCAGCGGTCCACCTGGAACTCGAAGCCAGTGGTGGTGACATTGCGCACACGGATGGTCATCGAGGTACTGCTGCGGTAGGAAAGCGGGCCGGTGACGACGACGGGATTCGTATAGCTCGTGGCGAAGGTGACGGGTGTCCAGGTGGTGGCGCTGGCCTGGGTGACGATGACGTCGCCGACTTCCACCTTGGCGGCGAGTTCGCCCGCCATGTCGCCGAGGACGACGTAGCCGAGGTCTTCGGCAATGTGCGCCGTTTCAGCGTCTGCGGAGGTTTCCTCCTGGATGCGAAGCTGGACGCTGGTGGTGGTGAGGGAGGCCATTTTCAGCTCGCCAGCATCCGCTTCATTCGCAGACTGCGTTTGTGCAATGAGGACAGGGGCCGTGCGGGCGGCGGGGAAGGTGACGGTGGCGAGGGTGCTGGTGACACCGCCAGTGGTGCGGACGGCACTGAGGACCTTGCCATCTAGGTAACCGGTGCCGGTGGAGATAGCCATGTAACCGATGCCTTCATTGGAAAGGGTGCCCGTATCCAGCTCCTGCGTCTCCAGCTTCACCTGGAAACCGGTGCTGGTCACGCCGCTGATGCGGGTCTTCAGCGCCTTCACGCCCAAGCCGGTGACGCCGGCGGAGTTGACGGTGGTTTCCACTTGGCCCAGGACGACCGGGGCGGCGGTGAAGCCAGTCAAGGTCGAGGCGACATTGGTGCGGTTGACGGCACTGATGCGGCCAACCTGCCAGCGCTGGGTGCCGAAGACATGAGTGCCTTCCGTGAGGGCGAGGAAGTGAACGGTCTCAGCCGGGTGATAGCCGTTTTTGAAGTCCCACTCGTCAATCTGGTACTGGAAACCGGTGGTGGTGACGTTGCGTACCCGGAGGACGCACTGCTCGCTGTTCGCCTGCGTGGCCGGGCCCATGACCACCACGGGCGGAGTGGCAAAGGTGCGGGCGAAGGTGACCGTGTTCCACTGGTCTCCTGTATTCTGAACGGGTGTGGTGAGGACGCCGGTTTCGAAATTGGCCGGGGCTGCAAAAGCGGCTCCGGCAGCGAGGGTGGCGGTGAGAGCGATGTTTCGCACCCAGGAAGTTAGGGCACGCAGCCCAGGTTGATATCGAGGTGGTTGGATAGCCATAACGCGACGCATTTCAGCGGGCGCGGCAGAGCTGGGGAAGGGGGCTGCTGTCCCCTTTTCGGGGGATGGGCAGTCTTAAGCTTGGCCTTCGGCGTTGATTGCCAAAGGAAATACAAGGCCGGAACTGTCAGGGTGCACGAATGGCTTCCTCAATGGTTGAAGACAAATTCAGCGGAGTTGATGAGCGCCCAGGCCAGGTCTTCAGTCGCTGTCTGGCGGGTGCTGCCAGGTGCCGTATAAAACTTCAGCGCCGTCTGCAGTTCCTCCGCCTGCGGCAGGCGGTTGTAGGCGGCGAGATAAATCTCCTTCACGAGCTGCGGTTCCGGCAGTGCACTCTTCACCAGGGTGCTGATCTTGCCTTCCTTGGAACTTAGTTTCGTCTGCAGATCATTCGAATTCATCAGGTGCAGCGCCTGGATCACGCTGGATTTGCGCTCGCGCTCACAGGGGCACTCCATGCTGGCATTCGGGCGGCCAAAGGCATCCAGAAAGGTGCTGTCCAGCTTGTGATTCCACGTCTGCACTGCGCGTGAACCTGGAGGCAGACCGCTGAAGCTTTCGCGCACGCCCGTGAGGTCTCCCAGCGCATCCAGCAGCACCTCGGCACTCAGGCGGCGTTTGATGGAGCGGGAGAAGTTCTTCGTGTCCGTGAGGTTGTACTCGTTCGGCTGGGAGCTGAGCTGATACGTGCGCGAACTCAGGATGGTGCGAATGAGGTGTTTCAGGTCGTAACCGTGGGCGATGAAATCCTGCGCCAGCCAGTCCAGCAAGGCAGGGTTCGTGGGGGGATTGGAGACCCGGAAATCATCCACAGGATCCACAATCCCACGACCGAGGAATTCAGACCACAGGCGGTTGACGATGGCCTTGGCAAAGAAAGGATTGTCACTGCTGGCCATCCAATCGGTGAGGCGGGCACGCGGATCCTGCCCGGCCACGTAGGGCATCTCAGGGCCGTCGGGTGGTTTGGGTAGCATCCCCGCCTCGGTGATGGGGTGCTGCACCTCGCCCTTGCCGCTGTACCACCAGTACTCAGGCTCGCCGGAGATGGGGGCGGAGATGCCCTGGCCTTTGCGGCCCATCTGGCCAAAGAAAGCGGCGAGTTGGTAGTAGTCCTCCTGCGTCCATTTTTCGCTGGGATGATGGTGGCATTTGGCACAGTCCAGCCGCACACCGAGAAAGATCTGCGACACGAAGGAGGAGGCGTCCACGGGCTCGCGCTTGTCGCGGAAGATCGCCACCGGGCCATGCTCGTGCGTGCTGCCTTCAGCCGTGAGCAGTTGCTTCACCATCTCGTCATAGGGCAGGTTCTGGCGGAAGGCTTCACGCAGCCACTGATCCAGCAGATACACCGGCTTCACGCCGACGCGGGAAGGGTTCGGGCGGATGAGGTCGCCCCACTTCACGGCCCAATGGTCGGCGTAGTTCGGGTGCTCCAGCAGCTCTTGGATGTAGCGTTCGCGCTTGTCCGGACGGGCATCGGCCAGGAAGGCCTTGGCACGTTCCGGGGTGGGCAGCAGGCCGATTGCATCCAGTGAGGCTCGGCGGAGGAATTCCTCGTCCGTGCAAGTTTCCGAAGGCAGCAGCCCCAGCTTCTGATGCCGCGCATACACCAGGCGGTCCACCTCATTGTTCGCGGGAAGATTGGCATACTTGGCGTTAGGCAGAAGCTTGTCCGCCGGAACAGTGATGCGGGCCACATCCACATGACCCATGTAGCGGACGAGGACGACACCTTCACCGCTGGTGCTCCCGACTTCGACCTGGCCGTGCTCATCCACCTGGGCGATTTCCTTGTCCTGAGAGAGGAACTCGGTCAGCGCGGTGACGTCCTGCGTCTTGCCGCCGCTGTAGCTGGCGGTGACTTTGAGCGGCTGTTTCTGTCCCTTTTTATACAGGGCCTCACGTGGGCTTACAGCCACGCTGAGGAGGGTGGCTTCATCGGCCAGCTTGGCTGGTGCCCCCTGCTGCAGCCAGGAGACGATGAGCTGATAAGGCAGGCTGCCTTTCGTGATTCGTGCGCCGCCCTCATGCGGCACGCTGCCGGTGGCTTTTTTTAGCAGCAGGCTTTCTTCCGGCGCTGCGAGGAAGACGCGCCGACCACGATCATCCCGCATGATCTCGTGGTAGTCATTGGCGGGGTCATAACCGAAGACGGAAAGCTTGAAGTTGTTCTGCCCTTCCGGTTTGGCATGGCAGTTGCCCGCAGCACAGCCCGCCTTTTGCAGGTGGGGCATGACATCGTGGATGAAACTGACCGGGCGCTCGCCCGCACTCGCCAAGGAGGCCAGGGTGAGTGCAGCAAAGGTCAGCAAACAGGGGCGGAACATGAGCAAAATACGCTCACATCGTCCCGTTCTTACGGGATGCGGGAGCGGACTCTGACGGCTGCACGGGGACTGGGGACAGGCCACGTGGCAAAAAGATGGGTTTTGGTGACCCGCGTATCAGGTATGAGCGACAAAGTAGGAATAACAGGATGTATGTCGCGTGCTAGGTCCAGGGCACCAAACCCTGAACCATGCACTCAAAACCTCATCGCATGGCCTCTATTGAGTGAAGGCAGGCAGCTTCACAATCTTTCCGCCAGCAAGGGCGGATTCATGGGCGCAAAGGCCCACACAGGTCCAGTTGGCGGATTGTTTGGCATTGGGGAATGGATCGCGCCCTTCCGTGAGGGCGGTGGCGAATTCGTGGGCCAGATGTGGGTGGCTGCCGCCGTGCCCGCTGCCCTGAACAAAGCTGAGGTGGGTTTTTTTGCCGAGGTCGTAAACGCCTTTGGTGGTGAAGTCACGGATGGCCTTGGGCAGGCGCTTGGCATAGTCAGGCGCTTTCACCAGCTTGGGAATTTTGTGCTCGGGCAGTTTGGCGGTGTGCATCACCAGCGGCTCATGTTCGACCAGCGGCCATTCGATGGAGGCCTTGTCACCATAGACATCAATGCTCTCACGATACTGCCGGGCGGTGTCAAAGAGACTGCGGATGACGCGGGCGCTGAGGTCACTGTCCTTGAATTTCACATGGGCGGTCTCGACGGCAAACGGAGAGCCGTATTCCTTGATCAGTTCAGGACGGATGTTGCCGGAGCCAAAGCAGCTCACGTACTCCGCTGGTGTTCCGGCCAGCGCAGCCACGGGGCCCACGCAGTGGGTGGCATACCACATGGGGGGCAGGCCCGGCCAGTAGTTTGGCCAGCCGTCCATGTCCTGCTGGTGGCTAGACTGGAGGAACTGCAGCTTGCCCAGGCGGCCCTTTTCATACTGCTCCTTCATGTAAAGAAACTCGCGGGCATACACGACGGTCTCCATCATCATGTAGCTGAGGCCGGTCTTTTTGACGAGGTCGCAGATCTTTTTGCAATCCTCAATGCTGGTGGCCATGGGGACGGTACAGGCGACGTGCTTGCCAGCCTGCAGGGCTTCGATGGACATCCAGCCGTGATCTGGGATAGGCGAGTTGATGTGGACGGCATCAATCGCCGGATCCTTCAGCATCTCGCGGAAGTCGGTGTAACGAACGTCCACGCCGAAGGCATCACCGATGGATTGCAGTTTCTTCGGGTCACGCTGGCAGATGGCGTAGCAGACCGTGTTGGGGTGGCGTTGCCAGATGGGGATGAATTCAGCCCCGAATCCGAGGCCGACGACGGCGATGTTGAGCTTCTTCTTGGTTGGCATGATGGTTGGTTATAACGGGAGTTCACGGCCAGGAGAAAGGACAATTTTTAGGGTCAATCGGACGTGACCACGAAAGAGGCTTCGGTCGCGCAAGATGAGTCTAACGGGAAGTGTGGTCAATTTGGCCTGCATGATGAAGCACCTTGACCTTTGACCCTCCTGACCTCCTCTCCTACACCCCTTGCTCCCGCGTCCCCATCAGCCGGTGAAGCAGGTCCTCCTCACTGGCGAGGCCGATAGGTTCGTTCTGCTCGTTGAGAACAAGAACGAGCGTGCGGGCGCGTTTGCGCATGCGCTGGAGAGTCAGGAGTGCACTGTCATTCGCGTGGACGGCATCCAGCGTGCGCATGTGGTGGCGCACAAGGCGGTCCGGCGGGCAGTAAGAGGGAAGGGTGGCCAGATCAAGCACACCGACGAACTGGCCCTTGTCCCCGATGACAGGGAGGGTGGTGGCGGCGTTCTCCCGCGCCATGATGAGGGCCGTTTCCAGTGGCAGATCGCCAGAAAGCGCGATGCTGCGTGTCAGGGGGCGCATGATGGCCGAGGTGCGGAGCTGACGGTAGCGAAGGGCGCTGTGGATGAGGCGCGCAGCGGCCGGGCTGAGCTGGTTTTGACGGCTCAAAAGATCGGCCTGGTGATGCAGGTCATCACGGCCTGCGGACTGGTCTGGAATGTCCTGGGCGGCAGCGGGGGCACTGGAGAGGGAGCGGAAAAGCGGCCGGAAAAGACCCACGCTGAGGACCAGCGGGGTGAGGGTGCGGATGCTGCGGAAGGGGTAGCGGCGGAAGAGTTTCTTGGGCAGCACCTCAAGGACGATCAGGAAAATGGGCAGCGCGACGATGAAGGCGAGGAAGTGACCCCAGGGACCGGAAAGGCGGACGAGCTTCCAGGCGAGGATGAGGAAGGCCGTGAGATTGGTAATGTGGTTGGTGACCGTGATGGCTCCCAGGAGAGCATCTCGATCCTCCAGCAGCGGCAGCAGTCGCATCGCCCGTCGGTCGCCTGCACCCGCAGCATGGCGCACCCGCACACGGCTGACGGCGAGAATGGCGCTCTCCAGCCCGGAAAGGGCAAAGGAAAGGCTGAGGGCCAGGATGAGCAGAAAAACCCAGGTCATTTGCTGTCGAAATCTTCTAGCAGAGGTTTCTTCAGCCGCAGTTCCACCTGCTGCACGCGGGCCCGCACAACGCGGCGTACTTTGAGGTCGGCGTCTTCAAGCTGGACCCGCTCACCGGCTTTAGGCAAGTGGCCCAGGAGGTTGAAAACCAGGCCGCCAATGGTGTCCAGTCCCCCGCTGTCGGGCAGCATGATGTGCAGGGCAGAGGTCACGTCATCCAGCCGGGTACCACCTTCCAAAAGATAACGTCCATTGCCCAAATCGCGGATTTCAGCGCCTTCACCCTGCCAGGGAGCGGCCTCATAAAGAAGCCAGTCGGCGATTTCATCCTGGCTGACCATGCCTTCCAGGCCGCCGTATTCATCCACAATGAGCAAAGGTTGGGCGCTGGTCTGCAGGTGCTCATGCAGGGCATCCAGAACGGGCATAGTTTCAGGCACGAACTGCACGGGGCGCAGCATGTTGGCCCAGGCGGGGCGGCCAGCGAGGCGCCAGGCAAGAGTGTCGATCACGCCTTCGACCACATCAGGTGTCTCTCCATAAACCACAACGTGACGGCCGGCCGATTGCTCCAGCGTGGAGGTGGTTTTCTCAGGCTTGTCAAAGGCGCTCATCAGCGTGAGGTCCACACGGGGCACCATGCAGTCACGCACAGTCAGTCCTTCGATCTCGAGGGCTTCGCGGATCATCGCGGCCTCAGCGGCGTCGATCTGGCCCTGCTCCTCGCGCATTTCCACCAGGGTCTCAAATTCATCCCGGGTGATGGGCAGCCGGGGCTTCACCTTCTTTGGGATGAATCGGCGGATGAGGGCCTCGGTGCTGCGGTCGGCCATTGTTGAGATGGGGTCCAGGATGCTGCGCAGCGGATTCAGCAGGCGCAGGCTGCCCAGCAGGACGGCGGAGGGAGAACGGGCCGCGAGAAACTTCGGCACCACATCGCCGATCAGGACGGTGCCCACAAAGAGCAGGGAGGCTGCAAGCCAAGGGTTCCATCCCAGGGTGCGCATGGGGCCTGATACCAGATGCAAACCCAGCGCCGCAAGGGCGAGGTTGAGCGTGGCGGAAAGTAACAGGGTGCGGTGCAACTGGGCGAAAGGATTCGCAGTAATCCTTCGCAACTTCCGTGCCACGCCCGCGCGTGCCATGCCGGCCTGCGTATCGAGATCCCTCGCCATGTGGATGGCGGTCTCTGTGGCGGAGATGAGTGCCAGGAGCAGCAGCAGCGCCAGATAAGAGATGACAGGAAGAATGGGCACAGCCAGGGCGGGAGAACTAAGCTCAGTAGTTAAACAGGTCTTTGCGGGTCAGTTCGCGCTCGGGCGGGTTACCTTTGATCGTGAGGGCTTTGTTCAGGGCCGTGGCGATGCGCATCTGCATGCGGGTGGTGAGGCGGCGGCCTTTGCGAGCGCGCTGCACCGCCTTGTGCGTGATGGGGGCGGTGCTCGCCTCGACGATGGCGTGGTTGTCGAGTCCACTTTCGGTCAGCATGGCGTCAAGGGGCTGAGGGCCGAAGTTGCGCTCGATAGGCGTGTCTTCGCCTTCGGTTTCGATTGAAGTGGCGTCTGTGTCGGTCATGTTAGAGATTTGGTTAGGCTTCTGTTGTTTTGTTAATGGTTAGGTGGATCTTTAAAGGGTTGGGTCAGACGAGGCGCAGTCGGGTGAGGTCCTGGGTGTCCACGAGGCCGACAGGGCGGCCTGCGGCATCAATGACCACGATGTCGTCCACCCTCGCAGTCTGCAGGGTGGAAAGGACCTCGGCGGCCAGTTTGTCGGCCTGGATGCTCACCGGGCGCGGCGTCATGTAACGGGAGACAGGGTGGGCGGCGATGGCGTGGTCCGTCTGGAAGGCGCGGACGAAGTCGCCATGGGTGAAGACACCCGCGAGGCTGCCATCCCCGTGCTGCACGATGGCGGCACCGGCGCGCGCGCGCGTCATCGCATGCAGGGCCTCTTGAACAGTGGTCTCCGGCGTGATGAGCGCCAGTTGGTCGCCCTGACGCATGACATCGGAGACGCGGGTTAGGAGGGCACGACCGAGGGAACCCCCGGGATGCAGGAGAGCAAAGTCCTCCTGGCGAAAGCCGCGCGCCTCCAACAAAACCATGGCGAGCGCATCGCACAGAACGAGCATGGTGGTGGTGCTGGCGGTGGGAGCAAGATTCAGTGGGCAGGCCTCCTGCGTGACAGCGACATCCAGTACACAATCGGCCTGGCGGGCGAGGGTGGAAGTGGCCACACCCGTGATGCCGATGAGGGGCAGTCCCTGGCGTTTGAGGTGCGGCAGCAGGTCAATGAGCTCGCTGGTCTCCCCGCTGTAGCTGAGGAGGATGGCGAGATCGCCGGGATCAATGACGCCCAGGTCGCCATGCAAGGCATCACCCACATCTAGGCACACCGTGGTAGCCCCGGTGCTGTTCAGGGTGGCGGCGAGTTTGCGCCCGATATTGCCACTTTTGCCGACCCCGCAGACGATGATCTTGCCGCGTGCAGTAAGGCAGTCGTGCAGGAGGTGGATGGCCTGGGTAAAGGCCTCGCCGATGCGCTGGTGCAGCCGCTCCAGCTCCTCAATTTCGAGGCGGATGACGCGGCGTGCTTGTTCGGGAAAGTTCATGCGAGGGGCCACTCTCCCGGAAAGGGGACGGGCGGCAGTAAGACCCACTTTCGTTTACCAGACGCGCTCGATAAACCGCTCGAAGAAGCCTTTGGCGGCGGCGGGTTTGGAGTACTTGCGGGAGTCGCCCGTGTCCTGCTGGGTGGCGTAGAGCGGTCCTTTATGGTCGATGACCTTGATGGACTTGATCTCGATGCGGGCGATGGGGCAGTCATTGCCGTCCACGGGCATGTTGGAGATTTTTTCGAGGGTTTCGATGCCGGAGACCACCTGGCCGAAAACGGTGTACTTGCCATCCATGGAGCCGTAGTTGCCCAGGGAGAAGTAGAACTGGTAACCGTTGGATTTGCGGCCGGGGTTCACCTTGTCACTGCGGCGGCCCATGGCCACAGCACCTTTGCGGTGGGTGCGTTTGATTTCGGCTGGGACGGTCTTCGACTCGCCGCCGGTGCCCCAGCGGTCGCGCGCACCTTCGTCGGAGGTGAGAGGGTCGCCCGTCTGGACAATGAAGTTTTCGATGGCGCGGTGAAAGGCAAGGCCGTTGTAAGAGCCCGTCTCGCAGTTGTCCATGAAGTTAGAGACGGTCATCGGAGCGTCATTGGCGTAAAGCTCAAACATGACGGTTTCGATGGTGCCGCCAAAGCTGACTTCCATCACGGCCAGCTTGCGCTGGGAATCTTTCGGCCATCCGGCCGGGTCCTCCACCTTCGGCGCGGCAAAGGTGGTCTTGCGGCCAGTGGTGGTCACAATAGGTCCGCCAGGAATGGCGGTGGCACTGCTGGCCCCAGTGGCATTGCCACGCTCGGCAGCTTCAAAGAGTTCGCGCTGGGCCTGCTCCGCCATCTTATCAATGGGCGCTAGGGGTGTGACGGGCAGATTCGGAATGCCGCCCGGCGGTTGCACTGTGGCCGGTAGGGTCGTGGTGGGCAGCGGGGGCGCAGCCTCCTGGGCAGACACAGGTTGGCCGAGGCCGATGGCGAGCAGAAGAAGGGCGGAAAGAAGCTTCACAGCGGAGGGGACGATTTTTTTCAGCAAGGGGGCAATGGGCGGCCCAGAAGGCCAGGGGACTTAGCGCAGGGCGGGGTCCAGCGGCACCGGGGCGGCATTCGGCGGCGGCGTGTTCAGCACCTCACGCGGAGGGGCGGAAGGGGTGGCGGAGGAAGCCGGAGCACTGTAAGTGGGTGCTGGGGCACTGTACTGGTACGAACGCTTCGGTGCGCCACGGGAGGCACGGGGCGGCAGGCCCCACTGGGTGTCCAGGCGGTCCAGCTCGGCCACCGTCGGGTAGCTGGCATCCACGCGGCCAGTGCTTTCACAGGAAGCGAGAGTGAGGGCGGCGCTGGCAGCGAGGAGGAGGCACGAAAGTCTCATGAGGAAAGGCAGAACAGTTTTTGGAATTGAACGTTGATTCTAGTCACGTCACCGCACACAAGCAACCCGGAATCAGGCCCCCCGTGCTTGGGTGGGGGGTAGCAAAGGGTATCTACCGGGGCCGTTTCATTTCAAACATGTCTGTCGTGCGGCAGTACCAGTGCGGTGCCTGCATCCGCCCGATAGGGTGATAGGTCCCCGGCTGCACATGCCAGGTCTCAGGGTCGAAAATACCATCGCGGACATGAACCCTCAGGACCTCCCCGATGATCAGGCGGTTGTCGCCGATCTCGATGATGCTGTGGCTACGGCATTCCAGCGCGACCGGAGCCTCGGCAATGCGCGGTGGTTTGACGACGCTGGAGGCTATCGGGGTTAGCCCTGAGTGAAGCAGCTCATTTTCCCCCGGAGGCAAAGCAGCTGCGCAGTGGTTCATCTGCAGGCCCAGGGGCTCATCAATCAGATTGATGACGAATTCATGGGTCAGGCGGATGTTCCGTGCCGTGTCCTTCGGGATGCCTGGGGCGCGGTCGCCGGGGCACAGCCCCACGATGGGCGGGCTGTCCCCCAGGACGTTGAAGAAACTGAATGGGGCGGCATTCACCCGTCCTTCCAGATCCACCGTGGTCGTGAGGGCGATGGGGCGTGGGGTGACGAGTCCAGAGAGAATCAGATAGGCGTCTTCCCGCAGAGGGCCGGTGAGGTCGATTTCCATAAAAGTGTGTGCAAACAGAACGTCCTCTGTCCGGCACCCGGTTTTCAGAAAAGGCGGGCCGGGGACAGGATAGCGTTGTTCGCAGCATACCGGCGGCGGCAGCCTAATGGCAAGCGGCAGCGGACTCGCCTCGCGGGATTTGCTGCACACCGGGTTGCAAATGGGCCGCACTTCCCTATCGCTAAGTTCTCCCTGCCACATGCTCGATCCTGTCCAACTCCTCAGCGCCTACTGCGAAGGTGCCTTCCCCATGGGGGATGAGGGCGGGCGCATCTCATGGTTCCGGCCACCGCATCGCGGCATCCTGCCCATCGCGGATTTTCACGTCCCACGCCGTTTTGCCCGCTACCTGCGGGATCACCCCTTTGAAGTTCGGTGGAACACCTCCTTCGGCGATGTGATGCGCGGCTGTGCCGACCGACCCGAAACCTGGATCACCGACGCGATTTTGGACAGTTACCAGGAGCTCCACCGCCTCGGCTTTGCCCACAGCGCAGAGGTGTGGCGCGGCAGTCGTCTTGTGGGTGGCGTGTACGGCGTCTCAATCGGCGGGGCCTTCTTTGGCGAAAGCATGTTCAGCCGCGAGACCCAAGCCTCAAAGGTCGCCCTCACCCACCTGCAATGGCGTCTGAAAGAGCGCGGCTTCATCGTCCATGACACCCAGTGGACCACCGATCACCTCGCCAGCCTCGGCGGCTACGAAATCCCCTGCGCCGATTATCTCGATCTCCTCCATCGCGCCATCCGCCTCCCCGTCACCTTCGATGACCGCCCCCTCGGCGCGCACATGGTGTTCCGGTGAGAGGTTAGAGTTTGGGCAGAAAGGGAGCCCCACACCCAAAAGATTTTTTCCTGTGAGATCGGTGGGTCTGTGCTTTCTGTGGTGTCGTATATCATCCCGCTTTGAATTCTCCCTACTCCCACGCTGCCCTGATTATTGTTGGCCACGGTTCCACTCTGAACCCAGACTCCAGCGCGCCCACGCACCGCCATGCGGATGAGATCCGCCGCCGGGGCATCTTCCGGGAGGTGGTCTGCTGCTTCTGGAAGGAAGAGCCCACCATGCGCGAGGTGTTCGAGTCCGTGGACAGCGATGTCATCTACATCGTGCCGAATTTCATCAGCGAGGGCTACTTCTGCCAGCAGGTCCTGCCCCGGGAACTACGCCTGGACGGCCCCGTGACCCAGCGGGATGGAAAGACGATCCATTACTGTGATCCCGTGGGCATCCACCCAAACATGACACGCCTGCTGCTGCAGCGTGCGGATGAAGTGGCCCCCGGCGTGCCCAGGGCGGAGACCAGCCTCATCATCGTCGGCCACGGCACCAATCTGAATGACAACTCCACCAAGGCTATCCAGGAGCAGGTGCGGCTGATCCGGGACGGCGGTTATGGTTTTGCGGAGGTCGTCGATGCTTACATGGAGGAGGCTCCGCTGGTCTCAGACTGGGTAACCATGACCACCGCTGCGAATGTCGTCGTGGTGCCGTTTTTCATTGCCGATGGTCTACACAGTTTCCAGGACATTCCCGTGCTGCTGGGCATGGAGAAAGAACCCGGCAAGGCCCTCAGCGAAATGGAGGTCTTCCGGCAAAACCCCATCCTCATGCATGGGCGGAATCTGTTTTATAGCAGCGCCATCGGGACTGAGCCGCTGATGGCGGAGGTCATCTTGGACCAGGTCCATGACTTTGATGCTAAGCATGGCGTGCAGGCGAGTGCTATGGCGGCACCACGCCCGCTGCTAAAGGAAGGGCTCCTGCGCTGGATGGCAGAAGGGCGCGATGTCATGGGGCAGGTGCTCTTTGTTCCAGAAGGGCCGGGCTACCTTCTGCGCCACGTCGCAGATGCAGACCTGCCCTTGGACGGACTCACCCAGCATGTCGGTGCGCCAGCGGCGCGGGAAATCGCACGCTGTGATGAGACAGGCGCTTTCCGGCCCATCAAGACCGCCGCGACGCTCCGCCGCGGCTGGGCGCTACAGGTAGCGGATGTGGAGGAGCTGCTGCTCGCGCTGGAGTTCTTCTATCCGGCTGCTTTGGGCATGGCTCTCGCGCAGGCCGCTGGCACCTTGGTTCCAGTGCCGCTGCGCAGCCTCCTGGGTCGGCAGACCGGCATGTACCGCTTTGCCAATGGTATCACCGATGCCCAGGCGGGAGAGATCATCGGTAGCACTTGTCAGGTAGAGGCAAAGTGCCTCCGGCGTATTGTGTTTGGTCTCGATTCAGCACAGCCCCTCGGCGGCCCTGCCGTCGTCAAACTGGGCGCGGATGCGGGTCTCGTTCCTGGAATGGCCGCGGGTCGCTGCGTGCCGCTCCTGTGCATGGAGGCCTGCAACCACATCGTCTCCGTCGCCCGCAAGGTTTCCCGCGAAAACAACGATGCCAAGGCCAAACAGACGGCCAGTTAAGCAGTAGCGTCACCGCCACCGCAAAGCGTCCTGGACTGCGCCAGTCCTCTGGCGCTTTCGAAATGCTCTCCCATCTCCAACGACCACCGGCCCAGAGAGGAGCGCGGAGATTCGCTTCGCGGCTTCGCACCTCTCCGCGTCCTAAATCACCGGACGCGTAGCGTCCCACTCCTTCCGTCGGCTCGCTCACGACCGAGCCTCCCTACGCCCCAAGGAGCGGGGCTTGCCAAGCCCCGCCTCTTTAACGTGACATCACCCTCAAGCCTCCACAGCCCCTCTCCACGCCTAACCATAAGAATGTCACATTTGGAAGGCTCGGCCCGGCATCCATCCCCGGTCCCGCATGCGAACTCCTTCCAGCCCTCACGCCCATGACCCTCGAAGACCAGCGCCAGCACATCCTCACCGGAGCCATGTACAATGACCTCACGCCCGAGCTCATCCAGGCTCGCGAGTGCGCCGTCTTCGCCACCACGGCCTACAATGCCAGCTTCGGCCAGCCACCCGCGCAGCGCGAAGCTCTCCTTCGCGAGTTTCTCAAAAGCGTCGGCCACAGCGTCCATTTCGAGCCCCACTTCCGCTGCGAATTCGGCTTCAACATCACCCTTGGCAACCGCTTCTACGCCAACTTCGACTGCATCATCCTCGATGGCGCATCTGTGGACATCGGCCACAACGTCCTCCTCGGCCCCCGCGTCAGCATTTACACCTCCAATCACGCCTTCGATCCCCAGGAGCGCATCGCTGGCGGCTGCTTCGCCAAACCCGTCAAAATCGGCGACAATGTCTGGATCGGGGGCGGTGTCCACATCACCCCCGGCGTCACCATCGGCGAAGGTAGCATCATCGGTGCCGGCAGCGTCGTCACCCGCGACATCCCACCCCAGGTCATCGCCGCCGGCGTGCCCTGCCGCGTCATCCGCTCCATCACCGAGGCCGACCGGACCGGATTTCAGCCTGCATGATGAGGTCTTCCTGGAACTGATTCCAGGTAAGGGAAGAAAGAAACGGCCGCTAACTTTAACCACCGATGCTGGCAAAGGGCAGGGCTAGAGAGGATCAGGAAGCGGCTTTAATCTGAACCATCACGCCTCGTCTCGATTCTTCAAGTTCACTCCTGGCGCACTGAAGCATAATAAAAAAGCTGCAGTCCGTATGATTGCATCGTTTGTTAGCCACCACCGGGCTCACTTCACCCCCGTCTCTTTCAAAGTCGCCGCATCAAAAAGCCGCACCTGCTCCTTACCGGTGAGTCCTTCGATGACCATGAGCCTCGATCCCTCAGGGGAGAGGTCCACACTGGTCAGGTACCCCAGAATGCGGAGGCTGTTTTTTACTTTGAAGTCCGGCAGGCTCACTTGGACGACATACTGATCATAGTGCTGCTGAAGCAGGAACGCCGTGTTGTTATAGACCAGAAAGGCCTCCTTGGAATCTGGGGTCACCAGCACGTCTTTCAGCAATGCACGGTTAGAGGATGACCCCAAGTGCTTGCCCGTGGTCGCATCACTGAAGATGACGCTCTCGGAATAACCCCAAGTGAAGATGCCCTTTCCATCGGGTGTTGCCTTCACCATCGGTCCTTCCACATCGTCATGCTCTGGCAGGTCAAAGAGCCGTTTCAATGAAGGCACTTCATGCACCCCAGCCCTGCCACGCGCTCGACTCACCACCAGCCGCTTGCCTCCTGGGAGAAAGCGACCGCTCACTCCATTGGTGGCCTCCAGGGCTTGGCCTAGGGGGCGGCTGGTCTGCGTGTCCCAGAGTTGCAGGTAACCTTTCGGTCCATTTTCACCGGGACCATCGCACGTCACCACATGCTGGCCATCTTCAGAAAGATTAAAACTGAAGTGCCATCCCTCCCGGTTCGGATGTGTCATAGGCTCACCCGCCAGTTTCCATGTCGTTGTGTCATATCGCCTCAGCACACCCTGATGAGTAATGATAAAACAGACGGGTCCGTCTTTGGCGAACTTGGCTGCCAAACCGGATACATCAAAATCCTCATTGGGCTTTTCCAGCGTCAGTTGGGCGATTCGTTGGCCGCTTTTCACCTCAAAGATCTGCGCCTGCTGTTTTTGATCAAACAGCAGAACCTGGGAAAGATCCGGTGAAAACGCAGGGGAGCCTCTCCCAGTTTCCAGTAACTCAATGGCGATGGGGGGAGAAATCGCCATCCCCGTGGTCATGTCAAACACACGCGCCGTCCCCTCTCCGACACTCGCTACAAAACGTCTCCCGGTCTCTTCCACAAAATAGGGCAGTTTCATGGACACTTGTTCGAGATCACCTTTAACCGCGCGCCCTGATTCCACATCCCACAGACCCAGCTCTCTCTTGCTCATCCGCACCAGCACCCGGCTGCCATCCTCATTGAATCGGGCCTGCCTCACACCTCGCAGATCCGCCAATCGCTGGTCTTCCGCCGCTCCCGCGTGTCCCAGCCAGGTAAACAGTCCCAAAAGCAAACTTGCCTGGCAAACATGGAAAAAAGAAGGCGTTTTCATAACAAAGGAAACCTGAGGACCCGATTAAAACCGTTAAGCTCCGCTGAGGCAAGCTTATGCCTAAAAATTCACCTAGCGATCCCTCAGTGAGTCCTGGCCTTGTCGCTGCGGATCCTCCCCTCTCATGGAAAGCTATTTTCCGTCGCCTCTCACCGTTCTCTTCGCCTCAGCCAGGCCGAGCATACCCACAAAATTCTCGACTTAGCTCCAAACCGCTCATCCCGCCTTGCACCGCCGTTTACCCGCCCGGATATTCCTCTCAAATCGTCGCGCCATGCCTCCGAAAGCTCCCATTTTGTAGCACCCATCGGCCATTTCCCCAGCTCTCCCCAAATCCTCCCCAAAATCCCCCGATGGGGATTTATATCCCCAAGAAATCCCCATCTCAATCCATTGATCATCAAGGGGTTAAGCTCAAAAATCCCCAAATGGGGAAAATTTCTCCTTCGCCCCTCACACTGACCAGAACTCCCCCCACCCCCCCGAACCTTTTCCGAAACCCGCTTGCATCCCCAGTCTCCCCGTCCAAATCCACCCAGACACTTTTCATGAGCGGATTCACAGGCACTCTCAACCCCCAGCAGCGGCAGGCCGCCACGCACATTCACGGACCTCTCCTCATCCTGGCCGGGGCCGGGACGGGCAAGACCCGCGTGGTGACAGCCCGCATCGCCCACATGGTCAATGAGGGCATCAAGCCGGAAAATATCCTCTCCGTCACCTTCACCAACAAGGCCGCCGCCGAAATGCGCGAGCGTGTGAAGGACATGGTCCGCGGCTCCGCCGGGAAAAAAGTCGTCCTGGGCACCTTCCACGCCTTTTGCGCCAAGCTGCTGCGCGAATTTGCCGAGCACGTCGGCTACAAGAAAAACTTCGTCATCTACTCTCAGAACGACCAGATCAGCCTCATGAAGCGCGTGCTCAAGGGCCTGCTCATCAAGGAGGAGAACATGGATCCCCAGGTCGCCCTGGGCCGCATCAGCAAGGCCAAGAACAACAACGAAGACCTGGGCGACCCGACCAAGGATCTCATCCCGGCTGTGGCCGAAAAGTATGCCGATGAAATGCGTGCGCTGAATGCCATGGATTTCGATGACCTTCTCTGCCTCGGGGTGAAGCTTCTCGAAGACACCGCCAGTGTCCGCGAGATCCTCCACCAGCGTCACAAGTACATCATGGTGGATGAGTTCCAGGACACAAACTCCCTGCAGATGCGCCTCCTCCGCGCCCTCACCCCCCCGCCTTACAATGTCTGCGTGGTGGGCGATGACGATCAGTCCATCTATGGCTGGCGCGGGGCCGAAATCACCAACATCACCGAGTTCGAAAACTTCTTCCCGAACCCCACCGTGGTGAAGCTGGAGGAGAACTACCGCTCCACCACGCCCATCCTTCACACGGCGAATAGCCTCATCACGAACAACATCGGCCGCCGCGTGAAAACGCTCTGGAGCCGCAATGTCGGCAATGACCTCGTGCGCCTCATTGCGACCGAGGAAGATGTCGAAGAGGCCGAGATGATCTCCAAAGAAGTGGAGACCGCCTACTTCTCGAACAAGGAACCCTGGGAATCCTTCGCCGTCCTCTTCCGCACCAATGAACAGAGCCGTATGCTGGAGCAGGCCTTTCGTGCCCGCAAAATCCCTTACCGCGTTGTCGGTGCCCGCAGCTTCTTTGACCGCCGCGAAATCAAGGACACCCTCAGCTACCTCACCGTGCTGCACAATCCGCACGATGACATCTCCCTGCTGCGCATTCTGAATACGCCCCCGCGCGGCATCGGCGGCACCACGGCAGAGCTTGCTCGCGATCACAGCATGGAAAAGCAGTTCAGCATCTGGGTCGCCCTGTGCGATCCCGATTTCCTGCGCCAGATCCCGGAAAAGTCCCGCGCCGCCGTGCGCCAGTTCACCGGAATCATTTCCAAATACGCCGCCTCCGCCGCGACTTCCGGCACGCAGGGCACCGATCTCGTCACCATGACTGAGGCCTTGCTGAAGGAAGTCGAATACATGGAGTACCTCCAGAAGCTCTCGAAAAAGCCCGAGGAATTCCACGCCTGGGAGCACGGCTTGTCCCTTTTCCTCACCCAGCTCAGCAACTACCAGGAGCGCAACCGCAAGGATGGCCTCGGCGGCTTCCTCGATGAGGTCTGTCTCAATGATGAGCGCGAGGACAAGGACGACATCGAAAAGAAAAAGGGCGTCTGCCTCATCACCCTGCACGCTAGCAAGGGGCTCGAGTTCCCCATCGTTTACCTGCCCGGTCTGGAAAAAGGCATCCTTCCGCACAAGCGCAGCTACGATGAAAACCGAGTGGATGAAGAGCGCCGTTTGTTCTACGTCGGCATCACCCGTGCTCGTCAGCGCCTAACCATCAGTTACGTGCGCTACCGTACTAAGTGGGGCCACCGCCAGGCCGAGCTGCCCAGCCCTTTCCTGGATGAACTCGACCGCACCTATGTGGACGAGATGGATTACACCAAGCACATGAAAGAGGCCCCTTCCGTGGAAGAGACCACCAACATGTTTGCTGGCCTCAAGGCCATGCTCAATCAAGAGTGAGGCCCGTTCTGGCCACTACTTCAGTGCCGCATACACCCGATGCACATCCGCATGACCGTCCAGCCCCTGCAGGAAGCTGGCCACGGCTTCATGTTGCTCTTCCGAGAGGGCAGGGTAGTCCTTGGGATGGTAGTGAAGCTCCGAGGTGGTGATCTGCCAGCCGGCGGCTTTCAGCGCCTTGGTCACCGTATCCAGGGAAGTGGTGGCGCAGAAGAAGCGGGCCCCGATGTGGCCAGCGGCTTCCTCTTCATCCAGGTCCAGTGGCTCCACATTGTCAGCCTCCGCCTCCAGGGCGGCCACTTCGATGTCCAGGGACTTGTCCGTGTGCTGGCCTTCAATGAGACCGCAATGCTCAAACATCCACGCCACCGATCCCGGTGTGCCCATGCTGCCTGCCTTGAACAGCACGCGCACTTCAGAGGACGTGCGGTTGTTGTTGTCCGTCAGGCACTCCACCATCACCGGCACACGGTGCGGGGCAAAACCCTCAAAGATCACCGTCTGGTAGTTCACCTGCTCGCCGCCGATCCCGGCACCTTTGGCGACAGCTCGCTCGATGGAGTCACGAGTCACGCTCTGCTTGCGTGCCGCCATTATGGCCGCATACAGGCGTGCGTTCAGATCCGGATCCGGGCCGCCGAGGCGTGCCGCCACTTGGATTTCCCGCGTCAGCTTGCCGACGATTTTGCCCTTCTGATCGGCGGCCAGTTCCCGCCACTTCTGTTTCCATTGTGCACCCATGAGTCAGTAATAAATTATGAATCTGCATGCAAAGGCAGGGCGCAGGAGAATGCAAGGCTGATCAACTTGCGGGACGCTACCACCCCGGCGAACATGAAGGAATCATGAGAGTTTAGAAATTCTCACGCAGCTTTATAGAAATTATTGCTTAAATGATCATGAATGTTAAAATTTCCACAATGAACGGAACTTCCACAAAGAAACGCCTCCTTTTTGTCCTCGGCACCCGCCCGGAGATGATCAAGGTCGCTCCTTTGATTTTGGAGGCCCGCCGCCAGGGCGCAGAGGCCATTTTGGTCAACAGCGGCCAGCATGCGGATCTTTTGACCCCTCTCTTTGACCTTTTCGATGTCCATCCGGCTCATGATCTCGAGGCCATGGTGGCCGGGCAGCCTCTCAATCGCCTGCTTTCCCGGGTGATTGACCGTCTGGATCCGGTGCTGGAGCAGGTGCAGCCCGACTACGTTTTGGTGCAGGGAGATACCGCCACGGCCCTCGGTGGCGCGCAGGCGGCGTTTCACCGAAAGATCCCGGTGGGGCACATCGAGGCGGGCTTGCGTTCGGGCAATCCCCTGAGCCCCTTTCCCGAGGAGATGAACCGACGTCTGGTTTCCCAGATCGCCACCCTTCACTTTGCCGCCACCCAGCGGAACCGAGCCGCTCTGCTGGCCGAAGGAATCCCCGATTCCCAGATCATCGTCACCGGCAACACCGTGGTGGATGCCCTCCATCACACCCTGGCCAAAGCCAGTCCGGGAGCCGAAATCGCCGCCCTGCGGGAAAAAATCGACGGTCGCAAAGTCGTCCTGCTCACGACTCATCGCCGTGAGAACTTCGGCGATACCATGCGCACTCACCTTCGCCTGCTGCGCCGTTTTGCTGAGGCGCATCCGGAGCTTTGTGTGGTCTTTCCCGTGCACCCGAATCCGGCCGTAAAAGAAGCCGCTGCACAGGAGTTGGGCGGCTGCGATCAGATCATCATCACCACCCCCATGGGTTATGCCGACTTTGTCCATTTGCTGTCGGACGCCTGGCTGATTGTCAGTGACTCAGGCGGCATTCAGGAAGAGGCGGCCTCTCTGGGCAAGCCCATCCTGGTGCTGCGTGAAAACACCGAACGCCCGGAAGGCGTGGACGTGGGAGTGGCCCGTCTCGTGGGAGAGCAGGCTAGCGATCTGGAAAGCCTGCTCAGCGGCGCGGTGGCAGATGCAGCCTGGTTTGACCACGCCGCCAAGGCCGAAAAAGTTTTTGGGGATGGACGCGCCTCCGAACGAATCATCAGCCGCCTTCTGCAATCTTAACTTCTGTGCTTTTGAACCGTCTCCCCGCCAGCGTCTCTCTCGACCTCGATAACCAATGGGCTTATGTAAAGACCCAGGGGCTTGACGGTTGGCAGGACTTTCCCAGCTACCTGGACTTGGTCACGCCTCGCATTCTCGATACGATGAAGCGTGCCGGCCTGCGCATCACCGTGTTTGTGGTGGGCAAGGATGCCTCTTTGGAAAAGAACCACGCTGCCCTGCGCAGCCTAGCGGAAGCCGGGCACGAAATCGCCAATCACAGCCACATGCATGAGCCCTGGCTGCACCTATACAGCGATGAGGAATTGCAGGCAGATTTCGAGCAGGCTGAAGCGGCGATTCTGGAAGCCACAGGCCAGCGGCCCCAGGGCTTTCGCGGCCCAGGCTTCAGCACCTCACCGGCGGTGCGGGATCTCCTGATCCGGCGCGGTTATGTCTATGACGCCAGCCTTTTCCCAACGGTGATGGGCCCGGTGGCTAGGACCTACTTTTTCATGACGTCGAAGCTCTCGGACGAGGAAAAGGCGAAGCGGAAAGGACTCTACGGCAGCTTCTCCAGCGCCTTCTCACCCTTGGCTCCTTACCAGATCCAGCCGGGGCTGCTGGAAATGCCGGTGACGACGATGCCGCTGCTGCGCACGCCCATTCATCTCAGCTACCTGCTTTTCCTCGCGCAGTATTCCTTGCCACTCGCGAGGGCTTATTGGGACATGGCCATGATGGTTTGCCGCCTAACCAAAGTTGCTCCATCCCTGCTGCTTCATCCCACAGATTTTCTGGATGGCACCGATGTTCCCGCCATGAGCTTTTTCCCCGCCATGCGGGTGCCTGCGGAAAAGAAGATCGAACTCGTCCGGCACACGCTCAGCAGTCTTCGCAGCCATTGGGGCACGGCCACCATGGGGCAGATTGCGGGTGATTTGATAGCACCCGTAAAACCAGACCTGTCGAGGGCCGCGAAGCCCGCGCTGAATCCCGAATTAACAAGATCATGAAACGCATCGAATCCGTCGCCGTTGTCCTGCCGGCCTTCAATGAGGAGAAAGACCTACCTGCACTGCTGGCGAGGATTCAGGAAACACTCACGGCCCAGCCCTTCAGTTATCAGGTCATCGTCGTGGATGATGGGTCCAAAGATCGCACCGCCGAAATCGCCACGGAGGCCGCCAAGGTGATGCCGCTGACTCTGATCCAGCATGGCGTCAACAAAGGGCTTGGCATGGGCATTCAGACAGGTTTGTCCAGCGCCATGAAAGTGGCAGATGTGGTTGTCGTCATGGATTCCGACAACACCCATGACCCGATCTACGTGATGGACATGGTGAAGCGGCTGGAAGAGGACGATGTGCAGTTGGTCATCGCCTCCCGCTACCAGCCGGGCAGCGTCATTGTGGGGCTTTCCGCCTTCCGCAAGTTGCTGAGCCTCGGCTGCTTTTTGCTGATGAAAACCATCGTTCCTTTCCGGGGCGTGCGCGATTATTCCACCGGTTTCCGGGCCTATGACAGCAGTCTGCTCCAGCGCATGGCGCAGACCTACGGGGAGGACAAGCTGGTGGAAGAAAGCGGCTTTGTCTGCATGCTGGAGGTGCTGCTGAAGCTCCGCAGCATCGGCACCAAAGCTGCCGAGATTCCCTACACCCTGCGCTATGACCTGAAGGCTGGCGTCAGCAAGCTGCGCATCTGGAAAACGCTGAAGCGCTACCTAGCTGTGGTGAACCGCTACCGGTCCAAACGACCGGATGCTGCAGGTCTGGTTGCTCAGCAAGCCAAGGCGTAACTGAAGAGCCTGCCCTATGGATGCTGCCCAACCTGCCCCACGTTCCGTTCTCATTCTCGGGGGCGGCATCAGCGGCCTCGTCTGCGCCTTGAAACTCGCGGAGCAGGGGCGTGCGGTCACGCTCCTGGAAGGCTCGGATCAACTGGGAGGTCTCGGCACCTTCTTTGAGCATGATGGGCGCACCTTCGAAAAATTTTACCACTGCATGCTGCCCAGCGACGGTCCCCTCCTGGGGGTGCTGGAGCACCTGGGATTGACCCCTGAGATTTACTGGCGGCCCAGTTCCTTTGCGTATGCGAATGCCGGGCGCATCTACCCGCTGAACACACCGGTGGACCTGCTGCGCTTCTCCCCGCTGCCGTTTGCGGACCGGATCCGTGTCGGCATCACTGGGGCCTGGGGCCGCGTGTGCTCCGCCAAGGGGCTGGATGACATCACGACCTCGCAATGGCTGCAGGGGCTCTCTGGCAAACGTGCCTTTGCCACATTCTGGAAGCCCATGCTGGAGGCCAAGTTTGGCGACCGTTATCACGACGTTCCGGCCCTATGGTTCTGGACCCGGTTCAATCGCGAAAAGGGCGAGAGCAAAGGTGAGGTGAAGGGGTATATCCGGGGTGGTTACAAACGCATCACGGAGACCTTCGCGAGACGCCTGGGGGAACTGGGCGTCACCCTGCGGATGAATGAGAAGATCGAGTCCATTGATCTCGATGCCGACGGCCATCCCGTGGTGCAGACCGCTGCCGGAGAACTGCGCGCGGATGAATTGCTGATCACCTTGCCCTGGCCAACGCTGGCCAAAACCGCCACGGCGGCCTTCAAAAGCCGCGCAGCGGTGCCCTCCTGGGATATTGATTTTCAGGGCGTGATCAACCACGTGCTGTTCCTCAAGCGACCTCTGACGAAGCATTATTGGTTAGCCACACCGGAGCCCTGCCATCCCTTTGATGGCGTGGTGGAAACCTCTACCCTTACGGATGAGGCGGATCGCGGGCAGGGAAGGCATGTGGTTTACCTGACCAAGTACGTGCATCGCACCGATCCTCGCTTCACCCAGCCGGAGGATGAGATCAAACGCTCCTGGTTCAGCGCGCTGCAAAAACTTTTCCCCGACCTGAGAGATGAGGACCTAGAGGCTGACTACATCTTCCGTGCCCCCTTTGTAGAGCCCATTTACACCCGTGGCTTCGGCCGCAAGAGGCCGCCGGAAACCCTGATCCCAGGAAAAGTCTCCCTGGCCACCACCGCTCAGGTGTACCCCGTGGTCACCTCCTGGAATGGCAGTGTCATCCAGGCAGAAAAGACTGTTGGGCAAATGAGTTGATGCTGAGGGGGATAAAAAATGGAGAGGCTTGATTTGATTTTCTTATGACTCAGGGATTAAGTGAATGACGGGTGCCTCCCTGTGTCAGGGCCGTAACCGTCTTCTTCTTTTTTAACTATGAGAACCGCCCTTTCTTTTGCCTTTCTATGCCTGAATCTCTTGGTTTTGACAGGGCTATCCTTGGGGGAAGACTTGGTGACTTCGGATGGTCGCACTTTCAAGGGGGTTCGAGTACTCAAGGAAGAAGCTGACAAGATCAAAATCAGCCACTCGGATGGCATTTCGAGCATTCCGAAAAAAATGGTGCCGGCGGAGTTCTTCCAAGCTCATGAGCTTACGCCTCCGCCCGAGGATGCCACCATGGATGCGAAGGTGGAAATGCAGGCCAAAATGAGGCTTTTTGCAGATCAGTTTCCCACTTTCACCACCAAAGATGGGCGCGAGTTTAAGACGTCGGAGATCACAGCCATTGAACCGAATGGGTTGAAACTGATGGCGGCCTCCGGCATCATTCGAATCCGGTTTCTCGATCTCCCTGAAAAGTACAAAACTGCTCTGGGTTATGATCCTATGGCGGCTGCCGAATACGAACGTGCTCAGGAAGCGGCCCAGGCCGAATCGCAGGAGATGCGGCAAAAAATGAGCAATGCGGCAAGCATCGTGGATGCTATCTCTTCGCGCGTACGGTTGGTGTTGATTCAGAACGTGGGCAAAGGCTGGATGTGTTCTGGATCCCTGTTGCGCACAGTGGAGGAAGAGCAGATCACTTCGCGTCCAGGCTCTCCGCTTTCGGGACCCGCCGTGATCTATGAAAAGCGCAATGTCAGCAAAACAGTGATCGTGGGGGAGCTTGATCAGTTGATGGTTTTTGGCCTGCCCATTTATGGAACTTCGACAGTGAATGACAGCAAGCGGGTGTGGGAAGGAACCATCTACAACATGGGGAAGTATGAATTCAACACCACCGATGGAGACCGCTTGACCGTTGAAGCCTTCCATACGGACCGCAATACGAGTCTGAATTTTGTAGCGAAGCACGGCGTGGGACAACTGGTTTCATCGCAAGGGGAGCAAGTCGTGGCCTCAGGCACCGGCGGAGTGCTTGTCGGCAACGGCACTGGTTTTGCCATCTCCGAGGACGGCTACATTGCCACAGCCTACCATGTGGTGGACGACGCGACGGACATTCAAGTTTATGTCGGCAAAAAGCCGATCTCAGCCAAAGTGGTAGCCAGGGATCGGCGCAACGATCTGGCGATTCTGAAGGTTGATGCCGAGACCCAGCCTCTGCCAGTATCTGATAAGGAGCCGGAATCGCTGGGACAGCAGCTCTTTACGATCGGGTTTCCGTTGTTAGACCAGTTGGGGGCAAAGCCGAAGTACACCCAAGGAAGCGTCTCCGGATTGGACGGGGGCATCTACAATGAAAAGGGGGCCTTTCAGTTCAGCATCCCCATTCAGCCAGGAAACTCTGGTGGACCCGTCTGTGCGGAAGATGGAACGGTCCTCGGCGTGGTGGCGAGCACCATTTCGACTCTCGCCAGCGGTGTGCAAAACAATGCGGTGCCCCAAAATGTGAACTTTGCGACGAAGAGCTCAATGCTGAGGAAGCTGATCAAGACACGGCCCGAGATCAAAACGGTGGAGAGCTTGGAATCCAGTGATGCCCAGGCTGCCGTGGTGAAAGCCACGTATCTGATCATGGTTTCCTCCAAGAAAGGCTAAGTCTGTCTTGGAGGTGCTTTGTCTCCCTGCGAGAGGGATCAAAGCGAGACGCCGCGCTTCCAGGGGAGGAAGTCGTCCTGGCCGAGGGCGACGGCCTTGGGGGTGTAGTCACCGCTGGCGGTGGCGATGCAGAGTTCCAGGAGGCTTTCGCCCATCTCTTCCACACTCTTGCCCCCATCAATGATGGGGCCGGTATCGAAGTCCAGGATGTCGCCCATGCGTGCCATGAGGGTGCTGTTGGTGGCGACTTTGAGGGTGGGGCAGACGGGGTTGCCTGTGGGGGTGCCGAGTCCGGTGGAAAAAAGCATGAGCGTGCATCCGGCTCCGGCGAGGGCGGTGGTGGACTCGACATCATTGCCGGGTGTGCAATACAAAGTTAGGCCGCCGTGTCTGCGAATGGGCTCGCCATAGTCCAGCACATCCACGACTGGGGAGGTGCCGCCCTTCTTGGCTGCTCCGGCAGACTTGATAGCATCGGTGATGAGTCCATCGCGGATGTTGCCGGGGGAGGGATTGGCATCAAAGCCGGAGCCACAAGCCTGCGCGGCACCTTCATAGGTGCGCATGAGGTGGACAAAACGGTCGGCCAGTTCGGGCGTGACACAGCGGTCGCAGAGGCTTTGCTCCACGCCGCAGAGTTCCGGGAACTCGGAGAGCACCGGGGCACCGCCGAGGGCAGCGAGGAGGTCTGCCGTGTGGCCGATGGCAGGGTTGGCTGAGATGCCGGAAAAGCCGTCGGAGCCGCCGCACTCGACGCCGATAATGAGATCGGACAGCGGGGAGGGGACGCGGGTCTGCTCATTGGCGCGGGCGACAGCCTCGAAGGTGGTGCGGATGGCCTGGGCCATCATGTCCTGCTCAGAGGCGCATTTTTGCTGTTCAAAGATGTGCAGTGGTTTGTCGAACTGCGGATAGAGCGTGGCCAGGGAATCCTGCAGAAGACTGACCTGGGCATGCTGGCAGCCAAGACTGAGGATGGTGGCCCCGGCGACATTGGGGTGGGCGATGTATCCGGCGAGGAGGTGGCAAAGGGCGATGGCATCCTGGCGGGTGCCACCACAGCCGAGGCCGTGCTCCAGGAACTTGATGCCACTGACATTGGGGAAGAGCGGTGAGGGCGCGGCGAGGGTTTCGAGGCTGAGGGAATCCAGGCTGGGCATGCCCAGGCCCTGACGATGGCTGTCGGCCAGTTGCTGGGCGTAACGTTCGTAGGGAGAACTGCGGGCATAACCGAGCGCTCGGGTGAGGGCCTCGCGCATGAAGGCGAGGTTGCGGTTCTCACAGAAGACCAGCGGAATCACAAGCCAATGGTTGGCCGTTCCAGCGGGACCGTGGCTGCGTTTATACCCCTGAAAGGTGCGGCCATGCCAGCGGGTGACGTCCGGTGGCGTCCAGGTTACGTTTTGCTTTTTGCCGGAAAAGGCGGCGGCTTCGTGCTTGAGGTTGTGGGTGTGGACGAGGGATCCAGCGGGGATGGGCTGGGTGGCGCGGCCCACGATGACGCCGTACATGGTGGCGAGATCTCCCGTGGCAAAGTCGCGGGCGGCGAACTTGTGCTTGGCATGGACAGGCTCGCGCAGGATCCATTGCTGGCTGTCCAGGGAGAGGGGCTTCCCGGCCGGAAGATCCTGGAGGGCAACGATGAGATCATCAGCGGGATGGACGCGGAGCAGCATGTGAGGTAAAATGGATGGTTGTCAGTTTTAAGTTTGAATCACGTATCTCAAGTGATCCAGGCAATTACTGAAAACCTGCCTTTCTTCTTCCGTCCATGTCACTTGATGATCGCGATTACATGCGCACGCGGCCGCCGCCGTTGGGCGAGTGGCTGCGAAGGTGGACGGCTTTTCATGTGGTGTTTGCCCTGAATGTGGCGGTGTTTTTTGTGCAGTGGGGGCTGCAGGAAGCTTGGCTGCGTGATGCGCTGACCGGGGAGCCGATCCGGCCTCTGGGCGGGCTAAGTCTGGATGAACTGACGTCCGGGCATTTTTGGACGCCGTTCAGTTTTATGTTTGTACACAGCGGCTGGGGGGCTTTTTTGAGCAGCCTGCTGTTGCTGTGGATGGCGGGGCAGAGGGTTCAGGCACTGTATGGGGGGCGGAATCTGGTTTTGATTCACGCTCTGGCGGGTTTGTTTGGGGCGGCGGTGTCGTTGGCGGTTTCTGCTTATGCTTTGAAGTCCACTTCCCTGGTGCTGATGGGGGCTTCGGTACCTGCGATGGGGCTTTTGCTGGCCTATGCGGTGGCGATGCCCGAAGAAGAGGTACCGCTGCTGAGGCTGAGCCTCTGGCGCTTTGCGCGGCTGCTGCTGGCGGGGAGCACCTTGCTGGGGCTGCTGAGCTGGATGGGGGCCTTTCCTGAATGGATGCCGAATGGCGCAGCCGTTTGTTTTGCCCATGTGGGGGCGGGGCTGGCGGGCTGGTACTTTGCCCGTTCCCTGGGTTATGGCGGTGTGCCTGCCCATCTGCTGAATCCGCCTGTGTCTGCGGGTTCGGTTCTGCGCCGGAGACCGGAGATGGCCCGTGCCCAGCGCCCCCGGCGGCCCGTGGTGGAGGTGGACATGGAGGCCGTGCGGCGGGAGAATCCACGCAATGATCCGCTGGTGGATCTGATGAAGGACGAGATCGATCCCATCCTGGACAAGATCAACGACCACGGCATGGGAAGCCTGACCGATGATGAACGCCGCGCCCTGGAACGTGCCAGTCGGCGTTTTTTAAAGTAGGTTAGGCGGGGCGGGAGTGCGCGTCTAACAATAAGTGTTGTTTTTTAGCATGCTTCTGCCAAGGCGTCTTTTTGCCGTCCTCATGGTTTCATGGGCGGACGTGAGCTCAAAGAAACGGGGCTTGGCAAGCCCCGCTCCTTGGGGTGGCTGAGGAAGCTCGAAAGCGCCAGAGGACTGGCGCAGTCCAGGGCGCTTAGCGGGAAGGGGAATTGACTGGGGCCGTGGGCGCCTCAGGGGAGGCGGGGGAACTTGTCGAAGTCGGGTTTGCGTTTTTCGACGAAGGCGTTTTTGCCTTCCTTGGCCTCTTCGCTCATGTAGTAGAGAAGGGTAGCATTGCCAGCTAGGTCGAGCAGGCCCATCTGGCCGTCGCAGTCGGCATTGAGGGAGGCTTTGAGGCAACGAAGTGCGAGAGGGCTGTGGCCGAGCATTTCACGGCACCATTTGACGGTCTCCTCTTCAAGCTGGGCGAGGGGGACGACGGTGTTGACGAGACCCATTTCGAGAGCCTGCTGGGCATCGTATTGGCGGCAGAGGTACCAGATTTCACGGGCCTTTTTCTGACCGACGATGCGGGCGAGGTAGCTGGAGCCGAGGCCGCCGTCGAAGGAGCCGACTTTGGGGCCGGTCTGGCCAAAACGGGCGTTGTCGGCGGCGATGGTGAGATCACAGACGACGTGCAGGACGTGGCCCCCGCCGATGGCGTAACCGGCCACCATGGCGACGACGGGTTTGGGTAGGGTGCGGATCTTGCGTTGAACGTCGAGGATGTTCAGGCGAGGCACGCCATCGTCACCGATGTAGCCAGCATCGCCCCGCACCTTTTGGTCACCGCCGGAGCAGAAGGCCAGCGGCCCTTCGCCGCAGAGGATGATCACCCCGACCTCCCGGTCCTCATGCAGGATGTCCAGCGCGACGAGCATCTCCTTCACCGTCTGGGGGCGGAAGGCATTGCGCACTTCGGGCCGGTTGATGGTGAGCTTGCCGATGCCGTCGGCGGTTTTCTCAAGCTTGATGTCCTGGAAGGTCTGGATGGTGGTCCACATAGTGAGTGTATGATGTGCGAGGTACGGCAACTGCTCTACTCACCTCTCCTCACTTGCGCAAGTCCGGCGGGCTTCATTTTCCAGGGCAGGCGGTAGGGACGGACTTCTGGAATCAGCTTTCTTTGAAGCCGACCAGATGCTTCAAGCGCCGGGGCAACTTCATGGAATTGTGATCAAGCCAGGCGGCTCCTTGGGGCAGCGGCTTGTTTTCAGGCAGGCCAATCGTCCCGTCTGGGTGGAGGACATAGCCGCCGGGTTCCGAAGTTTGAAAAAACCAATATTGCACGGAAGGCTCGCCAGGAACGCGGGTTCCCTGCAGTTTCACAAAGAGGACACCCGAATCCTGAGGATGGCTGAGAAACTGTCCCTGAATATTTTGCACCCTGGCAATAAAGTAAGACTGGAGGCCGGGGGCGAGCTTTGACAGTTCGTTTTCGGCGAGACTCCAGAATGCTTCGACATCGGCATTGCGAAATGGGGGCACCTCAATGCGCACGATGGAGTCTCCATCGGGTCCACCCACTTGCTGTGAGCGGGCGGCTTTCAGCTCACACTCCTGGAGATGTTTCTCAAGCCTGCCAATCGGTTTTCTGAGCTGGTTTTCGACATGGAGAGCCTGAAACAACAAGTCATCGGCGGCCTTCACCGGCAACGTTTTGGAGAATGAGGTGTCTGCGCCTCCATTTTTGCTGCCTGCCTGGGGCAGGCTGGAGACGGGCGGGACGGCAGGGGGATGAGGAGGGAGTTCTATCGGCCCGGTGTGCCCGCTGCCCAACTGCCAGCCATAGACAAGAAGGAAACCCGCCAGAAATCCTGCGGGCAGAGGAAGCCAGGAAAGCCTGGGCCTGTCAGAGGTGGCGACGGCGGTCTGCATCATCTGTTGCTGGCTAAATGATAATACCGGAAGGCTGGAGGGACCGGGTTGGCCAAAACTCCGCCCTCGAGGTTGGACTCGCCAGGGGGGACGCCAATCTGTTCCCCATTGTGATGATGCCGATACAGGTCGGGCTTGCTGGTGAGATGGCTGTGGAAATTGCCCCTTTTGGAAGGTGAGCGGGCAAAGTGTTCAGTGATGAAAACGACGAGCACTTTGTCCTGGGCAAAGACAAACTGGCGAAAGAGCAGCAAGCTTTCGTTTTGAAACTGGATCAGCTGCCCAGGGGAGAGGTCCGCTTGCATCTCGGCCAGCATTTGTTTCAGCGTATGGATTTCAGAGGGCGTCGGAGGGGTGATTTTCACAAAGGTGGAGATGTAGCCCTCGGTGTCCCGCCGGGAGATCTTGGACCGTGCCAGCTCAGATTGTCTGAGGTGTTTCAGGAGCTTTTCCAACGCCGTTTTCAGGCTGAGCCGGGAGGGGTCTTCCTGAGGAGAAACTGGCTCGGAGGATGTCCTTAACGAGCGAAGAAGTCCCAGCATCATTTGGTCATGCTCCTGCCCGGCTGGGGTGGCGATGGAGCTGGGCTCAGGAGTAGAAACGGGGCTGGTAGCTTTTGACTGCGTTTTAATCCATGGCGCAGCCAGTTGCGGCGACGGGGAAGCGGGGGATTCGGCTCTGAAGTTTGGATCTTCCTTCCGAAGACCGGGTGTCGCCTTACCTCCCGCAGTGCGAGAATGAGGGGAATGAACTTCAGGGCCGACAACCCAGGCCACTCCAGCCCCACCCAGGGCAGCTATCAGAAACAATAGGCAATGTTTGCGAAAATGGCTCATTGCAGAGGAGTCAACTTGAGAGCTCATTTAAGAGCCATGGCTCTGAGCTTCTTAAATGTCAGAAGCAAAGGCAAGGAAATTGAGCACCTGCGAAGCCGCCTCTTCTACGGTGTATCCGATTGGGAAAGGCGAAAAAAAACGGCCATTGATGGCGCGGGAAACGCCGTCAATGACCGAAAGTATTGCGAAAGCTGACCGGCTTCCAATTAGAAGCTGGTGTATCCCTTGAGCTGGGCCAGACGGCTGGCGACATCGGCTTTGGTCACGGTCTGCAGCTTGTGAGTGCTGAAGGCTTCGCAGGTGTAGCTGGCGGTGACGCTGCCGTGAACGACGGCGGTCTTGAGATCGTCGAAGGTGGGCTTGGTCTTGCCGTTGGCGGAGAGCCAGCCTGCGAGGCCGCCGAGGAAGGAATCGCCTGCGCCAGTGGGGTCGAAAACGGAGTCGAGGGGGTAGGCGGAGCAGGCGAAGAAGTCGGCGCTGTTTTCGCCGAACAGGAAGCTGCCATGTTCGCCACGCTTGACGATGACAAAGCGTGGGCCTTTGGCCTGAAGGCGGCGGCCGGCTTCGACGAGGTTGGTGGTGCCGGCGAACTCTTTGGCTTCGCCGTCATTGATGACGAGGAGGTCGATCTTTTTCAGCACGTCATGGAGACGGTCATTGGCGATGCTGATCCAGAGATCCATGGTGTCAGCAGTGATGAAATCGGCCCCGGTGCACTGCTCGAGGGTCTGCATCTGGTTGTCCGGGCTCATGTTGGCCAGTACGGCGATCTTGGCGGCGGCACCGGCGGTGGAGAGCTTGGGCGTCCAATGTTCCAGGACGTTGATGGCCACATTGTGGGTGGTGCGGCTGTTCATGTCGTCATGGTATTCGCCGCTCCAGGTGAAGGAGGCACCGGTGCTACGCTCGAGACCGTCGAGGGTGATGCCTTTGCTGCTGAGGAGGTCCAGGTGGGCCTGAGGGAAGTCGTGGCCGATGATGCCGACGAGGTGGACTTCAGGGGTGAAGATGCTGGCCGCCAAGGCTGCGTAGGAGGCAGAGCCGCCGAGCAGGTTCTCCTGGGCATCTTGAGGGGTCTTGACATTGTCCAGGGCGACGGTTCCGGCGATGATGACTGACATGGGATAGTGGGGCGTGTGGGAATAGTTCTTGCAGCGCTGCATCGGACCTCCGTAGGTTGTCCGGTGCAGAAGGCGGCGGAGTATCCGTTGGCCCTCCCCTGTGTCAATATCGTTCATCCTTGGCCTGCCTGACTCCATGCGTTTCTCCCTGCTGCTCATCACTCTGGCGCTGCTGCCGCTGGCGATGATCCTGCATGGGTGGATATTCACGGAGCATCAGCTCCCGGGCCTGCGTGCCAAGGCCCTGGCGGCCTTGCGCGAGAATGGCATCCGTGCGGCGGTGGTGGATCTGCGTTACCTGGACCTGCGGGTGGCGGGCAATGCACCGGACCTGGACTCGCTGGAAAAGGCGCGGGCGACGGTGGTGCAGACGGGCCCCGTGCGCCTGGTGGCCGATGATTTGTGCATCCCCGCAAGCCTGAATGCCCGGCTTGATGGGGCAAAGCTAAGCCTAGAGGGCTGGCTGCCGGGGGAGGTCCACATCCGTGAGGTCTCGCAACTGCTGGGCAAGCTGCGACCGGATCTGACCCTGGACACGAGCAAACTCCGCCCGGCGGTGCAAGTGCGGTGGCCGGAGGGTGAGAAGGGACCTTTGAGCGCGGAAAGCTCCCTGATGGAGCCCCTCCTGGAAAAGCTGCGCGTGGCCTGCTGGATCGATCTGGTGCAGGATGAAAAGGGGCTGCTGATGAAGGGCATGCTCCCTGCCAATGGGTTGAAAGCGGCGCTGACGGCTGAGTTTGAAAAGGCGGGCCGGGAGGAGCTGCTGGAGAGCACGCACACACTGCCGGCTGAGTTTGCCGATGCCGGGACGCTGCTGCCGCTGGTGAAGCGTTTTTTTGCCACGGCAACTCCGCGTCGTTTTTGGATCAATGACCAGGGGGAGCCGCTGCTGGAAGCGCCTGCGACACGAACGCTGGAAAGCGAGTGGCTGGCCCTACTGCGACCCGTGACCGGAGGCAAAAGGGTGACTTTAAAGCTGACGCACTATCCCTCAACGTTTCATTTTCCTGGCTATGAATCGGAAAGTCCGCTGCCGAAGGCGCAGGGGGAATCTCTAAAGCAGGCCCTTTCTGCCCAGCCTATGGGATTTGCCCCCGGCAGTGCCATGCTGACTGCGGAGCAGCAGGCCCGGCTGGCGGCGCTGACTCCGCTGCTGCTGACGGCAGGCCCGGCGGCGCGGCTGATCATCGGCGGGCATCCTGACCCGGAAGCGAATGTAGTGGAGGGCAAAAGACTGGCGCTGGCACGTGCGGATCAGGTGCATTCATTTCTAGTGGAGCAGGGGCTGCCTGCGAGCGATGTGAAAACGATGGCCTTTGATGCAGTCCCTGCTGGCACGGCAGGCGCTCCTGCGCAGATTGACAGCGTGGAGATCCTGTTGCGCTGAAGCCCTGAAATGAAGTACGATTTTACATCCCTGGAGTCCGGACCGCTGCTGTATTTTTTGCTGCACAGCGGGGTCTTTGTGGCTGGGCTGGGGCTGGTTTTTTTCCTGCTGGGGCTGTGGTTTGGGGCTCTGATCTGGGGGCGTTTTCGTCGGCAAAATCAGCGCCTGATCGAGGAAGGTAATGTACTGCGGGAGGAAATGGCCGGGCTGAAGCGGAAGCTGGCCGAGCAGGCGGTGCGCCCTGCGACCGGGGCACTGCCTGCGGCGGCACCGGCGGCCCTGCTGACGGAGGTGCTACCGAGTGTCAGTGAGGTGTTTCCAGAACGGGCTGCTGCAAAGCCTGCCCCGGTGGAAACCCATTTGACGATTCCTTCCATTCCAGACATACCGGAGTCGCTGCTGCCTGAGGAAGGTTTTTTGAAGGATGCGCCGATTCTGCGTTCACGCCTGCGTTTGCGTGCGCTTCAAAAGCAGGCGGTCGTCGCACCTGAAGTGACCGAGGAGGCCGTGGAGCCGTTTTCATTTCTGCTGGATGAGGAGCCTGTAGAGACTGAGGATGAAACCTCTGCCCAAGAAGCTGATGAGCCGCCGTTTTCACCCCTGAGCTTCATCCTGGATGAGGAGTCTTCCGCCGTGACGGACCCTGCTTCGCTGCCTTCGGTGATTCCTGAACAAGATCCCGTTTTGGGGTTGATCTTCAAAGAGCCACCTGAGGATGTGGACGATTTAACCCGGATCCAAGGCATCTCACCCGGGCTTCAACATCGGCTGCAGGAGCTGGGCATCTATAAGTTTCAGCAGATCGCTGCCTGGAACACTCCGCAAGTGCGGGAGTTTTCGCGTCGGCTGGCCTTCAAGGACCGCATTGATCGCGAGCAATGGACGTTGCAGGCCCAACGCCTGATGTCGGGAGATTTGGTTTGAGGCCCTAAACCCACGCTGCCATACAGCGTGAGTTCCGGGGGGACGGATCCTGTCCTACCTTTCCTTGGAGGAAGGGGCGTTCAGGAACTTGCGGACTTCGTTGAAGAAGCCGTCGGGGGACACCTGCTGGGCATGGTCGCGCACGCCTTCAAACCAGCTCTGGGTGCTGGGGGTGTGGCTGTTCGCCACCTTGAGCAGCAGCTCCATGGTGATGGGCACCGGCTGGCCGGTATGAATGGCAGCGGAGAGGGCCAGTTCAGCAGCGCGGTCAAAGACCCAGCCGAGGTCGGCACCGGAGAAGCCGGCGGTGGCTTCCACCAGGGCTTCGACGTTTAGATTGGAGATCGGTTTATCCTTGGCCAGCAGAGTGATGATCTGGGCACGGGCACCGGCATCTGGCGGCTGGACGAAGATGGCCTGATCAAAACGACCTGGACGGCGGAAGGCGGGATCGAGCGACCACGGCTGGTTGGTCGCGCCGATGACGAGCACGCGCTGGTTTTCGCGAAGGCCGTCGAGCTCATGCAGAAACTGGTTCACCAGATTGCGGAGCTGGCTTTCGCGGACGTTGCGGCGGTCCTGCGCCAGGGAGTCGAGGTCGTCGAAAACGAGCACGCAAGGGGCATTGGCGCGGGCGGTTTCGAAGATCTGGTGCAGGTTCCGTTCGGTGCTGCCGAAGTAGGGGTCAAAGATCTCGTGCAGGCCCACGGAGAGGTAGTTGCAGGGGACTTCGCCTGCGACAGCGCGCAGAACCATCGTCTTGCCACAGCCTGGAGGGCCATAAATGAGGATGCCACCGCCCGTGCGCCGCCCATAGGCCTTGTAGAGGTCCGGGTATTGCAGGGGGTAGATGATCTTCAGCCGGATCTCTTCCTTCAGCTCTTCCATCCCGCCGACGTCGGCAAAGGTGGTTTCGAAGCGGTTCGGATCGCCTGGGGTAAAGAAGGTTTCGGGCCGCCAGTCATAGGGCGGCTCATCGAAGGGATCGTCGTAGAATTCCTGGGAGGATTCGCCGTCTTCCAGGGTGTCGCTGCTGGCCGGAGGCTCGGGCGTGGCCGGGGCAGGGGAGGTGCGGCGGGCATCGCGGGCGGTGCGGCCGAGCTCACGCTCCAGGGCGGGATCGCTCATGGTACCGTCAATCTGGGCGGCGCGGTCGAAATGCTCGATGGCCTTGGCGCGGTCGTTTTCACTGAGGTGCACACGGCTGAGCAGCAGATGGGCGGAAGCGTTGTCGGGCTCCTGGAGCAGGACGCGCTCGGCCCGCACGGCGGCACCAGAGGCATCGCCTTCCATGAAAAGCACACGGGCCACGCCGAGCTGGGCGTCGGTGTGGTCGGGGTCAATGGCAAGCACCCGCTCAAAAGCCTCGCGGGCGTCTTCCAATTGCAAGAGCTCCATGCTGGCACGGCCAAAGAGCAGAAGGAGGGACACGTTGTCGGGCGACTGCTCAAGAGCGTCGCGGATGGCCTGGAGAGAAGACATAGCCTTTAGATCAGGGGGGTGATGGCACAGGGGTGCCTGTCACAGAGGCAGTTAAAAGCAGGTGGCGGAGGATGCGAGAGATTTCTTTCGCGTTTCATAGGGTTCTACGTTCGGGGTTGAAATGCGGCTGACCCTGTCTCTTGATGGCCGGACGCCCCTGAACCCCTAGACTGCCCCCCACATGCTTTTTGACTGGATTGCCGCCGCCCGCCCGAAGACTCTTGGGGCTGCGATCGCGCCCGTGGTGGTGGGCTCCGTGCTGGGGTGGAAAATCAGCGGGCACTGGAGCACGTGGCTGCTTTTGTGCACCCTGGGCAGCACCATCGCCCTGCAGGTGGCGACGAACTGGTTCAACGACGCGCTGGATTTCATGAAGGGCGCAGATACCCAGGCCAGGGTGGGGCCGCGGCGCATCACGGCGGCCGGGGTCATGTCCCCCAAGGCGGTGATGACGGCGGCCTGGCTGATGCTGGGCGTGGCCGCGCTGCTGTCTCTGCCGCTGATCCAGGCGCGTGGCTGGGCCATCGTGGCCATCGGCATTCCTTCGCTGTATTTCTGCTATGGCTACACGGGTGGGCCCATGCCGCTGGCTTACCGGGGACTGGGGGAACTGTTTGTGATCCTGTTTTTTGGGTTTGTGGCGGTGCTGGGCTCCGCCTTTGTGCAGTCGGGGGAGTGGCTGGTGGCGGGCCTCGTGGCCGGGTTCCAGATCGGCTGCCTCTCCACGGTTCTCATCGCCATCAACAACCTGCGGGATCAGGCGGAGGACCGCACCACGGGCAAGCGGACCCTGGCCGTGCGCTTTGGCATCACTTTTGGCCGGTTAGAGATCACCGCACTCATTTTGCTGGCGCATCTGGCCGGGCTGTATTGGTGGGAAAATGATTTTCCACGGGCCCTCACGGTGCCTCTGGCCGTGGCCCCGGTGGGCTTATTTTTGATCCTGCGCATCTGGACTCAGCCTCCGGGTCCCGGTTACAACCGACTGCTGGCGCTCAGCGGCATGCAGTTGCTTCTCTTCGCCGGATTGTTCTGCTGGGGCGTATCCAGATCACCCATCAGTCCCCTGTGATCTCTCCATCGCCGATCTATGTTTATGAATACCTGCTGCGCAGTGGCGTGGCGCTGAATTCCGCCTCGCACCGCCGGATTTTCCCCGGCGCGCTGCTGCGGGTCGGCTCGGGGTTTGGCTGCGTGCATCCCTGGCCGGAATTCGGCGATGCCCCGGTGGAGGAGCAACTGCGCCTGCTGGCCCAGGGGGTGACCACGCCCGTCACAGAGATGGCCCTGCGCTGTGCGGCGGTGGATGGCGCGGCCCGGGAGGCCGGGGTGAGCCTCTTCGACGGACTGGAAATTCCGCGCAGCCACTACTCCTGGAGCTTTGCCCAGGAGACGGTGCCGCAGTATGAGCGCGTGCTGAACGAGGGCTGGCTGGCCATCAAGGCCAAAGGCTATGCGAGCTATGGCGAAACGACCCGGTTTCTGGAAAACTGCGCCCGCTTGTCCGATGGGCGGGACCTCCGATTCCGGGTGGATTTTAATGGCTGCCTCCGGGCGGAGGACTTCCACAAGTTTGTCGAGTTCATGCCGCTGCGAGTTTACCGGCAGCTCGACTTTGTGGAAGATCCCTTCCCGTATGATGCGGCGCAGTGGGCGGCCTGCCAGGCCAAGTGGGGGGTCAAGCTGGCCCTGGACAAGGGCTGGCGCGATGGCACCGAGGGCTACGAGGCCGTGGTGGTGAAGCCGGCGCGGCGAGACTGGCGCACCGTGGCGGAAAGGCACCCGGACAAGCCGCTGGTACTCACTTCAGCCATGGATCACGGCCTGGGCCAGATGTTCGCCGCGTATGAGGCGGCCGTGGCGAGGCAGGAACTGGGTGGGCTGGTGGGCCTCTGCGGCCTCAGCACCCAGCACCTGTTTGAGCCCGACGGCTTTTTTGAGCGCATCCAGGTGACCGGCGGCTGGATGACGCCCGACCTCAGCGGTGGCGGGCTGGGTTTTGGCGATGTGCTGGAGCGTCTGCCCTGGCGCGTCTTGAACTAATCTTGGTTAGGCGCTCAATTACTCCCGATGACCCCAGACTGGAACAGCACGGCCAACCACATCGCGGTGAATCCGGCCCAGCCCGAGGCTGCGTCAGGTCTGGATGCCTTCCTATCGGAGCAAGGATGGCAGGGCCTCTGCCTCTTCCAGACTTCCGGCAGCGAGGGCACGCCCAAGTGGGTGGGCCTAACCAAAAAGGCGGTCATGATTTCGGCGGCGGCGGTGAATGCCCATTTTGAAATCACAGCGGCGGACCACTGGCTCATCGCCTTGCCCCTCCACCACGTCGGCGGTTTCTCCATCCTCGCCCGCGCCCACCTCAGCGGCAGCCGCGTCACCCACACCGACGCGAAATGGAACCCGCGCGAGTTTGCCGCCCTGTGCCAAAAGGAAGCCATCACCCTCGTCTCCCTCGTCCCCACTCAGGTGCATGATCTGGTGCAGGCCCGCATCCCCTGTCCAGACACCCTTCGTGCCGCCATCATCGGCGGCGGTGGTATGTCCCAGTCCCTCGCCGATGCCGCCATGGAGCTCGGCTGGCGCGTCTTCCAAAGCTACGGCATGACGGAGGCCGCTTCCCAGATCGCCACCCAGCCCTACAACACCTTCGGCGCCGTGTTTGATGTGAAGTCGCTGGAGGTGCTGCCGCACTGGCAGGTGGCGACGGATGCGGAGGAGCGCCTGATCCTGAGCGGCCCTGCACTGGCGGCGGGTTACGCCCGGCAGACGGCAGCGGGATGGGCCTGGGAAGCGATCCCGCCGGAGGGACTGCGCACCCGGGACCGCGTGCGGCTATGGCAGCATGGCACCCGCCAGTTTCTCCAGTTCACCGGACGGGAATCCGGCTATGTGAAGATTTTGGGCGAGCTGGTACATCTCGCCCCCCTGCAGGAGCAGATCGAGACACTCGCCCGCCAACACGGCTGGCCCGCCCCCCCGGTCCTCCTCCCTCTCCCAGACCCCCGTGCCGAAACCCAACTCATCCTCGTGACCGAGTCCGGCCAACCCGACCCCGCCCCCCTCATCGCCGCCTTCCACACCGCCTCCCCTCCCTGGCTACGCATCAGCCGCACTCATCAAGTGGACGCCATTCCGCGAAGTGACCTGGGGAAGATGCGAATGGATGAACTCCGCCATCTTGTCGAAGCCTCTCCCAGCAAGTGAAGCGGGCACTCCTGCCTGCTCTGGGTTCCAAACAAGGCCGCATAGCGAAGCCCCCACGTGCGGTAGCTGCCCGCGCCAGCGGGTGGCCTGGGTCCCGAAGCCGCAGAGCGGCGACCGTCTATTAGACCGGCCTTTCAAGGCCAGTAACCGCGTCCCACCCCAAACACCCCTCGGTCAGTCGCAGAGCGACGACCGAACCCTCCTTGCCCCGACTCTTCTCGACCCTCTAAGTCCAAGCGTACCGAGAGGAGCGTGGGCATTCGCTTCGCGGCTTCGCAACTGCCCACATCCATTCTATGCGACGGAGCCGCCTAGATATCCCTTCAATGACCAAGACAGAGAACATCACATCCCCGCTCTTCTGCGTCCTTGTTCAGGCCCCTCCTCTCCAGCCTCCTAGATGAAGCCCAAAGGGCTTGCGTCATTGAGCCCAGGGTTCGCAGAACCCTGGGGGGGCATCGTCACGCCTCAACACCACATCACGATCAACCCTAACGGGGTTGTGTCTTCCGTCGAAGATTCCTCACGCCCCTATCCTGGACGGAACCTCGTTGAGGTTCACCCTTCATCATTTTGCATCGTCCGCCTATCCCAGGGTTGTTCCAACCCTGGGCTGAGATCCCCAAGCCCCTTGGGCTTGATGAACACGGCGGCCCAAAAACCTCCGCCATCACCCACGTCTCGTCTCTTCCCCCAAAGCCCAAAGGGCTTACGTCATTGAGCCCAGGGTTCGCAGAACCCTGGGGCAAACCACACGAGATCACCATCACACGATCAACCCCAACGGGGGTGCGTCCACAGTCGAAGGCCCCACAGGGCTCATTCAATCCCACACATACCGTTCATCCCACGCCTGCCCGTGCGCCGACAAAATGCGACGCAACTCTTCCTGGAAGGTGTGCTGTCGATGATGTTCTTCCTGCCCTTCGATGTACTGGATCACTGCAGGCACCTTGGATTCGGACACAGAAAAACATCCGTAACCTGCTTGCCAATGAAACTGTCGAAACAAACCGCCTCGAGTTTGAATCCAGGCCGTTGAAACCCGTTTCACCTCTTTGACAAAATCAGCGATGGTGATCGTCCGCGACAACGTCGTCAGCAGATGCACATGATCTTCCACCCCACCTATTTGGAGAGGCAGACAGTCGAGTGTTTTGGCACACCCTCCCAGATACGCATGCAGCTCACCTCGAAATGCCGCGTTCTGAAAAACAGGCTCACGACCCTGCGTCGAAAAAACAGTGTGAATCACAACTCGGGCTAACGATTGAGGCATAACCAAAAGATTGAAGTGGCTGTCAAAGCTCTCAAGTCCAACTTTCACGATCTCCCGCCTCCCTCAAAGCCCAAAGGGCTTGCGTCATTGAGCCCAGGGCCCAGGGTTCGCAGAACCCTGGGGGCATCGTCACGCCCCAACACCACATCACGATCAACCTCAACGAGGTTGTGTCCTACGTCGAATGGCCCCGTCGGCCCAACCCTGGACGGAACCTCGTTGAGGTTCACCCTTCATCATTTTGCATCGTCCGCCTAACCCAGGGTTGTTCCAACCCTGGGCTGAGATTCCCAAGCCCTTTGGGCTTGATGAACACGGCGGCCCAAAAAACCTCCGCCATCACCCACGTCTCGTCTCTTCCCCCAAAGCCCAAAGGGCTTGCGTCATTGAGCCCAGGGTTCGCAGAATCCTGGGGGCTCCGCCATCACCCACGTCTCGTCTCCTCACCTAAAGCCCAAAGGGCTTATGTCATTGAGCCCAGGGTTCGCAGAACCCTGGGTAGACCGACCTCCTCGCCAGCCCTTTTCCCGGCCAACCTCAACGAGGTTGCGTCCAATCCCCGAGAGCTCCACCAGTCTCCCAAGTAATGTTGCCATCATGAAAGGGCGATGGATGCCAGCCCCTGGCCTTGATCCTGACACCGGAAACTCTGGCCAATGTCGTGCATGCGCCTGCCATGATTGAAACGGTGGAGGCTAGTCATATGCTCATGGACAAAGCTTACGGCAGCGATGCGTTGCGCGATCCTCTTCAAAGCAAAGGCATGAAAGCCCGCATCCCGCTGCGCAGCAACTGGGTGACCCCGGCGGCTTACGACAAGGAGCTTTACAAGAAAAGGCACCGGGTGGAGAACTTCTTTGAGACGATTAAAAGGATACAGCATAACACCACGCGCTACGACAAAACAGATGTCTCCTTCAGGGCTTTGTCCTGCTCGGCATCTGCACTTTATCCCTCATAAACCAATTTTAAAACACGCCCTAGGCAACTTTCACATTCTATGCTTCAAACGCCTTTATATGGTGACGAGCGTCATCTAGCGTTTTGCGCGTTCTGCGGCGGTGGCACCGGTACACGTGACCACTGCCCATCCCGTGTTCTCCTTGATGAGCCATACCCTGACAACTTGCCGGTCGTTCCCGCCTGCCCCAATTGCAACGAACGATTTTCACCTGATGAACAGTATCTAGCTTGCTTGCTCTCGTGCGTCATTGCAGGCTCTACCGACCCCGCCAAAATTTCTCGCCCGAAGATTAAGAGGATATTGTCCGACACACCAGCTCTTCGCGCCCGAATTGAGCAGAGTCGGACACAGTCCGCCGAAGGGATTATCTTCAGTCCAGAGCATCATCGCGTCTACTCTGTCATAAAGAAGTTGGCGCAAGGACATGCACTCTACGAGTTGCACGAGCCTCATCCAGAGGAACCCGACGTAATTCAGATTACTCCGCTGGGCTTAATGTCCGACTCAGACCGAGACGCATTTGAGTCGCCGCACACTGAGGGTATTACAGTCTGGCCGGAGGTTGGTAGCCGCGCCATGCAGCACATGGTCGGTATAGACACTCCACCCGAGTATCCTTGGATAGTAGTCCAGCTCGGTATGTATCGTTATCACGCATCGGTGGAATCCGGCATTTCCATTCGCATCGTCATCAATGAATATCTTGCTTGCCATGCACTATGGAAATGAACGAACGCGGCTTAACTAGGGAATGGAGTCAGCCAGCAAATCTTGACCAAACATCCTGAAAACCAGGATCCCAGGACGCAGCCCTGATCAATCACCTCGCTCACGTGCAATCCCAATCTTGGTTCCTTTGTTCCAGCTATTCTTAAGGTCCTTTTATAAGCTGCCAGGCAACTTGTGACTCGTGAAGAATCTGGTGCGATGCGGCGTGCTGGTGCCGGTCAATCTGAGGTAGCATTGGGGGAACCAGTATCCGGTGGAGATGGTGCTGGAGTTGTGGGATAGGTGATGGCTTCCAGTTCCAGATTCAAGCGGTCTATTTCTTTGATAATCCCAGCCACTCTCTCATCATAAACTTTGGCTTCGCTCTCAGCTCGGAGCATTGATGGTTCTAACCTGCTCTTTTGATTGCCCACGTGGGTAAGGTAAAGCCCCGTGTAATTCGCTGCTGCCTGCTGTTTGGCTGCAAGGACAGTGGCAAAAGCAGCTAGCTGCGCTGATAATTTATTGAGTTCAAACTGAAGGCTCAGAGCTTTTGCTGAAATTGTTTGTGCATTGGATGATTTTTCCATTTCGCGCCTGGTGAGCCGAAGTTCTCGGCGTTGAAGCTGCAGTTCCTTGCGCTGGAGCAAGATGGCACAGATAACGCCACCGAAAGCAAGACCGCTGAACAGGCTGTTTACGGCACCGAACATGTCGCCAAAGGTTCCACGTCCATCATTAGTATCATAGAACAAATAAGGAGCCAACCCGAACACAATCCACATTCCCGGAATGGCCAGCAGCGGCCCTTTAAATTTGATAACTTCCTCCTTTATGGTGAGGTCTTTTTCGTCTTCCGGGACATCTTGGTTTTCGGGAGTGGTGGGCATGGTGGTGCGGGTGGGACTGATCTTGTATTTGGTTGGACGTGACTGCAATGCGGGGAAAACGGGTCAAATACGGAAAATGGGGGCAGACAGCGAATCTTAACATAAGATTCTGAAACGAAGATCTCAGACCTCAGCACTGATCAATCTCCTCGCCCAAGTCCAATCTTGGTTCCTCCATTCCAGCCGTGGAAGCCAGCCCTCTCTCACTAACCCCCACCTACCCGATTCGCCTCATCTACAAGTATCCATAAATATTGCTTACCAGTATTTACATCACCAGTACCAACTCTGAAACCGGAACAGCGGCAACTGAAAACAGACAACCCCCGCAATGCTCACCTTCCCCGACCCCAGACACGAAGCCTTCGCCTCTCCCTGTGCTTCAGGCCAGACTGCTCGTAATTTTTCATTCAGGATTTGGTCGCCTCACAGCGAATCCATTGCAAATCCCCCATTTTATAATATCATTAGATAATATCAAACATAGTGTTGCACTCCGATGCCTGCCGTCCAAAAACACCCCTTCAGAAGCCCCTTGCATCCCTTATGGTTTCTATGACTCAATCCTCCCCACAAATCCCCAAACTTCCCCAGATGGGGAAATGCATCCCCAAGAAATCCCCATCACAAAACGCTGAAAATCAACGGATAAGGCCTTGGAATCCCCAAATGGGGAGAAAATGATATTCATCCCCATCCGGTCACTGAGCTTCCGTTGTTAGAGTCTCTCGCATCGCCATAAAAACCATGGTTCGGTTTTCGGCAGCCCCGCCTCCTGGAGCGCAGACACCAGTCCCGCGACGGCGGAGATCTCGCGGTCTGACCATCCCGTGTGCTGGACACGCGATGAGCGACAGGCTGTGGCAACGCCCGCCTGGGCGTGGGCGGACACGGGGGCGCGGATCAGGCCTGGGCTTTTTCGAGGGCGGCGAGTTTCTTTTCGAGCTCGCGGATGCGCTCCATCATCTCGGGGATTTTGGCAGGTGCGGAGAGCATGCGGCGGCCTTCCATGAGGGGCTTGGCGGGGAAGCCAGTGTAGGCGCCGGGTTCAGTGATGTTTTTGGTGACGCCGGCTTTGGCGAGCAAGGTGACCTGATCACTGATCTCGAGATGGCCGGCGATGCCGACCTGACCGGCGATGGTGACGTGGCTGCCGATGTGGGTGCTGCCGGAGATGCCGACCTGGGAGACGACGATGCTGTGCTGGCCGATGACGACGTTGTGGGCGATCTGGACGAGGTTGTCGATCTTGGTGCCTTCGCCGATCCAGGTGCGGCCAAAGCGGGCGCGGTCAATGGTGGTGCAGGAGCCGATTTCGACGTCGTTATCAATCTGAACAATGCCGACCTGCTCGATCTTCTGATGGCGGCCCTGGCTGAACTGGTAGCCGAAGCCATCGGTGCCGATGGCGGTGCCGCTGTGGATGATGACGCGGTCGCCAAGGAGGGTCATTTCCCGGAGCGTGCAGTTCGGGTGCAGCACGCAGTCCATGCCGATGCGGGCCCCGTGGCCGATGAAGACGCCGGCGTGGACGATGGTGCCGTCGCCAATGACGACGTTTTCCTCAATGACGGCGCAGGGGCCGATGGAGACGCGTTCCGGGTTGAACTGGGCGGACTGGGCGACAACGGCGGAGGGATGAACGCCAGGGTGAAACTCCCGGGAGGGCGGCCCGAAGAAGCGGATGACGCTGGAGAAAGCGAGCGTGGGGTTTTCCACCCGAATGAGGGCGAGGCCGGGGAGGGGTTCGGCAAAGTCGAGACCGACGAGCGCGGCGGTAGCACGGGTGTGCCGGAGGGCGGAGAGGTAACGCTCGTTGCCGAGGAAGGTGACATCGCCGGGCTCAGCCTCGGAGATGGAATTCAATCCGGTGATGAGGCCCTCGGGCTCTCCCTGGAAGAGTTCACCACCGACCAGTTCAGCCAGGCGATGATGCGTGATGGAAGTGCTCATGCGGCGCGAGACAGAAAAAAGGGCACGCCGGAAATCGCTTCGGCGTGCCCTGAATTAAACGGACTTGGATCAGGGCTTCTTGGGCTCTTCGGCCTTGGTTTCGGCAGGCGCAGCGCTGGCAGCAGGGGCGTTTTTGTTGAGCTCAACGACGATCTGGTCGGTCACGTCAACGGCGTCCTTGTAATAGATGAGCACAGGCACAGTGGAGAGGCTCATGCCGGACTTGTCGAAGATGAAATCGTAGCCTTCGGTCTTGGCCTTGTCGCGGACGACGACGAGGATTTCGTCGTAGATGCCACGGCGGATCTGCACGTCTTCCTGCTTGAGCTGGGAGGAGCGGCGGTTCTGCTGCTCGCCGATTTCCTGCTCGAGGGTGCGCAGTTCTTTGGCCTTCTCATCAAACGAAGCCGCCTTTTTGGTGCGGGCATCCTGGGTCATGATCGGATCGCTGGCTTCCTTTTTCAGCTTCTGCATGTCCGTCATCAGATTCTTATAAACGGCCCAACGGTCGTTCATTTCCTTCTGAGCCTTGTCCACGTTGGACTTGAACTTTTCTGCCGCTTCCTTGGTCTTGTGGAACTCGGAAAAGGCTTTGGACATGTCCACGACGCCGAACTTGAGGTCGGCGGCGCTGGCGAGGGTGAGGCTGGTAGCAAGGAAGGCTAAGGTCAGAAGACGGATCATAGAGAAGGAATAAGATGGATCGAAGAGAGGTTTTGTTCAATGCGCCTGGGCGCAGATTAGAATTTGTAACCCATGTTGAACTGGAAGCGCGGGCTGTCGCCAGTGAAGTCGTCCTTCACGAGGGGCAGGCCGAGATCGAGGCGGATAGGGCCGACAGGGAGGAACATGCGCAGGCCGATGCCGATGTTGGAATAGACTTCGCCATCGCCAACGATAGGACCGCCGTTCTTCACGCCGCCAGTGGTGGCATTGGTGGCGGTGATGTCTGTGGAGACATAACCGACATCGTAGAACACGGCACCGCGGACTTTCTCGATGATCGGGAAGGAGTATTCGATGCTGGCGTAGAGGGAGACATTGCCGCCGATAGGCTCACCAGTGCTGTCCTTCGGACCGGCTTCACGATAGTCGTAACCGCGAAGGTTGTTGGCACCGCCGAGGAAGAGGCGCTCGAAGATTGGCACGTCGGAGCTGGAAGTGCCGGAGTTGCCCCAACCGTCTACAAAACGGGCCATACCTTCAAAGCTGAGGATGGTATCGCCTGGGAGGGAGAAGAACTGCTGGCCGCCGATGTTGCCGCCCCAGACTTCCACATCGCCACCGAGACCAGAGGCCATGAGGCCGGCTTCGAACTTGTGACCTTTGCGGGTGATGAAGACGCTGTCGCGGGTGTCATGCACGAAACCGAAGTCCACCTTGCTCTGGATGAACTCGCCGTCTTCGTTGCGGATGAGCTGGCTCGGGTCTTCGTCCTCCTGGACGTTCAGATCAATGCTCTGAAGGGTGTAGGTGGTTTCGAAGTAGGCGTTTTCGCCGATGGGCTTGCGCAGGCCGAGGGAGAGCCCGGCGTTGGTCTGCTCGTAACGGTCAGCCTGGGAGAGGTAGAACATGTTGCGGTAGAAGAGCTCGGTGGTGAAGGCGAGCTTCTGGCCGAGGAACCAAGGCTCCGTGAAGGAAAGGTTGAAGTCCTGGCGGCGTGGGCCGTAGCGGATGTTCATGTTGAAGCGCTGACCTGCGCCACGGAAGTCACCCCAATCGGAGATGTCGAAGTTGGTCTGGGTGACGTCGATGAAACCGACGATGCTGTCGATGGAGCTGAAGCCTGCGCCGAAGTTGACAGAGCCGGTGGGTTTCTCGGTGACGTTGACTTCGATGTCCTTGAAGCCGTCCACTTCAGTGGAGACTGGGCGGACGGTGAGGGGATTGGCCTCGCCTTTGGTTTCGAAGTAGTTCAAGTTTTCCAGACGGGTCTGGGCGGTTTCCATCTGGACGGTGTTCAACTCGTCGCCAGGGGAGAAGGGAAGTTCGCGGCGGATGACTTCATCCTTGGTCTTCATGTTGCCGCTGATGTTGACTTTGCGGATGAAGGACTTGGTGCCTTCATAGACGCTGTAGGTCACGTTCAGCTTGGCCGGGCCAGCATCGGAGAGGCGTGTTTCGACGCGGGCGTCGGCATAACCACGGGAGCCATAGTAGTCCTGGATCATCTTCTCGTCACCGCGAACGTCGCTGCCGGAGTAGGGGAAGCCTGCCTCGGTAAGGATGGCAGGGGTCAGTTCGTCCTGGGAGAAGATGGTGATGCCTTCGATGGCGACGGCGGCCACTTCATACTTGGTACCTTCGGTAATTTCAAAGACGAGGGCCACCTTGGTGTCGCTCTCGGCTTCGCGGCGGTAGCCGACCTTGACATAGACGTAGCCTTCGTCCTGGTAGGCCTGCTCGATCTTGCGCACGTCTTCGAGGACGGCCTGGTTGTCGAGCTTGCCAGCCTTGCCCCAGAGACGCCAGAAGGTCTTTTCCTTGGAGCTGAGCTTGGACTTCAGAGTGCGGGAGCTGATGTTGTCGTTGCCTTCAAAGCGGATGTCGCCGATGAGGCCGCGGCCGCCTTCTTCGATTTTGAAGAGGACGGTGGAGAAGCCTTCCTTGGTGGAAGGGGAGACGTCGTAGGTTACGAGGACATCGGAGAAGCCCTTCTTCTGGTACATTTCCAGGATCTTCTGCTGGGCGGCGCTGAGCTTGGCGTCATCCACAGGATCTCCCACCTTCACTTCGATCTCTTTGCGAAGCTTGTCATTGTCAAAGGCGGCGTTGCCGAGGAAGCCGAGTTCGCCAATGCCGCCACGACCGGAGATGGTGACGACGACTTTCACACCGCCAGCCACGTTCACGGCCTGGATGTCCACGTTTTCCACGGCACCGGTGGCGTAAAGGGTGCGCAGGTCGCGCTCCACGGATTCATCGGTGTAGGGTTCGCCTTCACGGGTGGACATCTGGGCGCGGACGCGGGCGGGATCCATGGTGGCGGCACCTTTAAAAACAACATCCACCTGACGGACGATCCGGCGGCCTGCAGCGGCTGGGGACTCCAGCGAAACCTGGGCGTGGCTGCCGACCGAGGCAAAGGTGACGAAGGCGGCGACCAGGAGCGGACGCAGGGCGTTTTGGGGAGAAGAGAGGACTCCGTGGATCATAGCGACGTGAGAGGTGTTCGGGAGAAGGACTGATGACCCCCGGCCTAAAGAGCAGGGAGTCGCGCAGTAATGCTGACCTTCACAAGGGGCGTCAAGGTGTAAAAACAGGTTTGCTCTCTTAGTTCCATAAAAGGTTTCATAAAAAAAGCCCGCCGAGTCCGGGGGGACAGCGGCGGGCCAGGAGAGAAAAAAGTGTGTTTAAGGGCTTAACGGAACAGTTCGCGGAAGAAGCCACGGGTCTCTTTGCGGGCGTTGTCAGTCCAGTTCCAGGTCTTGCGGGCGGCGCGTTTCACGGCGCGGGCGGCGCGTTCGCCTTCGTCTTCAGGAGTGCCAGCGGTGCTTGGGACGCGGGGGGACCAGTCCTGGAAGGAGACGGCACCAGTTTCAGCAGAGACGACGACGAAGCCGACCTCGTAGCCGGTTTCGTCCTTCAGGGCCATGCCCCATTCGGGGGTGCCGGTCTCGCTGTTGGTGGCGAGCTGGTAGTCAATGCTGACGAAGGTGGTCTGGGCGAGGGCGGCAGACTTGGCGGCGACGACGCGGGCATCGGCGCTGCGGTAGCGGAGTTTTTTGAAATCCAGCGGGCGGGTGGGCACACGGTCCAGGATGCGGGTGCCGGCACCAGCGGGGGAGGCCTTCCAAAAAGCGCCATCGAGTTTCACGGAAATGCGCAGCACGTCCTCGGGGCGGAAGGCATCGCGGGAGTAGGCGGTCCACTCGGCGGGCTCGGCGGTGGTGCCGGTGCCTTTGAGGAGGAGGATGCTTTCCGCCGTGGCGGTGCCGAAGCTCTGGGCGACGGCGACGGGGATCTCAGGATTGGCCTGGAGGCCGGAGAGGCCTGCAAGAAAAAGGAAAGATAGAGATGAAAGGATGGTTTTCATGGTCGTAGAATCATAGGAACGCTGGCAAAATGAATCAAGACAGGTTTCTTCAACTGAACATCTCTGTTTTTTCCTGCTTGCGGCTGCTGCCTGTGTCCTGATAATGCGCGCCCCCGAATCACCACCCAAATGAGCGCCGCCGCCCCCCACGAATCTTCCTTTGAACAGGCCATGGACCGCCTGGAGGAAATCGTGGCGCTGATGGAGGGGGACCGAATGCCGCTGGATGAAATGGTCTCCAGCTATGAGGAAGGCATGGGCCTGCTGAAGGTCTGCCGGCAGAGGATCGAGGTGGCGAGACGCCGGATCGAGATGATCACGGCCGATGCCGAGGGCAAGCCTGCGCTGGCCCCGTTTGATCCTGCTGCGGTGGCCGAAGTGCCGGAGGAAAAGGCCCGGCCTGCCGCTCCGGTCCGCAAAAAGAAGCCTGCCGAGGCTGAAGAAGACACTGACGACATCCGACTTTTCTGACACCACGTGGATACCACCCTGCCCGCCATCACTTGCCCTGCTGATCTCAAAGCCCTGCCGCTGGAAAAACTTCCAGAGTTGGCTGAAAAGATCCGTGCCACTCTGATCGAGACCCTGAGCCAGACGGGAGGCCACCTCGGTCCCAATCTGGGCGTGGTCGAGCTCACCCTCGCTCTCCATCGCGTGTTTGATACGCCGAAGGACAAATTTGTCTTTGATGTGGCCCACCAGGGTTACGTCCACAAGATGCTGACGGGCCGCTGGGACAAGATCCACACCATCCGCCAGTATGAGGGCCTCAACGGCTTCCTGCTGCGCAGTGAGAGCGAGCATGACTGCTATGGGGCTGGCCACGCGGGCACGGCCCTGGGGGCGGCGCTGGGCATGGCCACGGCGCGTGACCTGAAGGGGACGGATGACCATGTGGTCTGCGTCTCTGGCGATGCGGCCTTCACCTGCGGCCCAGTCTTCGAGGCGCTGAACAACATCTCCTCCCACACGAAGCGCCTGATCACGGTGCTGAATGACAATGAGTGGAGCATCGACAAAAACGTCGGTGCCATCGCCAAGTATTTTAACACCATCGCCACGCACCCGGGCTTTGCCAACCTGCATGACAAAGCGGCGAAGTTTGTGGAATTTGTCCTCGGTGGCGGTGCTCGCAAGCTGGCGGAACGCGTGGAAAATTCGGCCAAAGGTCTGCTGCTGCCGCAGAGCGAAGGCGCGCACAATCGCAGCACGCTGTTTGAGGAGTTCGGCATTCGTTATTACGGCCCCATCAATGGACATGATCTGCCTTTGCTGATCCAGACCTTTGAGTTCCTGAAGACGCAGAATGAGCCGGTGATCCTGCACATCCTGACGGAAAAGGGACGTGGGTACAAACCGGCCCTGGAAGATCCGGGCAAGTTCCACGGCCTGGGCAAGTACAACATCGAAACCGGTGAGGTGCAGGCCACGGACAAGCCGACGTATTCGCAGATCTATGCGCGCACGGTCACAGACTTTGCCAAGGAGGATCAAAAGATCGTGGCCATCACGGCGGCGATGCCTGGTGGCACGGGCCTGATGGCCTTCAAGAAGGAGATTCCGGAGCGCTACTTCGACGTGGGCATTGCCGAAGAGCACGCGGCTCTTTTTGCCTGTGGCATGGCGGTGCAGGGCCTGCGCCCTTTCCTAACCATTTATTCGACCTTCATGCAGCGTGCGGTGGACATGATCCTGCATGACATGGCCATCCAGCACCTGCCAGTGCGCCTGTGCATGGACCGTGGCGGCCTCAGCGGGGATGACGGCCCGACTCACCATGGCCTGTTCGACATCGCTTACCTGCGCGGCATTCCCGGCTTGGTGCACATGCAGCCGAAGGATGAAGATGAATTTGTGGACATGCTGTGGACGATGGCCAACTACGACAAGGGGCCGATCGCCATCCGCTACCCTCGTGGCAACGGTCCGGGCGTGAAGCCGAAGGCGAAGCCGCATCTCCTGGAAATCGGCAAGGCCGAAGTGGTGGCCGATGGCAGCGACGTGGCCCTCATCGCCCTGGGCGACATGTTTGCCACGGCTGAACTGGCGAAGAAGGAGCTGGAGGCCAAGGGATACTCCGTGGCCCTCATCAACCCGCGCTGGATCAAGCCACTGGACAATGCCGTGATCGAAACCTACGCCAAAAAGGTGAAGGTGGTGTGCACGCTGGAAGACCACGTGCTGATGAACGGCTTTGGCTGTGCGGTGATTGAGCAGCTCTCCACCGCTGGCATCACCACCCCGGTGGTGCGCATCGGCTGGCCGGATGAGTTTGTGGAGCACGGCACCCCGGCGATCCTGCGCCAGAAGCACGGCCTCACGGTGGAAAACACCGTGGCGAAAGTGCTGAGCAAGCTGGCCTGATCGGCCTTTTGTTCTGAGAATGTTTTGAAAACCGCTGCCGGAAAACGGTAGCGGTTTTTTTGTGGGTGGGTGAAGGCTCTCTCGACGGTGGAAAGGCCCCAAGGATCGGGACTTGCCCAGTCCTGGGGTTTGGAGGTGTTGGGGGGCTGAGCTTGGAGGAGCGGGGTGGACTTTTTTTGACAGGATTGACTATCCTGCAGGCGCGGGAAAGATTAACAAGAAGTGTGGTAAGGGGGTGAACGAGGGCGGGTGAGGTTTCGCCCCGACCACCCGCTGGCGCGGGCAGCTACGTACTGTGGCTGCGCCCGCCAGCGGGTGGGGTTTGGGGGAGTGAACGATGGTGCGGCCTGTGGGTGTTGCATCCATGGTTAGGCCAGATGGATGCCGTATCATTTACACGCCATCTTTTTGTCATTCTCTGGGAAACGGGCTGGAGGGTATGCGGAAGTTCAAAGGCCGGGACTTGGCAAGTCCCGCTCCTTGGGGTGTTGGGGAAGCTCGGAAATTGATGAGCGTGCGAAATCGCCAGAGGAATGGCGCAATTTAGGATTCTTTGTGGTAGTGTGGCTGCGCCCGCCAGGGTGTGGGAGGGCGGCAGGTTCTTTGAGGTGGATTGACCGAACGAGGCCGGGTGCGAGCTAAAGCTCGGGATTACTTTGACTTGGATTATCGGGCCTGCCAGCTTCGCCACATCACGCCCCAGAGCAGAATGGGCACTCCGGCGCTGAGGGCCAGGGCCCAGGCGGGGCTGGCGTGGCCCAGGTGACCGATGGCCGCGAAGGCAAAACCGAGGGGCAGGGAACCGCAGGCCAGGGACAGGACAAAGGTGCGCCAGGGCATGCGGGCGAGGCCCGCCAGGCAGGCCACGGCCTCCGGCAGCACCGGGGCCCAGCGGGAGAGGGCCACCACCCAGCCGCCGCGCCGGGCAAAGAAGGCCTCGCCTTTCGCCAGCCCCGCCTCCCCGGCGATCCAGCGTGCGGCGGGCCGCCCCAGGCCCCGGCACAGGGCATAGGCCAGCAGGCCGGATAAAAATGAGCCCGCCGCCGCGATGAGGCCGCCCCAGGCCCAGCCATACATCCAGCCTAGGGCGGACATGACGACGGTACCGGGGATGGGCAGCACGATGTCGCTCACCAGCAGGGCCATGCCCGCCGCCCAGGCCCAGTGCCCATACTGGCCCAGCCAGGTGCGGGTGCCCTCCAGGCTCAGCGCCTGGTCAAAGGCCGCGCCCCAGACCAGGAAGGGCCCGATGATGCCGATGAGGATGAGCAGAATGAGAGCCCAAAAAGCGCCTGGGCCGCGAGGTGACGTCATCCCACATGAAGGCCCGCATTTCCCAGGGATGCAAGGGGGCGCTGTGGGGCGGGCAGTTGGCTGCGGCCTCATTCATCATTTGCCATCTGGCCGTTTCGGGTCATTCGTATCGAAAGACATGTCCTGCAAAATTGACCCCGCTCTGCACACGGAAAAAAAGCCCGACTGGATCCGTGTGAAGCTGCCCCGCGACCCCGTTTTCTGGAGCACGAAATCGCTGATTTCTGATCTGAAACTGCACACCGTCTGCGAGGAAGCCCAGTGCCCGAACCGCTGGGAATGCTGGAGCCAGGGCACGGCCACCTTCATGATCGCTGGGGACCGCTGCACCCGCGCCTGCGGCTTTTGTGCCGTCAAGACCGCCAAGCCTTTCGCCCTTGAGGCCGATGAACCCCAGCGCGTGGCCCAGGCCACCAAACGCCTCGGTTTGAACCACGTCGTTATCACTGCGGTCGCCCGCGACGATGTGAAGGACGGCGGTGCCGAGCACTTTGCCCGCACCATCGAGGCTGTGCGCGAGGCCGTACCGCACATCACCATCGAGATCCTCGTTCCTGACTTCAATGAGAAGGAAGACTCGCTGGATGTGGTGATGCGTGCTCGCCCGCACATTTTCAATCACAACCTGGAAACCGTCGAGCGCCTGACCCCCCTCGTCCGCAGTCGCGCCCAGTATCATCGCAGCCTAAAGGTGCTGAAGCGCGCCAAGCAGATCTCGCTGGACCTGGGCACCAAGTGCGCCACCAAGAGCGGCCTCATGTTGGGCCTCGGCGAAACGGAAACAGAACTGTTCCAGGCCATGGATGACCTGCTGGAGCACGACGTCACCGTGCTGACCCTGGGCCAGTACCTGCGCCCCTCTCCGCAGCATCTCCCCGTCATCGAATACGTGCATCCGGACACCTTCGAGAACTACAAAGAGATCGCCCGCAAAAAAGGCTTCCGCCACGTCGCCAGCGCCCCGCTCGTCCGCAGTTCCTACCACGCCGCCGACTTCAAGCCGGAGCTGGATGTGGAGTAGAGGGGAGTATTCCTGCAGCTTGCGTCGGGGCGTTGAGGTGGCCGTTTTCTTGCCAGATTTCCTTTGTTAGGCGACGGATGCCCACGATTGGTTCCACAGGTTTTCCGAAGAGCGTTGTTCAACGAAAAATGGTGGACTTCATCAGTGCCCACAAGGCTGAGTGGTTTGAGTTCGGGTCTCTAATAGCAAGCTCTTACGGTGATGCTTTTGTAATCTTCTGGTCCTGTATCCAAGTTGTCAATTTTTGGCACCGCCCACAAAACCATGATCATCCTCAGTGAGTCATCCCCCCAGTTGCCGGATTCGGCCAGCTTGAGAGACCTTATTCGTTCTACTGAGGCGGCGCGTCTTGCGGGGTGGCTGGTGTATCACATTCCGGGGGATTTGCCACCGGGCGTCAGTGCGGATGATGCGCTGTGGCATGTCCCTGTTCAGCCGGAAATCGTCGTGGGCTTGTGGACCGGCTACATTCCACTGCCTGAACATTACGAGGAAATTTATCAGGCGGCCTATGCTAGAAACATTCGTCTAGTGAATGCGCCAGATCAGTTTCGGCGGGCAGAGGAGTTTGACCAATTTTATCCCTTTATCGAGGATCTGACCGCCAGGAGCGAATGTGTGGCCGATGTATCGCACTGTGAAGCTGCTGCCCAAAGAATTGGTTATCCCGTCTTTCTGAAGGGCACTGTACAATCCCTGAAATCGGATGGCATCGGGTCCTGCGTGGCGCATGCGCCGGAAGAACTGAAAGTGATCGCTGGCAAAATCATGTCTGGACACCGAAGATCTTTGGGCAAAGTGATCGTTCGTGAGCTGCTGGATTTAAGATGCAGCCGAGTGGGCCCGGGCGAATTTCCATTGGGGCGCGAATACCGGGTCTTTGTCTATGACCGCGAGATCGTAGGCCTGGGATATTATTGGGAAGGGGAGGATGATCTGGCGGAGTTGCAGCCCGATGAGCGCAAGCTTGTCGAGCATCTGGCTTTGGAGGCCGCAAGCCGCTTGGGCGTTCCGTACATCGCTGTGGACATCGGGCAAAAACAAAACGGTGACTGGATCGTCATCGAGGTGGGCGATGCGCAGTTTTCGGGCTTCAGCCAGATCCCCATTCAGGAGCTTTGGGCACGGTTGACAGCACGGATCGAAGGGAAGTCTCTCCCATGACTGATAAGAAACCTGAGTCCTTTGCACTTGCGCCGGAGCAAGGTTGGCCAGGGTTTGTCCGCAGTTCAGAGGTGGTTCGCCCACTTGTCTCTGATTTTGGGCTGTGCAGTTCGTCCGTTTCTGATAAGACTGGAAAACACTGTCCCTGATCCAATCACACGTTATGCCTGATCCCTCTGATTCTAATCCTCGGTCCTTGATGCTGGGGCTGGCCCTGGTGGGTTTGCTGGTCACGGGCCTGGCCGGGGGTGTGCATGCGTTTCTTTCAGGGTCGCCTTTTGGGCTTTGGGCCTCGGTGGGGGCCTTTGGTTTTCTGGCGCATCTGCTGGCGAAACAGAACCGGGTTTGATTCCCCTGAAGTCTGGGCTGGTCAGCGGGCGGAATTTGGGTTTTTATGATGGCTCTGATGCCGCCTTGCCGGGTCTTTTTAGATCCAGGAGGCTGCGTTGCTACGATCCCTTTCCGCCATGTCTTCGACGCATTCTTTGAACTCTGTGGTCAGCACCGGGCGTGTGCTGCCAGCCAGTCCCCAACAAGTGTTTGCCGCCTTTCAGCAGCCGGATCGGCTGGCGCAGTGGTGGGGGCCGGAGGGATTTACGAATACGTTTGAGCGGTTCGAATTTGAGCCGGACGGCCAGTGGGTCTTCATGATGCATGCGCCAAATGGGGCGAACTATCCGAATGAGAGTTTCTTCCGGGAGATCGTGCCGGATGAGAAGATTGTGATCGAGCATGTGGTGAAGCCGTGGTTTCGGCTGACGGTGACGCTGACCCCGCAGGGGGAGCAGACGCATCTGGCCTGGGACCAGGAGTTTGAAAGCCCGGAATTCGCCGAGCGGATGCGGTCGCTGAGTGACACGGCCAATGAACAGGTGCTGGACCGGCTGTAGGCGCTGCTGGCGAGTGAAAGCTGAGGTGGCCTAACCAAGTGTTTTGCAGCAACATCCCATCCATCGAAGGAAACATCATGAAAGGCACCGAGACAAAAAGGAAGCTGCCGGCGCAATTGCGTGAGGAGTTGCTGGCCACGCTGGAGGCCCGTTTTGAAAAGAACCTAAAGCGCCATCCGGGGCTGGAATGGGCCCAGGTGAAGGCCCGGCTGGAAGCGAAGGCGGAGAAGCTGTGGTCCCTGCATGAGATGGAAAGTACGGGCGGTGAACCGGATGTGGTGGGGCACGATGCGAAGACGGGGGAGTATGTCTTTTTCGATTGCTCGGCAGAGAGCCCCAAAGGCCGTGTGAGTTTGTGTTACGATCGCGAGGCGTTGGATTCACGGAAGGAGCACAAGCCCAAGGACAATGCGGTGGACGTGGCGGCGGCCATGGGCATCGAGCTTTTGACTGAGGAGGAGTATCGGGATCTGCAGAAGCTGGGCAGCTTCGATATGAAGACCTCGAGCTGGGTGCAGGCCCCGGCGGACATCCGCAAGCTGGGCGGTGCCCTCTTCGGCGACCGCCGCTTTGGCCGCGTCTTCATCTACCACAACGGCGCGCAATCTTATTACAGCGCGCGCGGCTTTCGTGGTTCGCTGAGGGTGTGAGGGGGAAGTCGCAACCTATCCTTTGATATGAAGCCTGCTGTTTTGAGAAGCCTTGTGGCCTATGATTTAAAGACCGAGCGTGTCCATCATGAGCAGGAGTTGGTGGATCTGGATGTGGCGGCGGCGGGTCGGTTGCTTGGGAGTTCTGCGGAGGATCCAGAGCTGTATGATGTGTATCGGGTGCAGGTGGCCGAGGCTGGCTTTTTCTCTTCCTGGCTGCCTTCATCCTATCTCTTCGATTTTGATCTCTTCGACTATTTTCTGGAAACCCGGCAGGAAGCGTGAAGGTTGGGATCTTCTGACATTAACCTCACCATGACTCCGCCCGCTTTTCAACGACGAACGAGGTATTTGTTAGGCCTGACGGTGTGCTGGGTGTTCTTTGCGCTTTTGAAGGTGTATGATCGTTACGATGGCATCACTTCGATCATCGGTGCGCCGATTGTGGCCACGGTGCTGACGGTGCTGGTGTTTCCGGCGGTGGTGCTGCTGGGGCAGGGGCTGCGATTTCGCGCCCTGGGGCGGCGCTGGTATGGGAACCCGAAGGTGGCCGTGCTGCTGCTGACGGTCTGCCTGGTGCTGCTGCTCTATGGGGAGTCCATGGGGCTGACCCACACGGTCTATGATGAGGTGGATGAGGAGACGTTTTCGCGGCTTCCTGCGATGGTGGGCATCCCTGCTTTCCTGGGGTTCCTTTTTGCGGTGACGTATTGGCCGGGACGGCAGGTGGCGGAAAAGTAGAAAGACGGAAAGTGGAAAGCTGAAATGATGAGGAGGGGTGGGCTTGAAGCTTGGCGAATTCGTGTCAGCTTTGGGCCACGCGATGCCATCTGATTACGAATGTAAAAAATGCCGACTCAACTTCACGGTTGGGTGGTTTCATTATCATGACATGAGTTCCGGGTATGGTGCAGAGACGATGCTTGTGTGTAACGATTGCGGGACGGTTCACCGGATGGAGCATCCAATCACTGATGCGATGCCAGAGATGCTGAGTGTGCAGGCAGGCCCTCTTGTGGCTCAGGCGGGAGATTCGCCAGCTTGTGGGCCTAACTATCACAAATGGCGAGGGCGAGTGCCGACGAAAGGACTGGAAACGCATGAGCTCAGTTGCCTGCACTGCAAAGCAGCGAACTCGCTTCGTCATGACTGGCCTGAACTTGGCGCTCCTTGCCCAGCATGCGGGGAAGTGATTGAAAATTCTGGAAGCTTTTGGATAACTTAGCGGGCGACCATGGGAGAGGCGCATGACTGGCGAGCGAGCATGAAAGACACCCTTCATCTTCGATGTGTGATCCAGGAGAATGCGCGGGGCATCAATCAGATGCACGAACGCATTCATGAGACCTTTGCATGAAGGGGCGAGGGGCGTGAGGCCTGGGAGGCGTGGAGCTGTGCCTGTGCGGAATTTAGGCGGGAGTATGAGGCGCTGGCTTTTCCGGGCGGCTTTGAATCGGGATTGAAGCGATTGGAGGCGGGGGAGGAGAGGTCCATCGAGGAGGCTCTGGCTTTTGTGGAGGTGAGACCGTATTTCTTTCGTTCGCAATATATGCATCAGAAACTGGTGCCGCGTCTCAAACGGGCGGTGTTGTCGTCACGGCAGGCGGAGAGGTTTCAGGCGGTGATGGAGCGGCTGCGGCGGCAGGGGTGGGGCTAGATCGGTCTAACCAAAGGTGAGGCGTGGTTGTGGGATGGTTTGTACGGATCGAGTACAAAGCGTCTTGAAGCGAAGCTGAGGTGTGAGTTCGTCACCTTCATGGAATAGAGTGGCGGCTGCGCCGCATCATTTTTCGGCTTGCGGAGAGGTGCGAAGCCGCGAAGCGAATCTCTGCGCCCCCCTCGGTCGGTGGTGCTGGAAGAAAAAGATACTTCTCATTCTCTTTTTTAAGTTTTAGAAGATTGGGTAATTCCTGATTCCTATGGAAACCGATCCCGAAATGATTCCCCCTGTGAGCAAAGGCCGTGATCTGGCGCGGGTGGGGGCATGGCTGCAGGTGGGGCTGGTCATCGGGATGGTGATGACGGTCGGTGGCATGGTGAGGGCCTTCAGGCTCGTGGGGGCTGCGGAGGTGGCGGATCCGGCGAAATTGAGTGCGGCGATCGGTGAGGTGCTGATCTATATCATGGTGGGGGTGGTGATGTCTCTGGTGGGTGCTGTGCTGATGCTGGTGGCGGTTTATTCATCGGGCTACCGCGCGCAGTGGCTGTTTTGGATGCTGCTGGGACTGGGGGTGGTGTATGCGCTGGCTTTTCCGGTGGGCACCGTGGTGGGCGCGGTTTTGATCATCACGGCGCTGGCTAAAAACCAGGAGTTGCTGGCAGAGCCGAGAAAGCCGCAGGTGCGCCAGCGGCTTGGGTGAAGGTGGGGTGGCTTTCTTGTGCGTGTGGTTGTCGCGTCGCTGCTGCGTTAGGCTGTGCAGGAGCCTACTTTGATTTTACTTTTTCTTGGTCAGCAGCTCCCGCAGGATCATGTTTGGAAATCGCCTGCTGGGGGTGATGGCGTAGAAGGTTTCTTTGATTTGGGGAAAGTGGTGCCTTTCCACCAAGGTGCCGTTTTCCAGCTCGTCTTTGACCACGACAGGGGGCACTAGGGTGACGCCTTGGGTTTCACGGGCCATCAGTCGCAGCATAGCCATATCATCCACTTCCGCAGCGATGATGGGGCGAATCCCTGTTTGATCCATCAGCACATCAAAGGCTGTGCGGATGCTGCTTTCGAGGCTGGGGAGCACGATGGGGGTTGTTTTTAAATCGTCGGGAAAACGAAAGGGTTTCATCCTCCGGGTTTTGTGGCCGACGAGGCTGACCGACTGCTGATCCAGGAGATGGCTGTGCCAACCGGTTTCTGCGTCGCGACGCACGGGCGTGTTGGAAAGGACGACGTCTAAGGTGTGATTCTGGAGCTGCACCAAGAGTTCCCGCAACGTGCCGGAATGGATGATCAATTCCACTTCCTCGCGCCCGATCAAAGGGCGAAGAAAGGTGAGCTGGAAATTGCGCGAGAGATTGGCCACGGCGCCCACTCGCAGGAAGCTGCGGCTGCGGCTGGCGCGGTTTTGAAGGAGGTCGGCGAGCTCCTCGCCGCTGCGGAAGATGGAGTCTGCATACTCCAGGGCGATGCGGCCAGACTCCGTCAGCACTAGGGCTTTGTGTTTACGCTCAAAGAGGGGCTGGCCGAGATTTTCCTCCAGGCTGCGCAACTGCACGCTGAGTGCGGACTGAGAGATTTTCAAATGCTGGGCCGCCTTCGTCAGGCTGCCCTCGGTGGCAATGGCGCGGAAGTAACGAAGGTGGTGGTAGTTTAAGAAAGACATGAATTCATACTTTTAGCAAAACGAACGATAAATGCAAAAACATGAATTGGAGCGAAGTGAGATTTTGCGAGAGAGCTTGGCCGTCACTTCACCTCACCTTATCTTATGCAGCACCTTGCCCTATCGTTTCCTCACTTGGTCCAATGTCCTGAATGGTTTGCGCTGATTTTACTTTTTATCATGGCAGCGTTCCTTGTTCTGATGCGGGAGGGACGACAGGCTGCGGAAGGGGCGGCGTTGCTGGCAAGGATTTATTTTGCAGGGGCTGTGGTATTCGTGGGCATGGTGCTGCTGGCAGGTCCGATGCGGATTGAAATCGCAGCCTACGGCCCTGCGAAGCTGGCGCTGCTGATGGATCCCCTTTCAGTCACCCTGTTGGCACTCGTCAGTTTTCTGGGGATGGTGGTGACGCGCTTCTCCATCCATTATCTGGATGGAGATCCCGGGCAGGCGAGGTTTTCACGCTGGCTTGTTCTAACTCTGAGCTGTGTGCTGATGTTGGCAGTGTCGAGCAACCTTCTCATGTTCACTTTGGCATGGATCGGGACGAGCCTGTGCTTGCATCAGTTACTTGTATTCTACGATGAGAGGCCAGGGGCTTTGCTGACTGCACGGAAGAAGTTTTATCTCAGTCGGCTGGCGGATCTATGCATGCTGGGTGCGCTGGTGCTTGTCTGGCAGGGGTATGGCACCTGGGAGTTTCATGAACTATTTGCCAATCCTGTGGGGCCACACCCGGGTGCCGTCGCCGGGTTGTTTGTGGCTGCGGCTATGCTGAAGTCTGCCCAGTTTCCCTTTCACTCCTGGTTGCCAGACACGCTGGAGACACCGACACCCGTCTCTGCACTGATGCATGCGGGCATCATCAATGCGGGAGGTTTTCTCATCGTGCGGTTAAGCCCGCTGATCATCCAGTCACCTGCGGCGCTGAATCTGCTCGCTTTCACGGGTGCCGTGACGGCTCTGCTGGGCTCGGTGGTCATGATGACACAGACGAGCATTAAAAAGTCGCTCGCATGGTCAACCGTGGCGCAAATGGGCTTCATGATGTTGCAGTGTGGACTGGGGGCCTTTGTCCTGGCGATCATGCATCTGGTGGCGCACTCGCTTTATAAAGCCCATGCGTTTCTCAGCAGTGGAAGTGTGGTTGGCATGGTCAAGTCCGCCTGGACTCCGGTGGGCAGGCCTGCTGCACATCCCTGGGTCATTCTCGGTTCGCTGGCTGCGGCTGGCGTCATCGGGGCAGGGGTGGCCATTTCACCGGGGCTGAAGGTGGAGACGGACCCTGGGCGGTTGCTGCTGGTGGTTGTCTTTATCATGGCCTTGGCCCATCTGCTGTGGACTCTCTGGAGCAGCAGCCTGAGGCGGGTGCTGGTGGTCCGGGGATTGTCCCTGGCGATGGCGGCCATGGTGGCTTGCTTCGCCATCCACGGAGTGTTTGAGAAGTGGCTCCATACGACTGTGCCCGCCTATATGCCGCCGCGTGGGGCTCTGGAATATGGGATGATGGTCCTCATGGCCCTGTTCTTCCTGGCGGTGCTCCTCCTCCAGACACAACTGCCCGCCTGGGGCACGCACCCGGCCATGGCGCGTCTCTATGTGCATGCCAGCAACGGATTTTACCTGGGGGCACTTTTCAATCGGCTCATTCAAAAAATCATCGCCTAACTCCTCTTCATGAACACCACGCTCAATCCTATGACGACCTCTTCTAAAACTCTCTGTTCATCCAGCCTAACCACCGCCGGCAAGTTGGTCTGGCTCAACCAGGCGCGCAGGGCCTGCAAGCGCATTCCACCTTTGTGGCCGCTGCAAAGCTTCGTGGCGGTGAACCCGTTTGTCGGCCTCACGGATCGGCCCTTTGTCGAAGTGTGTGAGCTGATGCATCGGGTGACCAAGGGTGGCATGCTGATGAGTGTGGAATACTTCCGCGAGCAATTTGCCAGTGGGAGAATCTCCTCACGTGATGTGGAGGAGGCTGTGGCGCGTTCGGATTCGGAGCTGACGACGGCACAACTTCTCGCCTGGTTGAAGGAACCGGAGATGGATCCGGAGGTTGGCATCCCAACTTTGGCTGATATCGCCACGGCATGCGTGAAGAAAAACTGGAGTGACCTCGTCACGGAGGAAGTATCCAAGTGGTGTGCTTCCTATTGTGACGAAGGCCAGGCGGCCTGGCGCATGCCCTGGAAGAACCAACCTCTCTACACGGCTTGGAAAAAGGCCTACACAATTGATGCCACGCCGAAGTTGATCGGCTTTGGTGAGATTCATCAAGTCCTCGGCGAGCTGCCGGACAAGGCCTGTGAGGCCATCCCTGTGATGCTCGATACTCTGGCGATCCATGCTGATAAAGTGGAGGACTATCTGCATCGGCTGCTGATGACGCTGCCTGGGTGGAGTAGTTACTTGCAGTATCAATCAGGCAAGCAGGTGATGTGTGAGAATGCTTTGTTAGACCTGCTGGCCATCCGGCTGGTCTTTGAGGTGGCCTTGCTGAAGCAATTCAAATCCCGTGACATCCATGAAAAATGGTTTCATGCCCTGACTGGGGTGAAGCCTGGGGCGGGGTGGATGACCCAGAAGCAACTGCTGTGGCATTCGGCCCTGGAGATCGGCTTTCAACGGCAGCTTTGTGGCCAACTAAAAAAGGCAGCCCAGGACGGGATGCCGCCAGGAAAGGTCCGCCCCGCCGTCCAGGCGGTCTTCTGCATTGATGTGCGCTCTGAGGTCATGCGCAGGTCATTGGAATCCGTCTCTGCCGAAGTGGAGACCTTGGGTTTTGCGGGTTTCTTTGGGATGCCTATCGAGCACGTGCCCCTGGGGCATCGGCATGGGGAATCCCGGCTGCCAGTGCTGATCGCGCCAAAATATCGCGTGAGGGAGCAGTCAGTGTGCGCGACGCCTGAGGAGGATCGCCTGGTTCGCCTCAAGCAACAGATGGCCAGACGGACCTCACATTCGTGGAATGCGTTTAGAACGTCTGCGGTGAGCAGTTTCAGCTTTGTGGAGGCTGCGGGAGTCAGCTATGCGTGGCACTTGCTGAGGGACAGTTTTCAATGGGGCCCCCGGCAGGACAAGACGAAAGGGAGCTGCTGCACGGAGTTGGCCCTACATTCGCCCAAAAGTCTGCCGGACCATCCTCGGGATGCTTCCTTCAAGGCGGGGGGGATCCCCTGGGATGATCAGGTGCAGCTCGCAAAGGCCGCACTGAAAAACATGGGGCTGACGGAGAACTTTGCCAGGTTGGTGGTGCTTTGTGGTCATGGCAGCAATACGACCAACAATCCGTATGCAGCGGGGCTGGATTGCGGTGCGTGCGGAGGTCATGCAGGGGATGTGAATGCACGCGTTGCGACGATTATCCTGAACCAAGCTCCCATTCGCAGGGCTTTGGAAAAAGAAGGCCTTTTCATTCCTTGCGACACTTACTTCGTCGCGGCTCTCCACGATACGACCACGGATGAAGTTAGGCTGTATGACACGGAGAAGGTTCCGCCCTCCCATGAGGTGGATGTGCAGCAACTCCGGCTTTGGTTGGCGGATGCGGCACGGCACTGCCGCGGTGAACGCGCCCCTAGTCTAGGCATCCATGAGAAGGAGGGCATTCATGTTGAAAACCTCATCATCGACCGCAGCCGCGACTGGTCTCAGGTGCGGCCTGAATGGGGCCTGGTAAACAATGCGGCCTTCATCGTGGCTCCGCGTGCCCGCACACAGGCGCTGAATCTCCAAGGCCGGGTCTTCCTGCACAATTATGACCCCAAAAGCGACAGCACAGGTAGCACGCTCGAACTCATCATGACAGCGCCCATGATCGTCACGAGCTGGATTAACCTCCAATACTACGCCAGCACGGTGAACCATCGTCTCTGGGGGAGCGGCAGTAAGGTGACCCACAATGTGGTGGGCACCTTTGGGGTTCAGCAAGGGAATGGGGGTGATTTGCAATCGGGGCTGCCCCTGCAAAGCCTGCACAATGGGGAAGCCTGGATGCATGAGCCGCTGCGTCTCAGCGTCTTCATTGAAGCACCCCGCGCTAACATTGAGCATGTCCTAGCCAAACACGAGAATGTGCGGCAGCTCGTCGACCACGGCTGGCTTCATCTCTATGCCCTGGAAGACGAGGGAAGAATGATTTCCCGCCGGGACCAGAATGGTGACTGGGAAAGGGTCTGAAGTCGGCTGTGCAGGCTGAATGGAAAGGGCGAGGGACGCATTCGTTTTCATTCGGCTTGCCACCCCCAGCCGCGAGTGGAAAGGACGCAGTGACCATGGACACAGACTTTTTCAAAGACAAGAAGCGCGAGGTTGTCGCGTCGCTGCAGCGTTATGCCTCGCAGGAGCTGGACTGTGAGCTGGGGGACATCCAGGCGGGGCATCTGCTGGAGTACATCCTGAAGGAGATCGGCCCCTTTGCCTACAATCAGGGGGTGGAGGATGCGAAGGCGTACTTTGCCAGCAAGGTGGAGGACCTGGCGGGGACGTGCTTTGAGGAAGGGCTGACGTACTGGCACAAGGGCGCGCCGGGAAGCCGACAGGTGCGGCGGAAGCCGTGAGGGGGTGAATGATAGCGCTTGTGGCAGATTTTCAGTAGGCAAGTGCCGGTGGGAAGGAGTCTCTATTTTTTCGTGATTGTCGGGGGCGTGGGGATTCGTTATGCAAGGTCCATGCATCGTCCGCTGCTACTTGTTTTTTCCTTGGCCACCCTGGCTTCCGCTCAACTCCGCCCGGATGGGGCCACGGCCTCGTTCCGGGGCAGCCTGCCGCCAAAACCGGTGGCGGCGCTTTCCGCCGAGCAGGAGGCAGGGATCGAAAAGGAGCTGGCCGAGGTGACGCAGGCCTTCCAGGCGGTGAAAAAGCATGAGCGCGCGGCGGATGCGGACATCTTTCTAAAGGCGGTGAGCTATGCGCTGGATTTTGATGAGTGGTATGACAAGAAGGCCGAGGACGGCATCAAAAAGGCGACGGCGTTGCTGACGGAGGCGAAGACGCGCATCGCCGCGCTGAAGGCGGGCAAGACACCGTGGATGGACGGCAGCGGGCAGAAGGTGCTGGGCTTTTACTCGGCCATCGATGGCAGTGCGCAGCCCTATGGGGTGGAGGTGCCGGAGGGGCTGGAATATGGCCCGGGCAAGAAGGCGGTGCCGATGTGGATCTGGCTGCATGGTCGCGGGGATACGGCCACGGATCTGCACTTTGTTTATAGCCGCCTGAATGCGAAGAAACCGGGCCAGTTTCAGCCGAAGGGCACGATTGTGATCCATCCTTTTGGCCGTTACTGCAATGGCTGGAAGAGTGCGGGGGAGACGGATGTGTTTGAGGCGCGGGATGATGCGAAGGCCCGCTTTAACGTGGATGCGAACCGCATCGCGCTGACGGGCTTTAGCATGGGCGGGGCGGGGGCCTGGCACATGGGGGCGCACTTTGCGGACCAGTGGGCCTGCGTGCATCCGGGGGCGGGCTTTGCGGATGTGAAGCGCTACCAGAAATTGACGCCGGACAAGTACCCGGCCTGGTATGAGCAGAAGCTGTGGGGCGTGTACGATGTGCCGGACTACGCGCGCAATTTTTGCAATGTGCCCCTGGTGGTGTACAGCGGTGAGAACGACACCCAGCGCGATGCAGCGGCCTACATGGAGGGCATCCTGAAAAACGAGGGGCTGACGATCCCGCACCTGATCGGCCCGGGCATGGGCCACAAGTATCACCCGGAGGTGATCAAGGAAGTGCAGGCAAAGATCGAGGCGGCGGTGGCGAAGGGCAGGGACCCGATGCCGAAGAAGGTCACTTTCCAGACGAAAACACTGGGGTATAACAAGATGTTTTGGGTGGAAATCCTGGCGCAGGAGAAGCCGTGGGAGGATACGCGCGTCGATGCAGAAATAGGCGACGATGGGACCCTGCGCGCGACCACCAAGAATGTGGCGTCTTTTTCACTCAGCCCGGATGCGAAGGTCGCGGGCTATGAAATCGACGGGCAAAAGCTGAAGGGTGGACGGACCTTTCTCCGGAATGCCCAGGGGGAATGGAGAACGCAATCCAACAAGGAGAGCAAAGAAAGCACGGTGTGGCTGAAGCAAGCGGGCCAGAGCGGGCCCATCGAGGAACCGCTGAAGCGGCCTTTCCTGGTGGTGCTGCCTGAGGGCGACTCTGCCTCGCCGGAAATCACGACGTGGGTGAATGCGGAGTCCAGCCACTTCCTCACTCGCTGGCGCAGCCTGATGCGCGGCGATGTGCGGGTGAAGAAGGCGGCGGCGGTGACTCCTGATGACATGCTGCGTTACACACTGGTGCTGTGGGGCGATGCGGTCTCCAATCCCCTGGTGGCGAAAGTGCTGCAGGCTGGCAGCACGAAGAAGCTGCCCTTTTCCTGGACCCCGGATCAACTGGTGCTGGGCTCCCACTCCGTGGATGGTCGCACGCATGTGCCGGTGATGATCCGCCCGAATCCCCTGGAACCTCGGGGCAGTGTGATCCTGAATTCGGGCCTGACCTTCCGGGAAGCGCATGACCGGACGAACTCGCTGCAGAACCCGAAGCTGCCGGACTGGGCCATTTTGGACATCACCCAGGCCCCGAATGCGGAGAGCGCGGGGAAGGTGGTGGCGGCAGATTTCTTTGATGAGTTCTGGCAGGTGAAGGCGGCCAAGTAGGGGCGGAGGCTTTGGGGGCTTGGTTGGGCACGCAAAGACGCAAAAAATTCAGGTCCTTAGCGTCTTTACATGAGTCCTCCTGGTGATAGCGCTGGCGGAAGGGCTTTATCTCTTACCAAACCTCTTTTTGCCATTGTCTGGGAGGGCTTAGAAAGGGGGCGGGTTTGTTCGGTCTGCTGGTGTCTAGCCTTTAGGCGATCTGGAGAAGGTCCGGCAGGTCATTGAGTCGCCTAAAGGCTAGACACCAGCAGAGCTGGCGAGGGCGGAGTGGTAGGCCGACCCAAAGTTTGAGCCCAAGGAGCGGGACTTGGCGTGTCTCGTGGTTTGAGGGGCTGGGGAAGCTCGGGGTATGAGGGGGAGGGAGTGGGATGCTGCGCATCCAGTGCTTTACGATGCGGAGAGGAGTCTCCGCGCTCCCCTCGGGGTCGTCGGGGAAGCTCGGATGCGGGAGAGCTTTCGAAAGCGCCAGAGGACTGGCGCACTCCAGGACGCTTTGCGGCTTCGGGGTGGGAAAACGGTTTCCCGCGAGACGCGTGAAACGGCAGGCGGGACGCCCGCGCTCCATGCTGCGGACGGGGGAGAAAAAGGGGGCGGCGGGGAGCGGTTGTGCAGGTGTGTTTTTCTGCGTGTGGAACGTGGGTGGGGAAAAACTTGTGGAACGCCCGATTTCAGGGGGCTGGGCCGGGTTTTTTGCAGGGCGAAAATGGGGCGGTGAAAAATCGTGTTTTTTTCGTCAAAATTCCTTGGCAGGAGGGGGCAGCTTGCTACCCTGAAAATCTCCCCATCGAGCACGTTTCTGAAGCGGGTTTTTGGACAGACTCAGGCGATGGAACAACGACCACTTTTATGCCAGACGAAATCATTGAATCCATTGATTCAAACTCCACCGCTGTAGCTGCTGACCAGGCCTACGGTGCCGACCAGATCCAGAAGCTCGAAGGGCTGGAAGCTGTCCGCCTCCGCCCTGGCATGTACATTGGCGATCCGGATGAGCGCGGCCTGCACCACTGCGTGTTCGAAGTCGTGGACAACTCGATCGACGAGCACCTCGCGGGCTATTGCAAAAACATCTGGATCAGCATCCACACGGATGGCTCCATCAGCCTGCAGGACGATGGCCGCGGCATCCCGGTGGAAATGCACCCGAAGGCGGGCATCCCGACGGTGGAGCTGGTGCTCACCAGCCTGCACGCGGGCGGCAAATTCGGCGACGGTGCGTATGAGTTTTCCGGTGGTCTCCACGGCGTGGGTGCCAAGTGCGTGAACGCCCTTTCGGACTGGTTTAAGTGCGAAGTTTTCCGCGATGGCAAGATCTACGCGATCGGCTTTGAGCGTGGCAAAACGACGGAGCCGCTGACGGTCCTGGGCGATCTGGACGATCCGAAAACGACGGGCACGAAGATCTCCTTTTACCCGGATGCGACGATCTTTACCCTGACGACGGTGTTTGTGTTTGAGCGCTTGCTGGTGCGCCTACGCGAGCTCGCTTTCCTGAACCCTGGGATCCGCATCACGCTGACCGATGAGCGCGGTGAGACGGAGCGCCAGGAAGTGCTGTTTTACCAGGAAGGCGTGAAGCAGTTCGTGCGTGAACTGGGCGCGGACAAGGACAAGATCCACCCGGATGCCATCGCGCTGGCCGGTCGCCGTGAAGTGGTCATTGATGACAAGAACAAGTTCATCCTGGTGGACTGCGTGTTGCAGTGGAACAAGGGGCTGAACGAGCAGACGCTGTGCTTTGCCAACGCCATTCCGAACCCGGACGGCGGCACGCATTACAGCGGCCTGAAGGCGGCCCTGACCCGTGCGGTGAAGGCCTACATCAACACCAATCCGAAGAGCTTCAAGGACAAGCTGCCGGACATCGAGAGCGATGACTGCCGCGAAGGCCTGATCTGCGTGCTGAGCGTGAAGCTGCCGAACCCGCGCTTCAACTCCCAGACGAAGGTGAAACTGGTGAACGGCGAGGTGGAAGGCGTGGTCAGTTCCATCGTTTATGAAGGGCTGATGCGCTTCTTTGACGAGACGCCGGAAATCGCCGTCACGGTGATCAACAACATCATCATCGCGGCGAAGTCCCGCGAGGCGGCCCGCAAGGCCCGTGAAGCCATCCGTAAGGATGCGATGAGCAGCGGTGGCCTGCCCGGGAAACTGGCAGACTGCTCCGAACGCGACCCGTCGAAGACCGAGCTGTTTATTGTCGAGGGTGACTCTGCCGGTGGCTCTGCCAAAATGGGCCGCAATCGTCACAATCAGGCCATCCTGCCGCTGCGAGGCAAGCTGATCAACACGGAGAAGGCCCGCCTGGAGAAGGTGCTACAGAACAAAGAAGTGCAGACCATGATCACTGCCATCGGCACCGGCATCGGTGGCGACAGCGAGGTGGAAGGCTCCTTCAACATTGAGAAGCTGCGCTACCACAAAATCGTTATCATGACCGATGCCGACGTGGACGGCTCCCACATCCGCACGCTGCTGCTGACGTTCTTCTTCCGCCAGATGCCGGAGCTGGTGAAAGGCGGCCACATCTACGTGGCGCAGCCGCCGCTTTACCAAGTGACGCGCAAGAAGCGCGAGGAGTACGTGCAGGACGATGCGGAGATGGACGCGATGCTGCTGGAAATGGGCTCGGGCGAAATCAGCCTGCGCAACATTTCCGATGGCAGCACGGTGGCGGATGAGCGCCTGCAGGCCATCCTTGAGCAGCTCGTTCCAGTGGCCAAATTTGCCGACATCATCCGCCGTCACGGTGGTGATTTCGAGGCCTACCTTCAGGCCCGTGATGAGGTCTCCGGCAACCTGCCGCACTACCTCGTTTCAATCCGCGAAGGCAACGAGGCAAAGATTCTCTATTTCCTTGGCAATGAGCAGCTCGCTGCCTTTGCCCGCGAGAACAATGACCTGCATCTCTTCGGCAAGCCTGAGGTGGATCCGGATGGCAACGGCGCCGCCGCACCGAAGGCGCATCGCCGCGCCCGCCTCATCGAAATTCACGAGGCTCACGGCATGAAAAAACGCTTCCAGCAGCTCGACGAACTGGGCCTGCATGTGGATCATTTCAGCAGCCAGGACAAGCCTCTCTTTGAGGTCATCGAAGGCGACGGCGACCACGCCAAAGTCCACCCGGTTTTCAGCATCCCCGGCATCCTCGACAAGGTGATGGAGATCGGCAAACGCGGCATGGAAATCAAGCGCTTCAAAGGTCTGGGCGAAATGAACGCCAAGCAGCTTTTCGAGACCACGATGGACCCGACCAAGCGCACGCTTTTGCAGATCAAGCTCGATGAATCCAACGCCCAGGAAGCCGAACGCATCTTCACCATTCTCATGGGCGATGTGGTGGAGCCCCGGAAGCATTTCATCGAAGAGAATGCGCTGAATGTGCGGAATTTGGATGTGTAAGGGAAGTCAAGAGTCAACGGTCAAGGCTGGTCAAGCGGCCAGCCATCGGTGACTCAAAACTTGATTAGCATGGCCACTGTCGATCTCACAGAACTTCGTGTTTACCAACTCGCGATGCGGGTTGGGAGCGATGTGTGGTCGATTGTAAACGGCTGGCCCTGGTTCAGCAAACAGGCCCTTGGATTGCAGTGGGTTCGTGCGGCGGATTCCATCGCTGCCAATATCAGCGAGGGCTATGGTCGTTTCTCCTTCAAGGAGAACGCCCGGTTTTGCTATTACGCCCGAGGTTCCCTTCGCGAAACGGAGACTTGGCTGGCCAAGTCTTTTGAGCGGGCATTGGTCCCTCAGCCCTTTGACCTGGACCTGCCCATGAAGCTCGACGCTTTGCGCCGGCAACTCGACAACTACATTCACTCACTCGGACGGTCTTCTGCCTCCACACTCAGCGAAGATCCTCCTCACGATGGTTCTTCGTTCATTGAACTTCCTCCTCTGGAAGAATTTTTAGCCCAATTCGATTCGTCAGCCTCCTAACTTTTCTACCGGCCTTGACCTTTTGACGGTCTTGACGCCTTGACTCCAGCCTTTCCCGCCATGCAAGAATCCAACACCCGTCCCATCTCAGTCGCTGACGAGGTCAAGAACTCCTTTCTTGATTACTCGATGTCAGTCATCATCTCCCGTGCGCTGCCGGATGTGCGGGATGGGCTGAAGCCTTCCCAGCGCCGCATTCTCTATGCGATGCATGAGCTGGGCCTGTATCCGCCGAAGAAGCAGATGAAGTGCGCGAAGATTTGCGGTGACACTTCCGGTAACTATCACCCGCACGGTGAGGCCGTCATCTACCCGACTCTGGTTCACATGGGCCAGCCGTGGGCGATGCGCGAGACGCTGATCGATCCGCAGGGGAACTTCGGCTCGGTGGAAGGTGATCCGCCGGCTGCCATGCGATACACGGAAGCCCGCATGACGCCCCTGGGCGGCACGCTGATGTCCGACATGGAGAAGGACACCGTGGACTTCGTCCCAAACTACGATGAACGTCTGACGGAGCCGACGGTGTTTCCGGCCGCGTTTCCCAACCTTTTGGTTAACGGTGGCACCGGCATTGCCGTGGGCATGGCGACGAACATGCCGCCGCACAATCTGGGCGAAATCGTGGACGGTGTCTGCGCGCAGATTGACAATCCGGCCATCACGAACAGCGGGCTTGCGCAGTTCATCAAGGGCCCTGACTTCCCGACGGGGTGTGTGATTCACGGCCTGGACGGCATCCGCGAATACATGGAAACCGGCCACGGCAGCGTGCGTGTGCGCGGCCAGGCGGAGATCGTGGAGCACAACGGCCGCGAACAGATCATCATCACGGAAATTCCGTACAACGTGAACCGCGCGGAGCTGGTGAAGCGCATCGCGGAGCTGGCCAATGAGAAGATCATCAGCGACATCACCTCCGTCCGTGATGAGTCCGATGAAAACACCCGCGTGGTGGTGGAGCTGAAGCGCGACGCCCGCCCGCAGGTGGTGCTGAACAACCTGTACAAATTCACCGCTCTCGAGAGCAGCTTCAGCATTCACATGCTGGCCATTGATGGCGGCCGCCCGCGCGTGCTGAGCATCAAGGACGCCATCGCCTGCTACATCGAGCATCGCCGCGAGGTCATCATCCGCCGCACCCGCTTCCTCCTGCGCAAGGCAGAGCAGCAGGCGGAAAAGCTGGAGGCTTACTTGCTGGCCCTGGGCCATCTGGATGACTTCATCAAGATCATCCGCGACAGCCGCAACCGCGACGAAGCGCGTGCCGGGCTGAAGGCGTACCAGTTCAGCGTGACGACGGCCCGGAACCTGGGCATCCTCATCCGTAGCCAGCCGAGCATCCAGGGAGACAGCTACGTCTTCACGGATACGCAGGTGGATCAGATCCTGGAACTGCGCCTCTACCAGCTCACGGGCATGGAGCGCGACAAGATCAAGGCCGACTATGACGAGCTGCTGGCCACCATCACGGACCTGATGGACATCCTGGCGAAAGAGCACCGCGTGCTGACCATCATCAAGGACGAGCTGCAGGCCATCAAGGCCAAGCACGGCACCCCGCGCTACACCCGCATTGATGCGGCTGGTGGCGGCATCGAGACGATCGACCTCATCCCGAACGATGCGAACATCGTCACGCTAACCCACTTTGGTTACGTGAAGCGCACGCTGACCACCGAGTATCGCCTGCAGGCACGCGGCGGCAAAGGTTTGAAAGGCATGGAGGCCCGCGAGGCCGCCACCAAGGAGGACAAGAATGACTTCGTGGAGACGCTATTCAGCGCGAACATGCATGACTTCTTGTTATTCTTCACGAACACCGGACGTGTCTATGTGGAGCGTGTTTATCAGCTCCCAGAGGCCCCGCGCACAGGCCGTGGCCGCAGCATCAAAAACGTGCTGAACCTGCGCCCTGAAGAGAAGATCAACAGCGTGCTGCGTCTGGAAGCCCAGGGCGTAGAAGATGATGCGATGTGGAGCCCGGAGAAATTTGTGCTCTTCGCGACCAAGGACGGCACGGTGAAAAAGACGGCGCTGGAAGCCTTCAAAAACTACCGCAAGGACGGCATCATCGCGATCAACATCGAGGAAGGGAACGACCTCGTGGACGTGGTGCTGACGAATGGCAGTAGTGAGATCTGCTTTGCTACCCGCGAAGGCATGTGCCTGCGCTGCGTGGAGACCGACATCCGCGCCATGGGCCGTGGGGCAGCCGGCGTGCGCGGCATTCGCCTGGATGAAGGCGACTACCTGGTGGCGCTGACGGCGGTGGAGCCGGACACCCAGCTCCTCGTTGTTTCTGAAAAAGGCCTGGGCAAACGCACGCCGTTTGAAGACTACCGCCTCATCAACCGTGGCGGCAAGGGCGTGAAGACGATCAACATCACGGAGAAGACCGGCAAGGTGGTGGCCGCCATCGCGGTGCATGACGATGATGAACTGATGCTGATCACCAGCAAAGGGCAGAACGTGCGCATCCGTGTGGGCGGGGACAAAGGCATCCGCGAAACGGGCCGTGTGGCCCAGGGCGTGAAGCTGATGGACCTCAAAAAAGACGAGACCATCCAGGACGTGGCCACCGTGATCGCCGATGAAGAGGATGAATCCGCCACTGGCGAAGAGGGCGAAACCGCCATCGTCACCGAAGGTGGAGACAGCCCTGCTGCGGGCAGCGAGGCCCCGGCTGAAGACGCGGCTGAAGACGCGGCTGAAACCCCTGAGGCGGACTCCACCGAGTCTTAATCACGAGTGCTGCTGAGACCCGCTGCCCCCATTCCGCATGTCATCTCCTGCCTCATCTTTCCCACGGCTGCAATCTGCGCGGCTGTATGGGATTGTGGATCTCGGCTACTGCGCCCCGGCGCAGGTGGAGGCGATGACGGCGGCGCTGTGTGAGGGCGGGGTGGATCTTTTGCAACTGCGGGCGAAAAAGCTCACACTGCCAGAGATCGAAAAACTGGCGCGGCTGATGCACCCCATCACCCGCGACCATGGCGTGCCGCTGATCATCAATGACCACCTCGAAATCGCCGCCAGCATTGGCAGCGAGGGCGTGCATGTGGGCCAGGATGATGAGGCGGTGGCCAGGGCGCGTGCGGCCGTGGGGCCGGGCGTATTTGTGGGCAAGTCCACCCACAGTCTGGCCCAGGCCGTGGCGGCCCAAGCGGAGGCGGCGGATTACATCGGCTTTGGCCCGTTGTATGCCACAGGAACAAAGCCGGACTACGTACCCATCGGCCTGCAGGACATCACGGAGGTGCATCAGCAGGTGTCGTTGCCCATCTTCTGCATCGGCGGAGTGAATGCGGAACGGCTGCCGGAAATCCTCACCGCAGGCGCGCGCCGTGTGGTGGTGGTGTCGGCTTTTTTGCTGGCCCCGGATGTGCAGTCGTATGTACGACAGATCAAATCTTCACTGCCCTGATTTTATGGCCCTCGCCCCTGTGCTTCGCATCGCCTTTCTGCTGGCTGTTTCAGTCCTGACCGTCCAGGCCCAGGCACCGAAGCCGCTGCCGCCCGTGCTTCTGCAATGGGCCGAGGCGCAAAAGGACATGCCAGACATGGTGGTGGCCTTTCGCCAGACGCGCACGACTCCGGCCCTGAAGCAGCCGGTGAGCACACCGGGCAAGTTCTGGCGGTTCAAGGATGGGGCTTTCCGCTGGGAACTGGGCCAGCCTGCGGCCACGATTTTGGTGCGGGATGGCACGGAGTTTCGTGTGCGTGAAGGTGCAGACGGTGCCTGGCAGGCCCTGGATGAAAAGGATGCGCGCTACCGCATGTGGTCGCGCTTTCTCAGCGGGCAGGAAGCCTCGCCTGAGGAGCTGCAGCAGCACTTCCTGGTGGATGCGGCGGAGCAGACGGCGGAGGTGACGGCGATCACGCTGCGGCCCAAGGCCCCCTTCATCCGGCGGCACCTGCGGCAGCTCGATCTGCAGATTTCCCCCAAGACCTTTCGCCTGCTGCAACTGCGCGTGCTCCAGGGCGATGGTGCGAGCCTGACGATGGCTTTTTCAGACCCGGAATCGGTTTCCGCCGCTGAGAAGACGAAGCTGCTGGCGCGGTAAGTGCCGAGGGCGAGCGGGTGTTTTTTGCCCACCTTTCCGGCCTGCTGGCGGAGGTGACGAAAATGGAGATCACGAATTGCTTTGCGAAAGGCATTTCCTTTTTAGACTCGGACCCCCCATGTCCGTTAAGATCCGTCTCAATACTGCCTCTGCCACCCACGTCGTCCTTGCCAAGGTCGGGAATCCCCAGCGGGAGGAGCCGCTGGAGACTTCGAAGGAAGTGTTCCCGATTTCTGAGGAGGACCAGCCCTCGCTGACGGCCATTTTTCTGAAGCCGTTTAAGAACCTGATGGCGCATCGGTTCACGCATCATTCCTCGCTGGACCAGCATGAGATGAATACCTGCGTGAAGGCCATCTTTGAAACGAAGGACGGCCTGTACCAGCGCGGGGTGGAGATCGCCAAGCGCCTGTATTCGAAGTCGAACCACCCGAACATCAAGGCCGGTGACCTGTGCATCGCGCACATCAAGGAGGCGCAAGTGGAGGGCGAATTTGTGCAGGGGCTGTGCATCCTGAAATCCGAGAGCGTGGTGCCGTTTTTGAGCATCTCCACGAAGGATGGCGACCTGCAAATTTCGACGGAGCAGGGGATCAACCCGGACAAGATCGACAAGGGCTGCTTGATCTTGGACTACTGGTCGAAGAAGGGCTACTACGTGCTGACTTTTGACCGCAGCGGCTCGGATTCGCGCTTCTGGGTGCGTGACTTTTTGGGGGTGGAGGCGGTGCCGGATGCGGCCTTCCTGACGAATGCGTACACGAAGATGGCGGTGGAGTTTCTGGAGGAGGAAAAGCCTGCGGATGACACGCCGCCCTGGGAGACCTGCAATGCGGCGCGCGGTGCACTGGAGTACTTCGAAGAGCGTGAGAAATTCGACCTGCAGGAGTTCGAGGATGAAGTGCTGAAGACGCCTGAGGCGAAGACGAAATTCCACGAACAGCGTGCCCGCCTGGAGGAGGAGCAGGGGCAGCCGCTGGAGACTTCGTTTGAGATTTCCAAGAAGGATGTGTCGAAGGCGAAGAAGCGCATCAGCGCCGTGCTGAAGCTGGACACGGGGGTGGAAATCCATGTGAAGTCCACGCTCTCGACGGAGAATGAGCCGGTGCTGGAGCGCGGCTACGATGACAACAAGGGAATGAAGTACATCAAGGTGTTCTTCAACAAGGACCTCTCGGCGAACCCAGTGTGATTCTTTGTTGCGTTGTTGGTTAGGTTTTGAGGGTGGAGACGGTTTTCGTCTTCACCCTTTTTTGTGGGGATGGAGTGGTGGAGGGAAAGGCCCAAGGAGCGGGACTTGCTAAGTCCCGTGGTTTGAGGTGTTGGGGGTGGACGGGGATCGGGGGAAGTGAGCGGGCTTTTTTACAGGATTAACAAGATGGCAGGATTAACAGGAAGTGTGGCAAGGGGGCGGACGGGGGTTTTAGATGGAGCGCACGCGTCTCGCGTGCTGTGTTCGGCGTCCCGCCGAAGACCATGAACCGAGGTGGCTGCTGTGGGGTGCCAGGCATGGGCTGCGGGGTGGGAGAACGGTTTCCCGCGAGACGCGTGAAACGGCAGGCGAGACGCCCGCGCTCCATGGCGGATGGGGGCGTGAGAGCTTATCGAAAGCGCCAGAGGACTGGCGCAGTCCAGGACGCTTTGCGGCGGTGTGGCTGCGCCCGCCAGGGCGTGGGGTTTTGGGGGCTGCGGAGGCGAATGAGCTTTCGATAAGCTCTGCGGTCATGATGGGTTGCCCAAGGAGCGGGACTTGCCAAGTCCCGTGGTTTGAGGTGTTGGGGGTGGACGGGGATCGGGGGTGGAATGGGGGCCGTTTTTACAGGATTAACAGGATGGCAGGATTAACAGGAAGTGTGGCAAGGGGCGGACGGGGGCGTGAGAGCTTATCGAAAGCGCCAGAGGACTGGCGCAGTACAGGACGCTTTGCGGGAGGGTGAGCTTTTAAAACAAAACACCCCCGGCTGGTCTCTGGGGATGCCAGAGGGGGCCGGGGGTGTGGAGTCGAAAGTGGCGGGGATTAGCCGAGGTTGGCACCCAGCTTTTTCAGCATGGCTTCGAGCTGACGGCCATACTTGATGTAGCTGTCGTACTGCTCCTTGGCCTTCTGCTCGGGGGAGAGGTCATCGGCGGCGCCGGCTCCGTGGAAGACGACGGCGACGTGCGGCTCGATGCTGATGTAGCCGTTGTAGCCGGTTTCGACGAGGTCCTTCATGATGCGCTCGGTCTGGCCTTCGCCTTCACCGGGGTAGGTGTACACGGCGTCGTTTTTGGCGGTGTCCCAGATGCCGTCTTTGACGTGGACGTGGGCCATGAAGGGCTTGATGGCCTGGTACATGGCCCAGGCGTCCTGCTTGTGGCCGGGGCGGTCGCGGTCATCAATGAAGACGGGGTTGCCAGTGTCGAAGACCCACTTCATGCCGGGGACGGCTTCGGCCATGCGCTGGACGTAGGTGGGGCTCATGCCGCCCCAGTTCATGCAGTTTTCGTGGACGACGGTGAGGCCAGCATCGGCAAAGCGCTTGTTGATTTCCTGCATGCGCTTGATGCGCTCCGGGGCGAACTGCTCTTCGAGGTCCTTGCCGGAGTCGTCCTTGCAGACGGCGTAGGACATGACGCGGATGAGCTTGGCGCCCAGCTTCTGCATGCGTGGGATGGCGCGGCTGATTTCGGCCTCGGTGATGCTGAAGTCGTCGGTGATCTTTTTGGCCCAGTTGCCGATGAGGGAACCGAAGCCGCTGATCTTCATGTTCTTTTCGGCCAGGTGGGCGACGACTTTGTCGAACAGGGCATCGGGGATCTCATGCAGGTTGCCTTTGACGCCATCGAACTCGACGGCGCGGCACTCAATGCTGTCCCAGCCGAGTTCCTGGTGGGCCTGGATCTGCACGTCGAGGGACGCGCCTGCTTCATCTGCGATGCCGGTAAGTTTGATCATGGTCGGTAAAAGGGGGTATCGGTTGCGAGAACCTCTCCTTTAAAGGAAGAACGCGCCGCTGGCAAGCGGGGCTGACAGTACGGAAGTGGCCTGGAGGCGTGGTTTGGTGATGGGGGGTACGAAATTTGTCTCTGGGTCTTTGAGGTCTTTTTGAAGCTCGAAATCTATGTTATCGAAATTTCACTCAGGATCAGTATGGAAAACCCGCACTTATATTTGATGGGGTTTGCCCCCGGCTCGCGCATTCCCAAATTTGTCACTGTGACAGATGACCAGGGGAGGGAGGTTCCTGATGCAGAGCCGCCAACACAGAAACCGGATAAGGTGCGAGTCCATCTCCCTGCTGGTGTTGAAGTGATGGATCGAATGCTGACGTCGGGCAGGGAGCTTATTTTAAGCCGACGCGCATTCGAAACATTGGCAGAACTGCGTTTGCCCGCCGACCTCGTGGTGATTCCTTGTGAATGGACCGGGCCTGGGGCCCAAATGATTCAGAGGGACTATGTTTATTGCTACGCAGACTCTTCACACGAAGTGCTTGATCCACAGTTTGGCCGGGCAAAAAGGGTCGGCAAGCACATCTTGAGCGTGTTTGACTGGGCTTTGAAATGGGAGGTCATTCCTGAACTCGATTTGTTTCAGGGAGAGACGGGCAAATGGTTTGTTAAAGATGGTTTTGTAAACGCTGTTTTTAACCATCACCTCACCGGGTTTGGGTTTACCAGGGTGCCTGTTTATTCGTCTGAAACCGCAAACCCATCCGAAGAATAACTCGCGTGGCTTTCTGACTACGCCACGTGGCGGCGGTGGCGGGGGAGGTGGTCGGTCCAGTCTTGGAAGGAGGTGTGCATGGCTTCGCGGACGAGGCGGCGGAGCTTTTTGCGGGCGCGGTGGAGGGCCACGCGTTGGGTGCCGGAGGGCTGGGGGGCGTGCTGCTCGCCTAGGAGGTGGGGCTGGAGCTGCTGCCAGGTGGGGGCGGGGGTCTGCTGGCGCAGGCGGGTGAGGGCGAGGGTGAGGCAGCCGCTGAGCCAGGCGTGGTCGTGCAGGCTGGCGGGGGTGTCGTGGTGGGCGGGCTCGGGCACGTGCTCGTCGTCCAGGGAAAGGGTGGTCTGGGGGCCGCCCCGGCGCTGGCGGGTGCTGCCGCGCCAGCGGTTGATGAGGATGCAGCGGAGGCGGATGGTGAGGAAGCGGACCTGGGTGGCGGGGGGCTGGCGGGAAAGGAGGGCGAGGATGCCCCGGCGGACGAGGCTGAGGAAGAGATCCTGCACGGCATCCTGGGCGGTCTGGGGATCGCAGCCGCGCTGGCGGGCGATGTGGTAGAGGTGCTGCCAGTGGGTGCGGCAGAAGTCATCGCAGAGGGGGGAGTTTTCAGCCGACCGGGGCAGGGGTGGGTGGGGGTGGGCGGACATCGCGAGGGCAGGTGAACGGGTGAAGTGAGTGGGTGCATTGAGTATTCGGCTGGCTTGTAAAGCTGGTGTGTGGATGGACCTGTAAATTTGTTAAGATCGTGTAAATGTGTTCTCACTTAAGGGATTGCACCTTTACAATTGGGGACGATGTCTTCTGATAAACATGCCTTTACCGATGGTCTGACCCACGTTCTGGTGATCGATGACGACCGCAAATTGTGCGGTCTGATCCGCGATTACCTGGAGCCGCTGGGCTATGCGGTGGGGATGGAGCACACGGGGCCGGAGGGGGCGGAGCGGGCGATCGCGGAGCCGTGGCATGCGGTGATTTTGGATCTGATGCTGCCGGGCTGCGATGGCTATGAGGTGCTGCGCCGGGTGCGGGCGAAGTCGGCGGTGCCCATCCTGATGCTGACGGCGCGGGGGGATGAGGCGGACCGGATCGTGGGCCTGGAGATCGGCGCGGATGATTATCTGCCGAAGACTTTTTCCAGCCGGGAGCTGCTGGCGCGACTGCGGGCGGTGACGCGGCGGGCGTCTTTGACGCAGACGGCGGTGGCGGTGGAGCCAGTGGCGAAGGAGCTGATCTCCGGGCCGCTGCGGCTGAACCTGGATGTGCGGGTGGCGACGCTGGAGGACCGGGTGCTGAACCTGACGCCGGTGGAGTTTGACATCCTTTCGGCGCTGATGAAGTCGCGCGGTAGGATCCGGTCGCGCGAGGCGCTAATCGAGTCGCTGAGGGACCGGGAGTATGAGGTTTTTGACCGCAGCATTGACGTCCACATTGCGGCCCTGAGACGAAAGTTGCGCGACGATGCGCATGAGCCCCGGTTTATCCGGACGGTGCGCAGTGCGGGCTACCTTTTCATCCATGCCACGGGCTGAGGAAGGGAGGAGGGATGGCCCCGCAGGTCCGTCCAGAATGCAGACCCACAAACCACCATCCCCACGCCCTACACGCCCCTTTTTCCCATGCCAGGCTTTGAATTTATGAAACTGCGCTCTGTGAATCTGTACACCCGCATCCTGCTGTGGCTGCTGGTGAATGTGGTGGTGCTGGGGGTGGTGTTTGTGCTGGTGCTGAAGTGGCAGTTTGCGGAGGGGTTGCAGGGGGCGCTGGGGGGCATCGCGGGGGACAGGCTGCAAGTCATCGGCCAGGCGGTGTATGAGGATCTGGGCAACCAGCCGCGCGGGCAGTGGGATGAGGTTTTGAAGTCACGCGGCAGGCCATATGGGGCGAAGGTGACGCTGGTGACGATCCCGGAACGGGTGATGATGGGGGATGTGATCACGGTGCCGACGGATCTGAAAAAGATCATCCGGGAGATGAATCCGCCGGAGAGGCGTGGGGACCAGGGCCGCCCGCCGCCGCCTGGGCAGGGCCGGCCACCGCCGCCGCTGGATGATCTGGAGGCCTTTTTGCTGGGCGATCCGCTGCCGGAGGAGGGCCGCCGGCCACCGCCGCCGGACCGCGATGGGCCGCCGGGGGGACAGGGTGCGGAGGATGAACGGCGGCGGGAGAACATCCCGGCGCGGTTTGGCACCTTTCTGGTCCAGGCGGGTGATCCGGCGCTGTATTATGCGGGGGTGCGACTGCCGCCACCGCCGGGATGGAAGCGGGAGGAGGGGCACCTGCTGCTGCTGATCAGCACGGACTCGATGACGGGTGGCGGGTTGTTTTTTGATACGCGACCGTGGCTGCTGAGCATCTTTGGGGCGGTGGCCATTTCGGCCCTGCTGTGGCTGCCGTTTGTGCGCAGCATCACGGGCAGCATCCGGGCGAATTTGCATGTGACGGAGCAGATCGCGAAAGGGCGCTTTGATGTACGGGTGCCGGAGGACCGGGGCGACGAGATCGGCCGGCTGGCGCATGGGGTGAACCAGATGGCGCTGCAACTGGAGGGGCTGCTGCGCGGGCAGAAGCGCTTCCTCGGCGATGTGGCGCATGAGCTGTGCGGGCCCATCGCGCGGATGGAGATGAGCCTGGGCATCCTGGAGCCGCGCCTGGATGGTGCGGAGGCTTATCGGCTGTCGGATGTGCGGGATGAGCTGCGGCAGATTTCGGCCCTGGTGGATGAGCTGCTGTCGTTTTCCAAGGCCGCGCTGGGGCAAAAGGCGAAGGCACCGGAGGCGGTGATGCTGCAGCCACTGGTGGAATGCATGCTGCAACTGGAGGGCGTGCCCGCCAGCCAGTACCGGGTGCAGATGCCTGCGGGGCTGGCGGTGATGGCGGCACCGGAGATGCTGCGCCGGGCGGTTGGCAATGTGGTGCGCAATGGGCTGCTGCATGCGCCGGGATCTGTGCTGGAGGTGACGGCGACGGTGGCGAAAAAAGTGGTGACGCTGCAGATCGCGGATGCGGGGCCGGGCGTGCCGGAGGCGAGCCTGCCACGGTTGTTCGAGCCCTTTTACCGGGTGGATGTGGCAAGGGCGCGGGAGACGGGCGGCACGGGACTGGGCCTTTCCATCGTGAAGACGTGTGTGGAGTCCTGCGGCGGGAATGTGAGTGCGCGGAACCGGGAATCCGGCGGGCTGATTGTCTCAATTGAGCTTGCTTGTGCTTGACCAAAAGAGCCACTGCGACCTAAATTATAAATACCACCCCATGAAAAACAAGCTCACCCTTGCGGCCTTTGCCGCTGCCTTTGCCGTCTCCACCGCCTCCGCCCAGGATGGAGGAGTGGATTTTGAAAAGCAGATCCTGCCGATCCTGAAGCAGAAGTGCTTCAAGTGCCATGAGAAGGAAAAGGAAGACAATGGCAAGATCAAGAAGCCGAAGGGCGGTCTGCGCCTGGACAATGCCGAAGCCATCATGAAGGGCGGCAAAGAGTATCCGGCTGAAAACGTGGTGGCCGGCAAGCCGGACGCCAGCTGGATGCTGAAGACGATGGCGCTGCCTGAGTCTGACGAATTTGCTATGCCCCCAGAAGGCAAGGGCGACCGCGTGACCGCTGAAGAGCAGGCGCTGGTGAAGAAGTGGATCGAGTCCGGCGCTGCCTTTGGTGCCTGGAAGGGCGTGGAATAATCTTCCTCTGCTGACACGACTGTTTTTAATGACGGCCGGGCTGTGTGCCCGGCCGTTTTTTTTTGTATTCTTCCAGGGTGGGTTCTCTCCCTTGACCTTCCTTGACTCATTGACCAAGCTTGACGTTTCCTTTCCTCCTCCATGTCCCCGCTACCCATCCTCACCATCGCCGGTTCTGACTCTTCCTGTGGGGCTGGGGTGCAGGCGGATCTGAAGGCCATCTCGGCCCTGGGCGGGTATGCGCTGAATGCGCTGACGAGCGTGGTTTCGGAGACACCGGGGAGGGTTTCGCGGGTGCAGCTTTTGGAGGCGGCGATGGTGGCGGACCAGATCCGGGTATTGTTCGAGGGCTTTCCCATCGCTGCGGCGAAGACAGGGATGCTGGGCGGGCGGGCACAGGTGGAGGCGGTGGTGCAGACCTGGCGTGTGCTGGCCCCGGCGGGCACGCCGCTGGTGGTGGACCCGGTGATGGTGGCCACGGGCGGGGGCAAGCTGCTGGAGGATGACGCCATCGAGGCGGTGGCCACCCAACTGCTGCCGCTGGCGACGGTGATCACCCCGAACATGGATGAGGCCGGGGTGCTGTGGGGGCGGCCAGTGACGACGCGGGAGGAGATGGTGGACTGCGCGCTGGCCCTGGCGGCCCGGTTTGGCACGGCGGTGCTGCTGAAGGGCGGGCACCTGGCGGGGGCGGCGGCGGATGTGCTGTGTGTGAAGGGTGAGCTGACCTGGCATGAGGCGGCGCGCACGCCTGGGGTGCAGACGCATGGCACGGGCTGCACGTATTCGGCCAGCATCGCCACGGGGCTGGGGCAGGGTTTGCCATTGCAGGAAGCGGTGGCCCGGGCGAAGCGTTACGTCAGCGCGGCGATTGCGGAGTTCTATGCCTGGGAAGGCGGGACCGGCAGCGTGCATGCGCTGAATCACCTGAAGAATTCCGCCTTATGAAAACGATGCTCGCATGGTCCCTGCTGGCCGGGTCTGCCCTGGCGGCGGAGGTGGCAAAGCCGCAGCCGGGTGCCGTGGCGGAAGATGCAGCGGCGAAGGTGGAGGAGGTGTCGCAGACGGCGGTGCAGGCGGCCTTTCAGATCCTGCGCAGCGAGTACATCCGCGGCGGTGACCTGACCTATGATGAGCTGAACCGGGCGGCCTTTCAGGGGCTGCTGGAGCGGCTGGATCTGGGGGCGGAGCTGATCCGCAAGGCGGAGGCGGAGCGCCCGGTGCTGCGGCGCGGGGTGCTGGCGGAGATGCTGACGCCGGAGATCGCCTACCTGCGGCCGCTGGCCTTTGCGGAGGAGGAGGCGGGGCAGATGGAGCTGCACCTGAAAAAACAGGTGGAGGCGAAGGTGCCCTACCTGATTCTGGACCTGCGCAGCGCAGTGCCGCCGGGGGACTTTGCCGTGGCGGCGGCGATGCTGGAGCTGTTCGTGCCGCGTGCAGAACTGATGTTCAAGCTGAAGCAGGTGGGGCGCGAGGATGCGCAGCTTTTCATCGCCAATCGCGGACCCGTTTGGACGCAGCCGCTGGTTGTGCTGGTGGATGCGGAAACCTGCAACCTGGGGGAGACGATGGCGGCGGTGCTGCGGGAGCGGAAGCAGGCGCTCATTATCGGTAGCAAGACGCGAGGTGCCACGGTGCGCTATGAGACGCTGCCGCTGGATGCGGAGTGGGTGCTGCGCTTTGCGCGGGCGGAGATGCTGCTGGCGGGGGACCGGTCGCTCTTCCGCGAGGGGGTAATGCCAGACTTTTTGTTAGACCTGCCGGTGGCGGTGAAGCGGCAGTTCTTTGATGCTGCGGGGCCGGTGAAGGAGAGCCTGTTTGACCACAGCCGCGTGCGCTACAATGAGGCTGCGCTGATCGCACGGAAGAATCCGGAGCTGGACTCCTACATCCGCCGCAGCGCGGGCGAGGAGCTGGCCGATGACCGCCCTGCGCTTCGCGACACGGTGCTGCAGCGTGCGGTGGACATGCTGGGTGCGCGCACTCACCTGCAAGGCAGCCCGCTGAAATGGCCCGCTGCCAAAAAACGAACCGAACCTGCTGCACCTGCCGAGGTGAAGAAGGCACAACCTGTGAAACCCTGAACATGATTCCTGAGACTGTAGAAACGACGGTGACGATCCGCAGCCCGCACTGCCCGCGCACGTGGCACGCCACGCTGCCGAATGGACGCGAGGTGCTGGCCTTTCGCCCGGAGGAGGCGGAGCCCATCCTGCTGGAGCCCGGCACCCCCGTGCCCGCCCGCCTCACGGTGGCGGATTTTTCCCGCGCGCTGCTGCTGGTGTGAGAGGGGAGGGGAGAGGAGAAAAACAGAAAGATGAAAGTAGAAAGCAGAGGGGGGCAGTGCTCATTGCGAGGTCAAGGAGGTCAAGGGCGCTTTGCGGTGATGGGGTGATCCGGGGATGGAGAATGCCTCTTGCCGAGACGGGCAATCCGCCCATGCTGAAGGTCTTTACCATGCGCGTTCTGCTCACTACCACCAGCTACCAAGACACTCCCGGCGACCATCATGCTTTGCTCGAATCCCAGGGGTATGAGATTCATCGCGAACGCGGCCCTCTGCCGGAAAGCAAGATGCTGGAATTGGCAGGTCAGTTTGATGCCTTTCTGTGCGGCGATGACGAGATCACCACGGCGGTGCTGGACAAGGCGCAGCCCCGGCTGCGGGTGATCAGCAAATACGGCATCGGGCTGGACAAGATCAATGTCGAGGAATGCACGGCGCGGAAGCTGCCGGTGCTCTTCACTCCGGGCGTGAATCACACGACGGTGGCGGAGCACACCTTTTGCCTGCTGCTGGCCCTGGTGCGCAATCTGGTGGACAGCGCCAACTCGGTGCGCGCCGGGCAGTGGAAGCGGGTGACGGGCAATGAGATCTGGAACAAGAAGATCGGCATCGTGGGCCTGGGCCGCATCGGCCAGGAAGTGGCGAAGCGGGCGATCGCCTTTGGCATGGAAGTGCATGGTATGGACATCTACTGGCCGGAAGCCTTTGCGAAGGAAAACAACGTGACCCGCCATGAGACCATCGAGAGCCTGATCGCAGCGGTGGATGTGCTGAGCCTGCATGCAAACCTCAGCGAAAGCACCCGTCATCTGGTGCGTGCGGACCGCATTGCCCTGGCCAAGCCGGGCCTGCTGGTGGTGAACACTTCCCGCGCGGAGCTGGTACACATGCCGGACATGATCGCCGCGCTGGATGCCGGCACGATCGGTGGTTACGGAACCGACGTGCTGGACGAGGAGCCACCACCGGCGGACCACGCGCTGCTGAAGCACCCGAAGGCACTCATCACACCGCACATCGGCTCCCGCACTTATGAAAGCGTGCCGCGCCAGGCGATGCGCGCGACGCTGAATCTGGTGAACTACCTGAAGGGCGAGAAGGACGTGATCCAGGCAAACAAGTTTTAATGGCGGTCTGAAAGGACCGTTTCGAAGACCCTCAGGCGCGCCGGTGCCTGGGGGTTTTTAGTTTTGGGGGACGGAGGTTTTTAGACAGGATTAACAGGAAGTGCGGCAAAGGGTCCTGGATGGGGGTGGTTTGTTGGGTCTGTTGGTGTTTAGCCTTTAGGCCGACTCAATGACCTGCCGGACCTTCTCCAGATCGCCTAAAGGCTACACACCAGCAGAGCTGGCGAGAGCGGAGTGGTAGACCGACCCAAAGTTTGAGTCCAAGGAGTGGGACTTGCTGAGTCTCGTGGTTTGGAGGTGCTGGTGGCGGACGTGGACCCGAGCGCGGTGGCGGACTTTTTTAACAGGATTGACAAAATTTCAGGATTAACAGGAAGGGTGCTTTGGGGTGCGTTGCATGCATATTACCCTTTTTGTTAGTCGGTATAATCATCCATCTTATATCACATCTTTTTCCATTGTTTGGGTGAGAGGATGCGTGAGATGTGCGCAGGTTCAGTGGCCGGGACTTGGCAAGTCCCGCTCCTTGGGGGCGTTGGGGAAGGTTGGGGTATGAGACCTTTCGGCACGGGCCACCTGCTGGCGCAGGCAGCTACAGCGCGTAGCTGCGCCCGCCAGGGCATGGGGTTTGGAGGCGTGCTTTTGAGAGGGCACCAAACACAAAAAAGCACCCGTTTCGGGGTGCTTTTTGAAAGGGTTACGCCAGGGGGGGCTTTAACTGTGGGCGTTGCGACCGAGCAAGCGGGTGAGGGTGCTGGTGGCAGAAGAGACTTTTTCCACGCGGTCCTTTTTGCCTTTGCCTTTGGCGATGGGCTCTGGGGCGATGGGGCCGATCTGGTGAACTCCATCCGTTTTGACACCGGACTTTTTGTTGGTGACGGAAACCTTGACCTTGGCTTCAGGCTGCGGAGCAATGACCGGGGCGGGGGCGACTTCGGCGGGCTTGGCTTTGCGGGACCACGGCAGGAAGGAGAAGAGAGAGGACTTGGGCTCTTCGACCAGAGGGATTGGGGCTGCGGGCACAGGAGCGGCGGCGGCAGCGGCCAGGGCGGCGGTTTTTTCGGGAGTCTGCGGGCCCGTCGGTGCGGGGGCCACGGCGATCTGCGGTGTGGCGGCTGGAGGTGTCACAGGGGCAGGGGCGGCGGCAGGTTCAGCCACAGGCTCGACTTTAGGCTCGTCGGCTTTTTTACCGTGAGGGAGGTGATCTTTGGTGACGACGACCTTGGCACCGATGCCGACGCCATCGAAGACTTCCACCACGTCTTTCATGCCCATGCGGATGCAGCCGTAGCTGGCAGGCTGGCCCAGGCGGTTTTCCTCGGTGGTGCCGTGGATGTAAATATAACGGCGCATCGCATTGCGGTTGCTGCTTTCCAGACCGCGCAGCCAGAGGATGCGGGAGACGATGGGGTCACGCCCGGGGGCGTTAGGCTTCAGGACTTCGCCATTCCAGGAACGGCTTTTGAGCACGGCACCAGCGGGCAGGCCCTTGCCGATCTTGGCAATGATCTCATGCTTGCCCACGGGGGTGCGGTAGCTGTTGGGTTGATCGCCCAGGCCGAATTTCGAGGTGGAGACCACGTACTGCTTTTTCAGGACGCCCTGTTCATAGAGGCCCATGCGTTGGTCCTTGACGCTGACGATGACTTCCGACTTAGGCGCGGAGGTGCAGTGACTCAGCAGCATGCCCGCCGCGAGCGCCAGACCCAGCCTGGCGATCCCTGGCCGGGCGCACGTGCTACGCGGGAGAGAGGTGATGAGGTGCATTGATATAAACTTAATAGAAGTTAAAGAATCTGCAATCTCCAATTAAGGAGAACTTGAAGCGTTAGGCGATTCTTTCAAACACTGGCATGGGGCATAAGGTGCCATGCAATCTGCCTGCCAAGTGTGCATAAAATTACGCCTGCGCGGTGCATTTGTCTTTTGAATCTTTCTCTGCATGCTCAGGGGATGACCCGCGAAACCGCTGCCCAGATTCTCGAACGAATTGCACTTCTCCTAGAACTTAAAGGGGAAAATCCGTTCAAAATCCGTGCGTACAAAACAGGTGCGGAAGTGGTCGAAAGTTATCCGGGTGACATCATGCAACTTGCAATAGATGGCAAGCTGGCGGGCGTGAAGGGCATCGGCGAGGCCCTGCGGGACAAGCTGCATGAGATGGCCACGACGGGGAAGCTGGAGTTTTTTGACAAGCTGCGGGCAGAATTTCCAGAGGGGTTGTTTGAGCTTTTCGAGGTGCAGGGCCTGGGGCCGAAGAAAATCGCGGCGCTGTATTCGCAACTCGGCGTCGGCTCGATTGCAGATCTGAAAGTGGCCTGTGAAGATGGGACGGCGGCGAAGATCAGCGGTTTTGGTGAGAAGACGGTGGTGAAGATTTTGGAGAGCATTGCCTTCCGGGATGCGCATGCTTCGGAATTCCGAGTGGACCAGGTGTATGCGGTGGCGCAGACGATGCTGGAGGCGCTGCGGGATCACCCGGCGGTGTCGCGGGCGGAGGTTTGCGGCAGTTTCCGCCGGGGTAAGGAAACTCTCCATGACCTGGACTTTCTGTGCGCGACGAAGAAGCCAGAAGAGGTGATCGCAGATTTTGTTAGGCTGCCGATGGTGGAGAAGGTAATCGCCCAGGGCGGGACGAAGGCCAGCATTTACACCGCAGGCGGCCTGCAGTGCGACCTGCGGGCGGTGAGCAGCGCGGAGTATCCTTTTGCGCTGAACTATTTCACCGGCAGCAAGGAGCACAATGTGGTGATGCGACAGCGGGCGCTGGATAAGGGGTGGTCGCTGAATGAATACGGATTCACGGTGGTGGAGGGCAAAGAGGCACCGCCGATCCCGGAGGAGATCTACAATGAGGCGGAGATCTACCGAGCGCTGGGGCTGGACTTCATTGAGCCGGAGCTGCGTGAAAATTCAGGCGAGTTTGAGGCGGCGGAGCATGGCCAGTTGCCACGCCTGATCGAGCTGGAAAATCTGCGTGGGGTGTTTCACAATCACACGACGGCCAGCGATGGTACGGCCAGCCTGCGGGAGATGGCGGAGGCGGCGCGGGACCTGGGGATGCAGTACCTGGGCATCGCGGACCACAGCAAGTCGAGCTTCCAGGCCAATGGCCTGAATGAGGTGCGGCTGCGGGCGCAGATCGCGGAGATTCATGCGCTGAATGAGGAATTTGAAGGGCACTTCCGCCTGTTCTCTGGCACGGAGGTGGACATCCTGAAGGATGGCTCGCTGGACTTCAGCGATGAGCTTTTATCGGAGCTGGACTACTGTGTGGCCAGTGTGCACAACGTCTTTAATCTCCCTGAGGCGGAGATGACGAAGCGCATCATCCGCGCGATTGAAAATCCGCATGTGACCATGCTGGGCCATGTGACGGGGCGGCTGCTTTTGCAGCGCCCCTCCTATGCGGTGAACATCCCGGCCATCATTGATGCGGCGGCGGCCACGGGCACGATCATCGAGCTGAATGCGAGCGCTTGGCGGCTGGACATGGACTGGCGCTGGTGGCGGCTGGCGAAGGAAAAGGGGGTGAAGTGCAGCATCAATCCCGATGCGCACAGCACGCGTGGCTTGCAGGATGTTTTGTTCGGTGTGCGTGCGGCCCGCAAGGGCTGGCTGACGCGGAAGGACGTGATCAACTGCCTGCCGTTGAGCGAGGTGGAGCAGGCGCTGCGGAAGGGGAAGGCCTAACTGGAGATGTTGTGGTGAATCGGATCGCCTAGTCCATCGGGATGGCAGACTCGCGACTCTCTGTTCGAAGCTTTGGCTAGGCTTAGTGTTTCGGGCAGTGATGGAAAGCTTTGGCAATCACGCCAGCACACCCTTCACCACGTTCGCCTGCTCCACGCCGGTGAGGCGGAAGTCGAGGCCTTGGGAGCGGAAGGTGAAGCGTTCATGCTCGATGCCGAGGAGGTGCATGACGGTAGCGTGGAGATCGCGAACATGGACGGGGTTTTCGGCGACGTTGTAGCTGAAGTCGTCGGTCGAACCATAGGTTAGGCCGGGCTTTACGCCGCCGCCGGCCATCCACATGGTGAAGCAGCGTGGGTGGTGGTCGCGCCCGGCTTCGGGGCTGTCCCACTTGCCCTGGCCGGCGACGCCGCGGCCGAATTCGCCGCCCCAGATGACGAGTGTGTCATCAAGGAGGCCGCGTTGCTTCAAGTCTTTGATGAGGGCGGCGCTGGGCTGGTCGGTATCGCGGCAACGGGCGGTGCACCAGCTTGGCAGGCGGCTGTGGTGGTCCCAGTCGGGATGGAAGAGCTGGATGAAACGCACCCCGCGCTCGGCGAGGCGGCGGGCGAGGATGCAGTTGGCCGCGTAGCTGCCGACACGGCGGGAGTCGGGACCGTAGAGGTCGAAGACGGAGTCGGGCTCGTCGCTGAGATCGGTGAGTTCTGGCACGCTGGCCTGCATGCGGTAGGCCATTTCATACTGGCGGATGCGGGTGGTGATTTCGGCATCGTTGGTTTGGGCAAAGCGCATCTGGTTGAGCTCGGCGAGGCCATCAAGCATGCCCCGGCGCAGGTGGCGCGGGAGGCCGTCGGGATCGCGCAGGTAGAGCACGGGGTCCTTGGAGTTGCGCAGCTTCACGCCCTGGTAGCGGGACGGGAGGAAGCCGCTGCCCCAGTAGTGGTCATAGAGCGGCTGGTCGCTGGGGCGCTGCATTTTGGAGATGAGCACGAGGTAGTCGGGCAGGTTCTGGTTCAGGCTGCCGAGGCCGTAGCTGACCCAGGCGCCCATGCTGGGCTTGCCGGGGATCTGGTTGCCCGTGAGGAACTGCGTCATGGCCGGGGCGTGATTGATCTGGTCCGTGGTCATGGACTTGATGAAGCAGAGGTCATCCGCGACCTCGCCCAGATGGGGAAGCCATTCGCTGACGGTGGCCCCGCTTTTGCCGTGGCGCGAAAACTTGGTGATGCCGGGCAGGATGAGCTGCTTTTGGTTCGCCGTCATGGTGGTGAGGCGCTGCCCCTGGCGAACTGATTCGGGAAGCTCGGTGCCCGCCCATTTCATGAGGCCGGGCTTGTGATCGTAAAGCTCAAGCTGGGAGGGACCACCGGACTGGGTGAGGAAGATGACGCGCTTGGCCTTGGGCGCAAAGTGGGGCAGGCCCGGCAGTCCCAAGGCCGGGGCCTGGCTGGCGGCGGAGGCCTGGCCTAACAAAGAGGAGAGAGCCATGGAGCCGACCGAGACGCCGGTGCACTGGCCTAGGAAATAACGGCGGGTGGTGTGCAGGGGGGAGTCACTCATGGGTGATGGCTTCGTCGAGGTTGAGGACCAGGCTGGCAATTAGGGTGTGGGCAGCGAGGTCGGGGAGGGGCGCGGTTTTGGCGGGAGGAACGGGGAGGGCGGCGAGGTAACTTTTGGCGTCCTGGGGATGGGCACGGTAGTGGGTGAGGGCGCGGTCGAGCTCGCGGGAGAGGACGGTGATTTCCTGCGGGGTGGCCTTGCGGGAAAGGGCGTGCTGGCAGAGGAGGTGGAGGCGGAATTCGATGGGCTGGTTTTGACGAATCATTTGTTGGGCCAGGGCGGCGGCGGCCTCCATCATGGTCGCATCATTGAGCAGGGTGAGGGCCTGCAAGGGGGTGTTGGTGCGGCTGACGCCGACCTCGCAGACCCGGCGCTGGGCGCTGTCGAACAGGAAGGTGGGAGCGATGCTGCGGCGCCAGAAGGCGTAGAGGGTGCGGCGGTACTGCGCGGCCCCTTCGCTGGGCTCATAGGTGAAGCGGCCCATGAAGTTTTCCTCCCACACGCCCTCGGGCTGGTAGGGGCGCACAGGCGGGCCGCCGAGGGCGGGATTCAGCAAACCGGCGGCGGTGAGGGCCGCATCGCGCAGCATCCAGCTAGGTAGGCGGAAGCGGGGGCCGCGGGCGAGCAGGCGGTTCTGCGGATCGCGGGCCAGCAGGTCGGCACTGGCGGCGGAGTTCTGACGGTAGGTGGCGCTGGTGACGATGCGTTTGAGCAGATGCTTCACATCCCAGCCGTGCTCCATGAAGTCGACGGCCAGCCAGTCGAGCAATTCGGGATGGGTGGGGCGCTCGCCTTGAAGGCCGAAGTCATCGGGGGTGCGGACGAGGCCTGCGCCGAAGCACATCTGCCACACCTGATTCACAAAGACGCGGGCGGTGAGGGGATTGTCACGGGAGGTGATCCAGCGGGCGAGGCCTAACCGATTGCGTGGCTGGCCCTCGGGCCAGGGGGCGATGGCGGGCGGGACATTGTGGGTGACTTTGTCGCCGTGTTTGTCCCACACGCCGCGCAGGAGGATGTGGGTGTCGCGGGGCTCTTTGCGCTCGGCCAGGACCATGACGTTGAGCTTGCCAGCGGCATTCTTGGTTTCCTTGAGCTGGGCATTGGCGCGGTCCATGGAGGCCTTGGCGAGCTGATACGGGGTATGGTCTTCGAGGAATTGCGCGAACAAACGATCACGCAAGGTTTTGTCGAGGGCTGTGAGGTCGGTGGCCTTGACGGCGGCGAGTTGTTCCAGCGGGGCGGTGGCCAGTTCGTTAACGGCGGGGCCGGGTTGGTCGGTGGCGGAAAGGCGGAAGCGGCCGATGTTGGCGTCTCCATTCGTGGAGCGGTGCAGCAGGGTGAAGATGAGCTCTTCCTCAGCCTCCAGCACCAGCGGGGTGGCGAGGGCAAAGACAGCGGTGTGGGGCTGAGTCTGCGGTGCGCCCAGGGTGGTCCAGCCATTGCGTGGATCGTCATCCAGGGTGCCTTTCACCGCGCCATATTCGCGGGAGACTCCTTTGCCGCCTTCATGGTCGGCCACCGCGCTGCGCACGGGGATGTCACGGATCTGCGAGCTGCCGCGACGACGCACCTGGACTTTGATATCGGTGAGGATGAATTCGCCGCTGGCCCCGCGTGAAAGGCCTCCCTGAGTATGGCTGGCGTGGGGCAGCACCTCCAGCTTCAGCCCGGTGATGCGGGGCAAGGAGATGCCGGTGATGAGGCGGTAATCATCCTGCTTTGGGTTAGGTCCGGAGGCCTGGATGCTGCCATCGGACTCTTGCTTCAGCACGGTACCCTCCTGGGACTCGAGCCTGCCGCGCAGCAGATGCCAGGCGATGAAGCCCTGACGGACCTCTGCATGGCGGGCGGTGAGCCATTGGTTGAAGGGCTTTTCAGCCTCGGCGCGGGCCTGTTTTTCCAGGGGCTGGCGCTGAGCCGCGAGGGCTTCGGCCTCGGCGACGGCACGCGGGGCGAGGGGGGACTGGTAGCTGAGGTAAGGCTTGGCTTTGGTCCCGGCGGAGCCGTCCTCATCCACGCTGTTGAAAAAGGCGGCGAGGCTGTAGTAGTCGGCATGGGTAATGGGATCGAACTTGTGCGTGTGGCACTGGGTGCAGCCGAGGGTGAGGCCCAGCCAGACGGTGCCGGTGGTGTTCACGCGGTCGATGACGTAGTCCACGCGGGACTCTTCCTTGTCGCGGCCACCCTCGCCATTGGTCATGTGGTTGCGGTGAAAACACGTCGCTACTTTTTGTTCGGCGGTGGCATTGGGTAAGAGGTCACCGGCGAATTGCTCAAGCGTGAACTGGTCGAAGGGTTTGTTGTCATTGAAGGACTGGATGACGTAGTCGCGCCAGGGCCAGTTGGTGCGATTGGCATCGGCCTGAAAGCCATCGGTATCGGCATAACGGGCGGCATCCAGCCAGGTCATGGCCATGCGCTCGCCAAAGTGGGGCGAGGCGAGCAGACGATCCACCTGGGCCTCATAGGACGTTTTGGAAAAGGCCGCCACTTCCGCCGGGGTGGGGGGCAGGCCGGTGAGGTCAAAGGAGAGGCGGCGGGCGAGGGTGTGAACGGGGGCCGCGGGGGCGAGGGTGAGCCCGGCTTTGGACAATCGTGCTGAGACGAAGTGATCCACGGGATGGCCCTGAACGGCCGTTTTAACGGGCTTTTCAAAGGCCCAATGTTTGCCCCACACAGCGCCTTCGGCGATCCAGCGGCGGATGACCTCTGCCTGGGCGGAGGTAAGGCGGGGCTTGTGCGATTTCGGCGGTGGCATCAGCTCGTCCGGGTCCTGGGTGAGGATGCGGGCGAGGAGGTCGCTGGCCTCGGGGTTGCCCGGTTTCATCACGGCAAGCGCGCCCTCATGGGTGTCCAAGCGGAGATCAGCCTTGCGGTGGGCTTCGTCCTGGCCGTGGCAGCTCAGGCAGTTGTCCGAGAGGATGGGCAGGACATCGCGGCTGAAACTGAGCGGCTCTTCGCCTGGGGCGAGAAGTGGCAGCAGGGCGGCGATGGTGAGGAGAAAACGAACCGGCATGGACGATACCATGGCATAGAGTACGCATCCGGCCATGCAGGGTGCAGGCATTGCCTTTGGACTATTCGGGCATGATTGGCCCGTTTTTTGGACAGGAAGACAGGATTTTCAGGATTCACAGGAAGGGGAGGGGAGATATTTCAACCACAGAAGGGGCAGATGGCACGGAAGGAAGACGTTTTGATGGTGGAAGAACCCAAGGAGCGGGACTTGCCAAGTCCCGTGGTTTGGGAAGTGCCGATGCGGCAAAGAAGTGCTGCTTTATGTTGAATCCATGGTTAGGTCTGATGGAGACGCATCTTTTGCCGGACATCTTTTTGCCTTTCTCTGGGGGGCGGAGTGGGAGGGCATGAGGAGGTTCAGGGGCCGGCACTTGGCAAGTCCCGCTCCTTGGGGGTATGGAAGCTCCATGCCGGGGAGGGGCGGAGAAGCTTGGTAAAATCATGTGGGGGAGAATCATGCTGGACTGTTTTTAAAAGCGGAGGGATGGCGGGCTCTGGGGGCATGGCGAGGGTGCGGACGAGGATGTGGCTGCTGGGTCAGGTGAGCCTTCGAAAAAGGCTTGGGTCGTGGCCGTGATTCGGTTAGAAGGAGTGACTGCGCTTCATGAACTGGATGCTTTTCCTGATCTGTCTTTGGCTGGCTTTCTTGGGCGGCCTGGAAGGGCGGGCCTGGGGCATGGCGTTGCCTGGGCGGGATGCCTTCATCCATGCGTACGAAGAGCGGGGTGTCGTCGTGAGGGGGCTGGGCGCTGGTCCTTCGGAAGAAGCGGCTTCAGTCGCCCGGGGGTGGATGACAGGCCATGGCTACGGTGCCAGGAAGCCGCAAGGTTTCAGTGCGGAAATTGGCTACCTGGAACGGATGCAGGACGGCCCCAACCTCTACGCCTACGTGAAGCAGAACCCTTGGAGCAAATTTGATCCGCTGGGATTGGAAAAAAACAAGGCTGGAACTGATATTACTCGAGATAAAAATCATGTGTCACCAGTTTTGAATGTCATTTCAACTGGACACTGGGAGACTGATTCCGAGCGTATAGGTAGAGAATTCAAGGGACTATGAAAAATGAAAGCCGCCTTAGAATTGACCCATTTGCTGTTGATCAGCTTGTTGGGCAGCCTCATCCGCCGATTTTTTTCACCTCTGAAAATGACCGCCTGGAATTTGCGGATCGTGTGTATGAGAATGGATGCAGATTATTCGATTGCCTGACAAATGCCGGTTTTGTAGGCTCTAAAAGCGGGTTGGAAGATGAGGAAATCGATTTTTATATGAGTCATGATGCAAGCAGCTTTCGGATGCTGTCTTTCATCGTGAAAAGCGAGCGTATGCTTGTTCATGACTTGGTTCCAATGGTTATGGAGTTCCTGAATAGCATTGGTGAATCTTATTCGATCCATGTCACCTGTGACATTGCTGACAGCACCGAGCTATTTTTTATCTTTGTCACCACTTTCGAAGCCATTGCTGCTTTTGAAACCTCTGAGATGGCCAAGAAACTCGGATTTGATCACCATTCCCCACTCATTGGTCCAATTAGTTAGGAAAGAACAATGCCACCCCATAGCAGGCACTTCCCCCCCCTGCCAGCCTCCAGGGCATCCTCTCTGGCGAAGGGGTCTTGGGTCGTGGGCATAGTGGGTCTTCAAGCCATCCACCGCGTTGCGGCGGAGCCAGTCTAACAAGGTGTTAGATCATCTATTGGCTGATGCCCTTTTCGATGGCTTCATTTTTCACCCGCCCTCTTTTTACCATTCTCCAGAAGGTGCCTGTGAGGACATGCGCAGATTCAGAGGCCGGGACTTGGCAAGTCCCGCTCCTTGGGGGGCGGGGAAAGCTCTGAGGATGTGGGGGCGGACGGAGGTTTCCAGCGTCCCTTCAGGACGCGGTCTTAATTGGCATCGTTTGTTAGGTTGGGGTCCGGTGGTTCCCGGTGGCTGCGCCACCTTCACCACCGGCTACGTTCCGGGCTCCCGCTGGGAGCATTGGGGCTTGGGGGGGACGGGTGGGCTGCGGGATGGGAGAACGGTTTCCCGCGAGGACGCAGGAAACAGCAGGCGGGACGCCCGCGCTCCATGCTGCGAACGAGTGCGGGTGAGCTTTTCGAAAGCGCCAGAGGACTGGCGCAGTCCAGGACGCTTTGCGGCTTCTTGACGTCTTTGACCTTTGACTTCTTGACCTCCGAACTGAGCACTGAACACTCGGCCCCTTTCTCCCCCCTCTGCTTTCCCATTTCCTCTTTCTGCTTTTTCCCCTCCCTCCTACCTCCGCAGCAGGCCGCGATCAAGGGCGGTCATGACGGCTTGGGTGCGGTCTTGGACGTCGAGCTTGCTGAGGATGCGGGCGACGTAGGTCTTGACGGTCTCGGTGGAGACGGCCATTTCGGCGGCGATGAGTTTGTTGGGCCAGCCTTTGGCCATGTGTTGGAGGACGACTTGCTCACGAGCGGAGAGGGTGACGTGGCTGCGGCGTTCCTGGAGCTTGCCGAGGACGGGCTGGGGGAAGTAGCGGCGGCCGGAGGCGAGGGTGCGGATGGCGTGGATGAGATCGGGCCGGGAGGCGGTCTTGGGCAGGTAACCACGGACGCCGGCGGTGACGGCGCGGTGGATGTCTTCTTCGGTCTCTTCGACGGAGAAGAGGAGGAGGCGGGCGGCATCGTAGCGTTTGACGATTTCACGGGCGGCATCGGTGCCGTGCATGTCGGGGAGGTGGCCGTCGAGGACGACGACATCGGGCCGGTGCTGGGTGTAGAGGTCGATGGCGTCCTGGCCGCAGGTGCCTTCGGCGATGACGCCGATGCCTTCCTCGAGATTGAGGGCGGCGGTGAGGCCGATGCGGGTGAAGAAGTGGTCGTCCACGATCATGACGCGGATGGTGTTTTCAGTGGGTGGCTGCATGGGACGAGAGGCTGAGGGGCAGGCGCAGGGAGATGCGGGTGCCGGTTTGCGGATGGGTGGTGATCTCGAGGTGGGCGCGGATTTTGGCGGCGCGTTCTTTGAGACCGGCGAGGCCGTAGTGGCCGGGGGGCGGGTGGCTGAGGAGGCGGGGATCGAAGCCAGTGCCGTCGTCCTGGATGAGCAGGTGCAGGTGGGGGGC